>CAMMVF010000003.1 GCA_946500295.1 uncultured Clostridia bacterium | reverse complement strand
CACGGTGGTGTGAGAGGTCGGCTACTCAACTAATGGGTAGCCTCCTACTCGATTATATACTAAGTTTCAATCTTCAAACCCATAATCCGTTAAGCGGAATATGGAAAAATACGCTATGGTATTTAGTTCTCTTCATTCCTCAAATCAAGGATTCTCTTCGCCTTGCCCTGGAATCTCTCCAGAGTTTTAGGCTCTACCAGGGTTACCTTTGTCTCCAGTCCCAGCACACTCTTGAGGTTATCGTGAATATTTTTTTGAAGCTGCTCTAAATTGGCGAAATTATCGAGCAGTTCGCCATTTGCAAGCTCTACCTTGACCTCAAGATTGTCCTTAAAGTTTGCTCTGCGAACTATCAGCTGGTAGTGGGGACCGATATGTTCCGTGCCGACGAGCACGCTTTCAATTTGCGTCGGGAATACATTTACCCCCTTGATAATCAGCATATCGTCGGTGCGACCCATTGTCTTTGCCATTCTGGCGTGGGTTCTGCCGCAGGGACATTTCTCGTAGCTGAGCTTAGTAATGTCCTTTGTACGGTAGCGCAGCACGGGCATACCCTGTCTTGTCAAGGTTGTGATGACAAGCTCCCCTATCTCTCCGGGCGCAAGCCGCTGTCCGGTTTCGCTGTTGATTACTTCGGGGATAAAGTGATCCTCGGCAAAGTGCATACCGTTTCTCTCTTCACAGTCTCCGCTGCATCCCGGTCCGCCTATCTCGGTGAGTCCGTAATTGTCCGATACCCGTATTCCCAGGTTTCGCTCAATTTGATCTCTCATCTCCTCGGTACACGGCTCGCTGCCCAAAATTCCGATTCTGAGCTTGTAATCGCTCATCGGGTAGCACGCCTCCTTGACAGCCTCGCTCAGGTACAGAGCATAGCTCGGGGTTGCGACTAATCCTGTAACCCCGAAGTCTCTAAACATCATCAGCTGCTTTGCTGTGTTTCCCGAGGAAGCCGGAATTACCGTAGCTCCGATTTTTTCAAGACCGTAGTGAAGCCCCAACGCCCCGGTGAAAAGCCCGTAGCCAAAGCTTATTTGAATTATATCGTCAGCGGTTGCGCCTCCCGCAACCGCTACTCTTGCCACACAGTCGCTCCAGGTATCCAAATCCTGCTTAGTGTAAACCCCGACTGTCGGCTTTCCCGTGGTGCCGGAGGAGGCGTGGATTCTAACTATATCCTTCATGGGAACTGCCATCATATTGAATGGATAGTTCTCCCTAATGTCGTCTTTGGTGGTGAACGGTATGTATTGTAAATCCGACAATTCCTTTATTTTGCTCCCGTCAAAGACCCCTGCCTCGGTGAGCTTTTTATTGTAAAAGCCTATGTTGTCATAGCAGTATTTTACCATCTTTTTGAGACGCTCAAGCTGAATTGCCTCTATCTCGCTGCGTGGCAGAGTTTCGATATCCTTTTGAAAAAACATTTCATTTATCTCCTTTGGAATGAATAAAAGTATTTATAAAGTTATTGGAGCTGCGAGCCAAAAGCGTCACAGCCCGTTTATATATCTTACACCCTTTGTTTGAATTCGTCAAATAAAATGTCTATTTCTTTTTGTTTTTTGTTTCTTGTCACAAGGCTTAAAAGCGGAACTTCAATAAGTCCGACCAGCATCGCGATAACTCCCCAGCTAATGGGTGAGGCGAGATTCAGCGGCAGTGAAGCCGCCCAAGAGGTGAGTTCAGGGAAAAGACCAACGTTGAAAAGAATCATTGATACAACTGTAATTACTACCCCGCTTATAAAGCTCAGCCAAACCGAGACCTTGGTGATTTTGCGAGAGAAAAGACCGTAGAGGAAGGGCGCAAGGAAGGACCCTGCCAGAGTTCCCCACGAGATGGACATCAAAGCGCTTATGTTTATTCCCATGGCGTTGAGACTGTCTTTGCAGATAGCTATTACCACCGAGATTATCAGGAACACTGCAATGAATATTCTCATCGTCAGCACCTGCTTTTTCTCGCTCATTCCCTTTTTAACAAAGGGCTTTATCATATCTATGGTTAAGGTCGAGCTTGATGTCAGCACCAGGCTTGCCAGCGTTGACATTGAAGCCGACAGCACCAAAACTACGACGATTCCGAAAAGTATTTCCGGCACGGCGGTATCTAAAATTGCCGGGACAATCGAATCGTAGTCCGGACTGCCGTTTGGAAGCACAGCTATCTCGGTTTTTCCGGCTTCTCCCGTAACAGTAGTGAACAGCCTGCCGAAGCCGCCGAGGAAGTACGAGCCTCCCGCTACCACAACGGCAAATACGGTGGAGATTATAGTTCCCCTTTTGACCGCCTTTTTGTCCTTAATGGCATAAAACTTCTGAACCATCTGAGGAAGTCCCCAGGTGCCCAGCGACGTAAGAATTACCACGGCGATGAGGTTTATAGGATCAGGACCTAAAATCGACGAGTATGCGCCTGGCTCGCCGCTTGAAGAGGGTATCAGCGACATTGCCCTGAGCGCTTCACTCAGACCACCCTGATTGTTCACGGCGCAGATTACTACCGCAGCGATTCCCGCCAGCATTACGATGCCTTGAATAAAGTCGTTGATAGCCGTAGCCATATATCCGCCCAAAATTACATAAACAGCTGTGAGCGCCGCCATAATTATTATCCATACGCTGTAGTCTATTCCCGTAAATGCCGAAGCAAATAAAGTAGAAAGACCATTATATACAGAAGCGGTGTAGGGAATAAGAAAAATAAATACTATTAACGCAGAGGAAACTTTAAGGCTTTTTGACAGATATCTTTTCTCAAAAAATTCGGGCATGGTAGCTACATCCAGCTGCTTTGTCATGACCCTCGCCCTGTTTCCCAGAATCATCCACGCCAGCATACTGCCGATAACGGCATTGCCCAAGCCAATCCAGCTCGACGCCATACCGTATTCCCAGCCGAACTGACCTGCATAGCCGATGAAAATAACCGCAGAAAAATAGGATGTTCCATAGGCAAAAGCCGTCATCCAGCCGCCGACGTTTCGCCCTCCCAAAACAAAATCGTTTACGCTGCCGGCTTTCTTGCGGCAGTACACCCCGATTGCTATCATTATCAGCAGGTACAAAATCAATGTGACCCACATAACCATAATCAATTCCTCCTCGCTTTCTTGCTTTAAAGTACAGTAGCTTTAAAGCTAAAACGAGTAAATTATACTACATTATAAAAATAATTCAAGAAAAATTAAAAATTTTGTCAAAACCCACAAGATCAACTCTATGCAATAGTGCAAATTGCACTTGGATATCGAGCTTTCGTTCAGGGAGAAGCCCGAAATAATAACTAAAAACTGTAGAACAAATTAGGTGAATTTTCCTAATTTGTTCTGAGCCGCCGAAAAATTACAATTTCTCGTGGACTTTTTTATGCGATTGTAGTATGATAAACTACATATGGGCGTGATATAAAAATGCACATATCAGCACAAACCATCACCGCAGGGAGGAATTAAGGAAATGCTCAAAAATATCAGTACAATCCCTTTTAACGGGACTGAGCAGCAGCGCACTAAGCTTATGGAGGTCATCGAAAGTCATAAGGATGATCCGGGCGCTATTATGCCCGTGCTTCAGCAGGCTCAGGAAATTTACGGCTACCTGCCAAAAGAAGTGCAGATTATGATTGCCGAGGGGTTAAACGTACCTGTAGAGGAGGTCTATGGCGTATCGACCTTTTATTCTCAGTTTTCGCTTACGCCCAAGGGAAAGTACAATATCTCAGTCTGTCTGGGAACTGCCTGTTATGTCAAGGGGGCGGGCAAGCTGATTGATGAAATTACCGACCGTCTCGGGATAGGACCCGAGGAGTGTACCGAGGACGGAAAGTTCTCTCTGACTGCCTGCCGCTGTATCGGCGCCTGCGGACTTGCCCCGGTGCTCACTGTAAATGACGAGGTTTACGGCAGGCTTGAGCCCGAGGATATTCCCGAGATCCTCGCAAAGTATAACTGAGTGGACATATCACTCGCTGTTTTGGAGCTTGTCCAAAACAGCCTTGAGGCGAATTCCTCTCTGGTTGAAATAAAATTGACCGAGGATACATCAAGCATAGAACTCACGGTAGCCGACGACGGCTGCTCCGTTGACAATCATGTGCTCGGCTCGCTGTGCCTGCCGGGATTTTCAACCAAGGGCGAGCACAGAGGTATGGGACTTTTTGAGGTCAAGAGCCTTGCCGAGAAAACCGGCGGAGGTCTTAGTATTGAAGCGGTTTCCGGTAAGGGGACAAGAGTGAGGGCGAGATTTATTAAAAATAAATTTTGTCCGCCTATGGGAAATGTAAATTTAACCGTGCGCACCCTAATGCTTTGCGGCAATGAGACGGAGATTTTTTACAAAAGAGGGTATTTGGAAAGAAGCTTTGGGCTTGATACCCGAGCAATGAAGCTCGGACTCGGGTCTGTGCCGCTTTTGAGCGCAGAGGTGTGCGAATGGATAAGAGATTATTTAGATGAGCAAACACAGATAATTTATGGAGGTGCAGTTGATGAAATCACTGGCTGACTTGGAGGAAATAAGGGAAAACACCAAATTTCAGCTGAATCTGAGACACGAAAGCCCCGATAATATTCAAATCAGGGTTGGACTTGCCAGCTGCGGAATAGCGGCAGGGGCAAGAGAGGTCTTGAATAAATTTGTTGATGAGATAGCCAAGAAAAATTTAGAAAACGTGACTGTCACGACGATGGGCTGTATAGGACTTTGCAGCGACGAGCCCGTGGCAGAGGTGGAAACCCAAAACGGTGAAAAAACCACATATATTAAGCTGACGCCCGAGAAGGTCGTCAGGATAGTTGATGAACATATAGCAGGCAACAAGCCCGTCGCCGAGTACACTCTCGGCTCAAAGGCATAAGGAGGTAGTGTATGTATCGTTCAAATGTGCTTGTATGCGGCGGTACCGGGTGTACCTCCTCAAGCAGCGGAGAAATAATCAAGGCTCTTGAAAAAGAAATCAAGGCTCGTGGGCTCGAAAACGAGGTAGAGGTAGTCAAGACCGGCTGCTTTGGACTTTGCGCCCTGGGTCCGATTATGATAGTTTACCCTGAGGGCAGCTTCTACAGCATGGTAAAGGTGGAGGATATCCCCGAGATTGTAGAGGAGCACCTGCTAAAGGGAAGAATAGTGAAAAGGCTGCTTTATCAGGAGACAGTGGACGGCGACAATATCAAGTCGCTCAACGAAACTCCGTTTTACGCAAAGCAGCGCAGAACCGCACTGAGAAACTGCGGTGTTATAAACCCCGAAAAAATTGATGAGTACATAGCTATGGACGGCTACAAGGCTCTTGCCAAGGCTTTGACCGAGATGACCCCCGAGCAGGTAATTGAGGAGATTAAGGCTTCGGGGCTTCGCGGCAGGGGAGGCGGCGGCTTCCCGACAGGCGTAAAGTGGAGCTTTGCCGCAGCCCAGCCAAAGGGTCAGAAGTACGTCTGCTGTAATGCGGACGAGGGCGACCCGGGAGCGTTCATGGATCGCTCTATCTTGGAGGGAGACCCCCACACTGTGCTTGAAGCTATGGCTATCGCAGGCTATGCTATCGGCTCAAATCAGGGTTATATCTACGTCCGTGCGGAGTACCCGATTGCGGTAGAGAGACTGCAAATCGCTATTGATCAGGCTCACGAGTACGGACTGCTCGGAGAGAATATCTTCGGCACGGATTTTAGCTTTGACGTACAGCTCAGGCTCGGAGCGGGAGCCTTCGTCTGCGGCGAGGAGACGGCGCTGATGACCTCTATCGAGGGCAACCGAGGCGAGCCGAGACCCCGTCCGCCGTTCCCGGCTGTAAAGGGACTTTTTGGAAAGCCCACAATTTTAAATAATGTTGAAACCTATGCAAATATTTGCCAAATCATATTAAACGGAGCCGAGTGGTTCAGCTCTATGGGTACGGAGAAATCCAAGGGCACCAAGGTGTTTGCCCTCGGCGGAAAAATCAATCACACAGGACTTGTAGAGGTTCCCATGGGAACTACCCTGCGTGAAATCGTAGAGGAGATAGGCGGCGGCGTGCCGGGTGGCAAGAAGTTCAAGGCAGCCCAAACAGGCGGTCCCTCGGGCGGATGTATCCCTGCGGAGCACCTCGATATTCCGATTGACTATGACAACCTCATCTCCATAGGCTCGATGATGGGCAGTGGCGGACTCATAGTAATGGACGAGACCACCTGTATGGTCGATATCGCAAAATTCTTCCTTGAGTTTACCGTAGATGAAAGCTGCGGAAAATGCACTCCCTGCCGTATAGGTACTAAGCGTCTGCTAGAAATGCTCGAAAAAATCACCGAGGGCAACGCCACAATGGAGGATATAGACAAGATGGAGGAGCTTTGCTACTACATCAAGGAAAACGCCCTGTGTGGTCTTGGTCAGACAGCGCCAAACCCGGTTTTGTCAACGCTTCACTTCTTCCGTGACGAGTACATAGCACACGTCAAGGATAAGAAATGTCCGGCAGGCGTCTGTAAGTCGCTGCTGCAGTACAGCATTGATCCAGACAAATGCCGCGGCTGTACCGCCTGCGCCAGAGTATGTCCTAACGGCGCTATCAGCGGCAAGGTCAAGGAGCCTCATGCAATAGATACTGCTAAGTGTATTAAGTGCGGAGCCTGCATGGAAAAATGTAAGTTCGGCGCAATTTCCAAGGGTTAACAGAAAGGGGTATGCAAAATGGAAATGATAAATATTAAAATCAACAATATCCCTTTAACCGTTGAAAAGGGTACTACAATTTTGGAAGCCGCCGAGAAAATCGGCGTAAAGATTCCGACACTCTGCTTCCTTAAGGATTTAAACGAGATAGGCGCCTGCCGTATGTGCGTGGCTGAGGTCAAGGGCGCAAGAAGCCTTGTAGCCTCCTGCGTATATCCGATTGAGAGAGAGGGCACTGAGATATTTACAAACTCAAGAAAGGTACAGCAGTCGAGAAAAACCACCCTTGAGCTGATACTTTCAAACCACGACAGAAAATGCCTGTCCTGCCCGAGAAACGGCAGCTGTGAGCTTCAGCAGATGTGCTATGACTTCGGCGTAGAGGACGAGTGCCGCTATGACGGCAGCAACCCAAAGGTTAAGGTGGATACTTCTACTCCTCATCTTGTGAGAAACAACAATAAATGTATCCTCTGCCGCCGCTGTGTAGCCGTATGCAACGACCAGTATGTAGGCGTTATCGGCGCAAACAACAGAGGCTTCGACACCGAGATAGGCTGTTACTTTAACGCCGATTTGAACGATACCTCCTGCGTGTCCTGCGGTCAGTGTACGGCGGTATGTCCTACGGGCGCATTAGTTGAAAAGGATCAGACCGACGAGGTATTCGCCGCACTGGACGACCCGGATAAGTATGTGGTAGTTCAAACCGCACCCGCTATCAGGGCCACCCTCGGCGAGTGCTTCGACATGCCAATCGGCACTAATGTAAAGGGAAAGATGGTAACGGCGCTCAAGATGCTCGGCTTTGACAAGGTGTTCGACACCGACTTCGGAGCTGACCTCACAATTATGGAGGAGGCAAACGAGTTTATCGAGAGAGTGAAAAACGGCGGAACACTGCCTATGATAACCTCCTGTTCACCGGGCTGGATCAAATTCTGCGAATTTTATTATCCCGACCTTCTGGATAATCTTTCAAGCTGTAAATCTCCCCAGCAGATGACAGGAGCGATGATAAAGACCTACTATGCCCAGAAGGAGGGCTTAAATCCCGAGGATATAGTGGTTGTGTCTGTAATGCCCTGCACAGCCAAGAAGTTTGAGATTGGCAGAGATGATCAAAATGCAGCCGGTGTGCCCGATGTTGATGTAGTATTGACTACGAGGGAGCTTGCCAAGATGATAAAAGCCTCGCAAATCCAGTTTACAAAGCTGCCCGACAGCGAGTTCGACCCTGCGCTTGGAATCACAACGGGAGCGGCTGCTATCTTCGGCGCAACCGGCGGCGTAATGGAGGCTGCTTTGAGAACAGCGGCGGACACTCTTACCGGTCAGTCGCTTGAGTCTATTGATTACACCGAGGTCAGAGGAACCGACGGTATCAAGGAGGCTACATATAATGTAGCGGGCATGGATGTAAAGGTAGCCGTAGCCAGCGGACTTACAAACGCCGCAAAGGTGCTTGACAAGGTCAGAGCGGGCGAAGCCGACTACCAGTTTATAGAGATTATGTGCTGCCCCGGCGGCTGTGTCAACGGCGGCGGACAGCCGATTCAGCCGGCAAGCGTGCGCAACTTTACGGATTTAAAGGCGGAGCGCGCAAAGGCTCTGTATGAGGAGGACAAAAACCTCCCGCTGAGAAAGTCGCACGACAGCCCGATAATCAAGCAGGTATATGAGGAGTTTTTGGAGAAGCCCGGCAGTCACAAGGCTCACGAGCTTCTGCACACAAGCTATGTGAAAAGGGAGAAGTACTGATAAATTTCGGTTCAAAAATAAGAGGACGAGTTTAGGCTCGCCCTCTTTGATTTTTTATGATTATTAAATAGTCCGCCCGATAATGCCTAAATAAAAAACATAATAATTCCTACTCTTTTTCTTGACGGGTTGCTGGATTTTTGGTAAAATATAATAAATAGACTAGTTAAAACCACGGAACGACAGATACGACAGACAAGAAGTCATTAGCTCAAATGTATTCAACCATTCTAAAACAACGAAAACAGGGTGATGCAAGGATGAAAAGACTAAGAATAATGGATAAGATGAGCAGATTTCTCAAAATGAACAAAGGGGGAGCAAGGGCTATATCTGCGGCGTTGGCTATAGCGCTTGTCTTTACTACTGTTTCTTCGGTTGTTGTGGTTAAGCCTGCGGCAGCAGCGCAGGAAAGCTCCGCCCTGTCGGCTGAATATACCGATAATGCCCCGGTAAGTGCAAACTTCCTGACCACCAATGCTTCTCAGTCCGATTCAGTAGCCCCTCGCTTAGGCGCTTCCAAGGATGAAGTAATTGACGGCGGAAGTATTTTAGACCCTACCACGGGCGCAGACACAGGACTTACTTGGATATATGCTCAGGATTACTTTACAGGGGAGACCACCCTTACAATTTCCGGTGAAGGCGCTATACCGGATTATTCTAGTCAAATTTATACACCATGGAATCAATATATATCTAAACATGAAGTGGATAATTTTGTAATTGGAGACGGTATTACTCGAGTTGGCGACTCCAGCTTTTCATCCGCATATGCTAAAACTCTTAAAATTGGAATCAGTGTCGAGAGTATAGGGCGCACTGCTTTCTCCTATAATTCTTTTACTGAGCTTGAGATCCCCGGTAATGTCAAGACGATTGAACATGCTGCGTTTGTGGGATGTACGAGTTTAACCAAAGTAACACTTAATGAGGGCTTGGAGAGCATAACCAATAGTTTCCATGCCTGTAGTAAACTAACCGAAATCCATATCCCTAGGTCGGTAGTTTCGATTAATCAACTGGGTTGTGTTGATAGATTGGAATATATTACCGTTGCCCAGGGTAATGAAGGGGGTTATTATTCTGTAGACGGAGTGCTGTTTAAACATCTCTCCGACGGCACATCTCAGCTCGTTTTATACCCAATGTACAAGAAAGATGCAGAATATGAGATTCCCTCCTTTGTAAGCTCTATTGCTCAGCAGGCGTTCTATTATAATTATCATTTAAGAAGGGTAGTTATCCCGAGCTCCGTTACAAGCTTTGACAGTTTATGTGCATTTCAAAATGCAAAGGCTCTGCAGGAGGTTATTTTTGAGGAGGGCGTAAAGATAGGTTCAAACGCCAGCACTGCTTTTATCTCTTGCCCTCAGCTCAAACGAGTTGTTGTACATGACGATTCTTTTTCAAGTACAAATTATTTTAGATTTCAAGGCTGCAACTCCCTTGGGGAATTATATATACCCTCGGGTGTTCATACCTTTTTTGGTACAGCTACCTCCAACAGGAATCTGAAAACCGTTTACTACGACGTTAGCGGTTCGTCGCATACATGGTTTCAGTCAGGAACTGAAACTGCAAATAAATACGAGCTTACTATCGGAAGCTCGGTTGACCGTATTTATGCCGAGCCGGTTCAGAATTCGGGACCTAATATATATACCTTTAAACAGGTGGTTCTTGTAAATGCCGGCAGTGTACTCTTCGACGGCGAAAACCAAATTAATATCGACGAGGGCGTGTTCAACGATATGCCAGTCCCCCTCAATTCTCTTTCGGGTACTGTCTGGGTGGATTCTCAGGGGGTAGTGTATAAGTATGACTCCGAATTCCGTACAGCCAGCGTAGCCTACGTCCCCTACGGTCAGACTAGCATTAATATCCCCGCAACTATAATTCCCGAGGATGGACTTACCTGCACAGTAAATTCTGTTGATTCCTACGCCTTTAAGCTCGCCGAGGATTTAGAGACCCTCACCTTTGAAAACCCGGCAGTGATAGAGTCAATCGGAGATTATGGCATGGCGTATTGCTCTAAGCTGTCTCAGGTAAACGGCGTTACCACAGTCGAGGATGCAACCGCATTATTTACAAATGAAAATTTAATTATCGGCTATCGACCCTTCTATAATACCGCCCTTACCTCAAGCCTTGGAAACAGCGATGCTGCGGCATATATTGACGGTCAAAAGGAATTGGAGATAACCTCTGAAGGCGACCAGCCGATGTATATTTCAATTCTTGATGCAGACGGCACTATTTGGAATAGCGATACCGATATAGGCAGGTATGGGACCCTCACGGGAAATTCCCTTTCTGTCAATATCTCAGTCAGCAGCACCGATATTCAAACCACCAAGGCTTATCGAGTGTATTTTGAGACCTCCGAGCTTGACGCTTCATCAAGCATTTCCCCGGGCAATACTATTAATTTTAACGGCACGGATATCACCTGCTACGCCACCGAAGCGCCGAATATTATGTATATTGAATTTACCCCTGTGGCAGGCGTTACGGCGAGCGCCTCTGTAAGCTTTAGCTATCCCTCACCCTCATCACGAGGAGGAAATCTAAGGGTTTGGGGTGTGATTTTGTCTCAAGATGAGGCGGAGAAAAACCGTGACAAAGTAATCGAATGTGAAACCGTCTCGGCTCAGGGCGATATTCCGGCTTACACCAAGGCGATTCAGGCATATTGGTACACCCAGCCCAACGAATTTTCGCCGGTAAAGACGAGCACGGGAAGCTCAAGCATAGCTCTTACAGGCGACGGCGCCGGGAACATTATCCCGAGCAGCAACCTGTCCTACCAAATTGTCTATTCCCGCAGCTCGGCTGAGACCTCTGCCTACGGAAAGGATTTTGTAAAGACAGTTGATTTTTGTGACAGCTTTGATTTTGGCGCAGACAGCGGTATATCCTGGAGCGACGAGGTAATTGAAAATATTAAAAACGGAGACGCTTATTATGCAAATTCTACGTTCTACGCCGGTGATATAGCAATAGCCGGTGTAACTTATAGTAGCGGGGCGACAATTATAAATCCCACTGTTGAATATGATGATGAAAAGGGCGTAGTTTTCCGCTGGAGCCTTTATAATTCAAGTACCACTGCCGAAATTGCCACTACAACCACGAACTTAACCTTTTACAAAGCAGCGTTAAGCTTTGACAGCTCTAAGATTAGCATTGACAAAAGTCCGTATCAATTTACCAACAATGTCGAGGCTGTCACCCACTATACCTACTCACCCGACCAAACAAGCCGAAGCTCAGCAGTAAAGAGCTTTACCGTTTCCTCAGGAAGTATTGCTGTTTCTAAATCTGTAGCTGGCGATGAATATATGGGAGGTGCGGTTGATTTCACTCTTGCAGTTAAAAACTCCTCATCTCTGAGTTATACAGACGAAGCAGGCGTGGTTTATACCGTCGAGGATTCTCTTAACCCATATTTTTATATCAAGCCCGAGAATATGGAGAGAATGTTTAATGACGAATACGGCAAAGACCTTGTAATTACTGTGGCAGACACCGCCTTCAGCCAATGGAGCGAGGTAAAGGACGTTAGCGGCGGCACTGCCTATATAAACGCCGCAAACTCCGATATAGAAAACAGTACCGACACCCTTACAATATCGTGGAATGAGGATAAAACAGCCCTTCAGGTAACTGACTACGCAGGAAAGACAACCGCTGTTGAAACCTCCCTAAAGGAAACCCTTCAAAGCTTGGGCTATACAGTTACAGATTCCACTACCTTTTCCACAGTCTGGACTCTTAACGATGAAATCACGCCCATGGTTTTGTATGGAGGAGAAACGAGAAACCTATATATCTATGCTTCGTCTAAGGACACCTTCCAAATGCTGAGCAACGACAGCCCGAATTGCTACGGCACGGAAAGCAACAGGATTTCTAATACTGCCTACGTTTATGCAAACATGGACGGTACTCGCTCGAGAAAGTCATATCATAGTATATCTAAAAATCTAAACCGTGAAGCCTATATCTATAAAAACGCAAGCCTCAACAGCACAGGGGAGGCGCTTACACCGAATAACCTAAAGCCCGATTACGTAATAGACTATACCGTTGAGTTTGACCATTTCGGAAACGGCTCGTATGAAAACCTTCCTCTGGTTGACGAGCTTTACGGCACTCAGGTTCTCCTTGCGCCCGTGGAGCAAAACCCCTCCCTCGCCGATAGGGAGCTTGATACATATGAGCTTGATGGTGTAAGCTATTACAAGCTTTCAACCCCCGGTACTTATAATGAGGTTATTGTCGGTATTGACGAGAGCGGCAATTACCTCCTCGCCGACTCCGTAACCGTAACAGCCTCCAACGGTTCGAGTTCTGCCGCGATAGACGGCGAGACCTATTCTTACACCGGCTTGCACACCGAGATGAAGCTTTATTATTCTCAGACCCAGAGCTCACCCTTCTACACCGAGCTTAACTACCATGTTTTGGTTGATTCACAGCTGATGACCAGCACCGCCTACACCATAGGCGGTATAGCGTGGATGAACGACAAACCCTCCGACAGGATATACGCTTCCCTCTGGGGCTCGTATTCACTCATCAACTTTAACAAGGAAATCGTAACCCAAAACAGCGATGGCACCTACACCGCCGACGAGGACGATTATACCGCTGTCGGAGAGGGCGAGAGCGTTACCTATCGAATGAGCTTCAGCAACCCCAACGATTCTCAGCTTACTCTAAACGGCGCAAGCTTTTACGACGTCCTGCCCTTTACCGCCGATGTGTTTGAGTGGGAAAAGGACGTAAACGTCTCTCTGTCATATCAGGAAGCCGAGGGCGTACAGGTGGAAAACCTCGATAACTGGACGATAGAGAATGAAAACGGCTCGTATTATATGCGCTGGGGTGCTGATGCTTCAATCACCTTAGACCCTCAGAAGGCCTTTAGCTTCTATGTAACCCTCACATATCCAAGCGACAGCGAGGGCAGCGAAACTTATTCTGCTTACTGTGAAGCTGTAAACGGCGAGAGAATACAAAACTCGCTGTATGTTTATGGTTACCCGGAGACCGTGTACCACGGTCTTAAAAATCCCGGAAGCGTTATCCTGCAAAAGGGTGTTTATGCCACCTACCGCTATCAACGCATAAACAACGTCACACCAAACGGTACATACACCCAAACTCCGAGCCGTATTTATTACAGCAATGCCGACAGCACCGGCAGAGCAGTGTCATACTATGTAGTCTTGTATAATGACGGAACTAACAGACTTTACCTGCAGGATATATACGACCAACCGCCACAGGGCTTTACCTACTTCCGCCTCATCAACAGCACTACCGTAAATTCGACCGTCACATCCTCAATTACAACTCCGACCACAAATCCCTTTACGGATATAACCCTTGCTGATGCTGAGGAAACAGTAAGCTATAAAGCTGCTACGGTTAGAGCTTCTGCGTCTGATGACGGTATTTTAACCTTCAATATATCGGGCGGCAGCGGTGAAAACGCCGTAAAATACGATGATTACGAGGAGAAATACTACCTCGACCACGGCGAGGCGATAGTTTTCGGCTATGTTTGTAATATCGGAGAGGTAAATGAAACCCTTGATGAAGCTGAAAACGTCATCGGTATGGGATACTATGACTATGTTGACGCAGGAGTAAAGGCTGCGGACACTCAGAACGTAGCTGTAAACGGCAAAATTACTGATTTTTACACCGAGCAGAACGACGGCACGTTAAGTGTAAAAAATGCCGAGGATATCCGCGGTGAATACAGCTTTGCCGCAGACAGCAGCGACGGTACTCAATGGCTTATCTCAAATGTTACAGTAAACCGAGGCAAAATTATTCCCGGAGTTACCTGCTATACCGATTCCTATACTAACGACAGCGGCATAGTTGAGCCATACACCACAAGCGTTTCGCCTTATGCCACTGTGAATTGGCGGGCAAGACTGCATAATTCCGGGGAGTCCTCCATAACGGATTATACCTTTGTGGATGTGCTCCCGTCACCGTACGGACTGACAGGAACGGTTTCACTGGGCGTGTACGATAGCATAAGCGAAACGCCTGTAGCAAGCTACGATATTTTCACAGTCAGCGAAAGGCACGACGACTATATTACCGTCACAGGGTATAACAATACGGAATATAATTTGCCGTTGGACGGTACTTCAACTACAATAACCGTGGCAAGCGGAGTTACGGTAAATGTATCTCTCACAAGGCAGGATAATCAGGAAACGCTGAAAATAGATTTTGCAGACTCTGCATTTTCAATCCCCGAAAGCGGCGGCTATGTCGATGTGACCCTGTCAGGCAGAAACGTGACCACTACCTACATCAACAGCGTTTATACAAATTACGCAACCCTGATACCTAACGCACAGGATTACGACAGCGCAGCGCAAGGCTCGTTGATTTATGACGAGAATAATGAAGTGGCGGGCGTGTATAATTCCTCGCCCGTGACCGTAGCCGAAGGATATTCAACTGCTTCGGTCAAAACGGTGGAGGAAATACAAAATCAGGACAACAGCGCCAATTCAAACGCAGATAAAAGATATATTGTTCTCAGCGATAAGGACAGCGAGTTTAAATATACCCTGACTGTTACAAATGATACTACCTTGGGAATGACGAAATTAATCCTGATTGACAGTCTGCCGCAGTTCGGCGACCACAGCCCATTTGACGCTGACGCCGACAGAATGAGCGAGTTTAAGGTTTCTTTGGCTGAGCAGCCCGATTTCACGGTCACAATAATTCCAAATCAGGGCGAAAGCTATGTACTGGACAATAAATTTTATGCGGTCGAGTATTCGTCCTCGCAGGAGTTTTCCTCAGCAGACTGGGACGGTACTTCCAACTGGCAGGAATGGACAGCTGACACTGCTCCCGGTGACGTGCGTTCGATTCGCCTCAATATCAAGGACGATGAGGGAACTCGGATTCCCGCAGGAGCAAGGATTGAATTCAGCTTTAATGCAAAGGTTGACGATGAAAACGCAGCTGCAGGCATGACCGCATGGAACAGCTTCGGATATCATTACGCACTTATGGGTGTAAGCAACGAGCTTGAGGCCATGCCCTTGCCGGTCGGAGTAAAAATCCCCGATGTGCCCTCCTTACAGAAAAACCTTGTGAATTTGCAGGGCAATGAATATACCGCCGATGAAAATACTCAATTTAATTTCGTGATATATTCGGGCGAGGCAATTTCGGGAGAATATACCGGTATTGAGGAGCTTACTGCTGCACTCGAAGCCAATGGTCGCAAATATAAAGATATATTGCTCACCGTTGAAAGCGGCTCAAGCTCAAGCGAAAGGCTGAAGCTGGAGCTTGAAGACTTCACCTGGACAGAGGGGGAGAATTACACAATAGTTGAAATTCAGAATAAGGAGGATTACAGGCTAGGTAACTGGAATAACCGCTCCGGCTCGTCCTATACCTTTACCTACGACCCCGATACGAGCATATCCTTAAACTGCGCCAACATATACCAAAGGTGGTCGTTCGATATCCTAAAGGTAGATGCCGCCGATAACGAGCGTTATCTCTCGGGCGCTGTGTTTGCAATTTACAGCCGGGATAGCGAGGACTTAATGTCGGATGAGGCTTATGGGAGTTTGAGCTTCAAGCCCGACAAAACGATTTCAGACGGCGAGGACGTCACTTGGTATCTGAGTGATGTTCAAACAACCGATGAAAGCGGCGCTGCAAGCTTTAAGAATTTGCTCAGAGAAAGCTATTGTCTGGTGGAGGTTAAAGCACCTAGCGGCTATAATCTTGATTCCGGGCAGAGGATTATTGACAACAACTCAGCCTCGCAGGAAATCAGAATTTCAAATATTGCCGTGACGCAGCTGCCGCTGACCGGTTCGTTTGGAGTTGGATCATATATTTTGCCGGGGCTTTTGCTTGTGGCTATATCGCTATTTATGGTTATTTTCAGAGTGCGTAAAAATAATGTACATCGCTTAAGATAATAAAACAACGGGAGATTGCCAAAAGCAGTCTCTCGTTGTTTTTTTCAATACAAATAAGTTAAGATATCAAGCCTGCTCTTGGCGGCTTGTACTGCCTTTGCTTTCGCCCCGAAGCATAACATTGGCGCAGAAAATCCCGTCGCTCTGGGTGAAGCTGCAATAACCGCCGCTCTTTTCCGCAATGCGGCGCACGGACTGAATCCCTATCCCGTCGCCTAGGTGCTTAGTGGATTGAAAAACTCCGTTCTTTTCCTTTACGATTCCGTCAAAGGCGTTTTCAACTGTCAGCAGGATAACATTTGAGGAATGTAGGAAAGCCTGCACTTTGATATAACGCCTTGATAAATTCGTGCGAAGGCTTGCCTCCAATGCGTTTTCGAGTAAATTAGACAGCACCAGACACATATTTATCTCTGAAATTGGCAGTTCATGCGGCAAATCCAATTTGATAGAAAAGGGAATAGCATTTTCTTTATATCGCAGGCAATAATGACAGGCAACGCCATCTACAGCAGGATTGTCACACAGATTCAGCTCCATTGTCGGTATGCTTTCTTTAGCCTTAGAGAGATAAGCCTTTAGCTCCTGCCACTCGCTGCGGTTAGCGAGTGCAGAAAGCGTATTAAAATGGTGGCGCATATCATGGCGAGCCTGACGTGTTTCCGCAATGGCGGTTTTCAGGTTGTTGTATTGTGCCTGCTGCATGGAGAGAAACTGGTTTTCCTGCCTTAAGCGGTCGTTTCGATCCAGACTGGACGCCATGAGATAAAACAGTAAATAGAATAACAACAGCAGGCACAGTAGGGCAATATTATTTACAAGATATAGTTGAAGGGTACGCCCCTGATTTAGAAGCTCAGGATTAACAGGGGTTAAAAACAAGTTCAGTGCAATAAATACAGTCGGCAAAATCCAAAACACGTACCAAGTTTTAGCGATTATTTCGTTCTCCAGCAAATCACGGGCGGCGTGGGTTGCTGGATACCACGCAAGTATGACGAATGTCCAGCAAAGAAGATTATATATCAAACCTGCGCTCAGGCAGAACCAGGGTTCTGTATTATCAGCATGAAGAATGGTGTTAACGCTTGTTGAAATACTCCTTAGACAGGAAAAAACACCGCAGACGGCTAAGATGACGCTGGTTGATTTCCAGAGTGTAATACTTACCGTGCGGCAATAGGCGGCGCCTAAAATAAGCAAT
Organism: uncultured Clostridia bacterium; assembly: GCA_946500295.1. Taxonomy (GTDB): domain Bacteria; phylum Bacillota; class Clostridia; order Oscillospirales; family Acutalibacteraceae; genus UBA7067. Next base: position 127,284 of record CAMMVF010000003.1, on the reverse strand, counting down.
ATAGGCAAGCTGACCCATAAAGTTCCAGTTTGCAGAAGATAGGACAGAGCTCCACCTATAACGCAGAGCAGTAGTAAAATTGGGGAGGCTATAGCAGCGAGTTTACCGTAGCTTATGCGCAAATACTGCTTCATCGGGAGATATGCAAGCAGTGCGCCCGGAAATATAATTGCCAGCTCGACAATAGGGCGAAGGATATCTATCATTATTTGCGCCCCCTCTTGAACAGAAAATCGCCAAAAGCAATGCGGGCTGATTTTATTTTGTCGCGGCTGACGGATACCTTCTGACCGTTGATTAAAGTAAAGGCTGCTCCGTCGAAATCCTCTGTGTGTTCAAAATTTATAATCACACCCCTGCTGCACAGGAAAAAGCGTTCGTCACCGTCAAGCTTTGCAGTGAAATCCGAGAAAGTCTGGCGTGTTATAGTAGTTTGTCCGTCTGAGGTATGTATATGAATACGGTGCTGATAATGTTCGGCGTACAATATTTCACTCAGACGTAAGCGGACGACACCTCCCACAATATGAACATCAATGTACTTATCCGGGGCGGGCAGTCTTTCCATGATTTCGTTGAAAATCGTGTCAAGTTCATTATCGGAATATGGCTTAACAAGATAATGCAGAGCCCTGACACGAAACCCGTCCAAGGCATGGTCTGTAGAGCAGGTGGTGAAAATCAGCAGGCAATTCCGATCAAAGTTGCGCAGCTTCTTTGCTATTTCCACGCCGTTGTTACCCTCCATATAAATATCCATAAATACGAGTGCGAAGTGTTCCTTTATGGCGTCTAAAAGGAAGGCTTCGCCGTTTTTATATTCTGAAATCTGAGCGTCAAGGGCGCGGCGGTTAAGCTGAATAGTTAACCTGTCAATAAGCTCTTTTCGCTCGGATGCTATATCATCAACAATAGCAATACGCATGGCAATGCCTCCAGTTTGTTCTTGTTTACTGATATATTGTACCACATTCCAGGAGCAAAATCCTGCCTTGCATTTACAATTCGGGACGGATTTTTACGGTTCGTGCCAAATTCATGGAATGTATGGAAGGGCTTTTATATAATGGGGGCAACAGGCAGATATTGACGGTTTGTCTTGTAAGTATTTTGAAGGGGAGGTGTAGATATGCGCCGCATAGTAATTTTAGCAGATGATTCGGGTCGGCAGATTTCCGAATGGACAAAGAGATTTTGCGCCCAGCACGGGTTGTTTCCCGCCGTGGAGCTGCATGAGGATTCTAAAGGCTTTTACGATGCTGTAAAAAAAGGAGAACCCAGCGGGGTCATTATTGCGCTGTCGGGGGTGGCGGGACTCAATGCGGCGGAGCATTTGCGTTCTCTGTGTCCTGACTGCGGTCTGATTTGGTGCAGTGATCTCGACTTTTCCCTGCACGCCTACCGTTTGCGGGCAAATTACTTTATCAAGGCTCCGCCTACCGCCGAACAGTTGTGCGAGGGCTTGTCCATATGGCTGAATCGGCAAAGCTTGCACAGTCTGGGCGTAAAGCAATCGTGAGCTTAGGTAAACAGGCTGTAATACTTACTTTTTGAACGAAAGGAAGGATCAAGATGAAAATAGCTAAAGCTATAACGTCAGTTTTTTTGACGCTGACAATTATTTTTTCGGGGATAAATGTTATGGCGGTAACTATTGAAGAAGATTTAAGCTCGAATGAGCAAAATGTGTCGTTCGATACGAGTAAAAAATATTACATATATTTAAAGGAGGAATCAAACGATTCGGACGATCCGCTTAGCGAATTGAGACAGTTGAGGTACAGATGGAATATAAACGGCGGCGGAGGTACGTTCAACGCCGTTGTACATCTTGACGAACCGAGCGGCGACAACTGCGAAATGGTTTTTCAGTCTGCCGGAAACGGTTATTACGGTATTCATTATGAGGGCAGCGGGTATTGGATTGACGTTGAGCACGACAGCTCGGAGGTAGGCAATGTACTGCACCAATACCACAACGGAGATCTCAGCCGGGATAACCAGCAGTTTCGCTTTGTGCCGGTTGACGGCGAGGAGGACACCTACTACATTATTTCAAAGAAAACCGACCAGGCGGGCAACGGGCTTTACGTAGGCACGCTTGATAATGAAATCGCCAAGCACACAAAAATTGCGCTCACAAGCAAAAGCACAAAATGGGTTATAAAGCCGACTGACGAGCCGCTCACTACAGGTGAGGAAGTACAGCTTTATGGGAGTAAAAACGGTGTGTCAGACCCTGCCGCCGGAGCGCCCGTATTTACGCTCAACCCCGAGGGCTACATTCGCAACGTAAGCGTCAACAACACAGGCAGTACGATTGTTGGTGTGCCCAACGGAAACTGCCTGCAGCTGTATAACATAGGCTCCACCTCTAAAATTTCAGCCGAATGGATAGAATCCGAGCAGGCGTACAGACTTCGCAGCTATTATAACTGGGAAGAAAATATGAACTTTACCAACGTTATGTTCCCTCAGGATCTTGTCTGGGATATAGACGGAGAGAGCATTGACGACGGGGCGGTGGCTCACGTTTGGCAGAATCAGGGCAACGACCACGAAAGCCAGCTGTGGAGATTCATTCCCGTAGAGGGCAAGAGCGACATCTACTATATTTACAATGTCAACAGCAAGCTTTATCTCTCGCTTGAGGAGCAAAACGACGAGGACGAGGTTAAACTGATACAAAGCACTCAAAAGCTTGGCTGGGAGCTACAGATATTAAATCAAAACGGGGTGCACGCATACACAGAGGAGTCGGTCGATTATAGTATAAATGCCGGCAACTGGATGTCGAAGCTGCCAGACGATATGTATCTTTCCGAGGTCAATATGCCCGGAACACACGATGCCGGAGCGGCAAGGATGTTGCTGCCTGCCGGGCAGGCTTTGTCTGCGACATTGTGCCATCAGCTCTATCTGGATGAGCAGCTAAATGCCGGAGTCAGAGTGTGGGATATAAGAATAGACCGTGCAAGCGCTAAAACAGAGGAAGACCCGAATATCATCCACGGTATGTCTGCGATTATATGCAGAAACAAAAACGGTAATGTGCTTGAGCTGGAGGAAGTTATGAATACCGCCAGGGATTTCCTTGAAACTCACCCCGGAGAAACAATAGTTATGACCCTAAAAGGCGACGGTAAAACTGTCGGCTCTGACGAGGATGTAGCTGATCAAGTACTTAAATATATAAAGGACGAATCTTACCCGATTTATAAGCCGTCATCTAACGACGAGATTCCTACCTTGGGCGAGGTGAGGGGAAAAATAGTCTTTATCAGAAGGCTTGACCTTTCCTCGGAATATAAAGCTCAGCTCGAGACGGACTCGGCGGGCTTGTCTTACTCCCTGCTTAACGCTTTTGGAATCGACGGAAGCAAGTGGGATGATAATGATTATTCCAGCTATAAGTATGCTCAACAGGTGGGTCAAAGCAAGCTTTATGTTCAGGATAATTACAGCGAGGATGACTCAACGACGAAGCTCCAGTATTTTACCGGCACGATTGAGAACGCAACTGATAATAAGCTGACAGCAGGCGGCGCTAACTATCTGTTCAATTATTCAGCAGCCAAGGACAATATCAGACAGCCGAGGGAGATTAATCTCTTGCTTATGACTGAGGATTTGCTCAATCAGCCGGCAACGGATTCCGAAAGGAAAACCATCGGTTATGTAATGACAAACTATATTGACGCAAAGCTTGCCGAGCGAATTTACATGACCAATTTCTACTCCGACCATGTGCATCAATATAACGAAAACGGCTTTTGTACAATCTGTGACCAATACCAGCCCGCAGTTTTAAACAGCGACGGCGTTTATGAAATCAGCAATGCAGGTCAGCTTTACTGGTTTGCTTCCCTTGTAAACGGCGACAGCACTCATGCCGATTTTGATAGTCAAAACAGCGCGGCAAACGCCGTGCTCGTTAAGGATATTGTGGTAAATGACGGTGAAGTAAGCGCACAGTCAAGTGCCGTGAGAGAGTGGACTCCGATAGGAACTCAGGATGATTCCTATACCGGTCAGTTTGACGGTCAGCGCCATACGATTAGCGGGCTTTATTTCAATGATTCAAGCGCAGATAATGTCGGGTTGTTCGGCTATACCAGAGGCGGAGCGGATATATACAACGTTGGGCTTATAAACAGCTACTTCGCAGGCAACTACGGAGTGGGCGGAATTTTAGGCCGCAATAATAACTCCGGCGTTACCGTGCAGCACTGCTTCAGCGAAGCAACGGTTGTCGGCAATCAGGGAGTAGGCGGAATTGTAGGCTCAACCTACGGAGGAAGGATATATAATTGCTATAACGCAGGCTCTGTTACAGGTTTTGTATATGTCGGCTCGATTAGAGGTCAAAACACCTACACGGGTAATGGAGCAATAAATAATTGTTTCAATGTTGGCAGTGTTGTCGGAACGGGTGATGACAATATCGGCGGTATCAGAGGCGACGGCAACGGTTTGATAAGCAACTGCTATTGTATCGACACCCAGCTTACCGATACAAGCGCAATTACCAAAACTCCTGAGCAGTTCGCAAGCGGCGAGGTAGCCTATCTGCTCAACAACAAAGTTACAGACGGTACTCAGGTCTGGTATCAGAATATCGACAATGGCGAAACACCGGACGATTACCCCGTGTTTGAGGGCGGAACGGTTTACTATCTTTCATATAAGGACGCTTACTCAAATACCTATTCCGAACCCGACGCCTTTGACAGGGACGATGACGGAAATTTCATAATCAGAACCTACGACGACCTTGTAACACTGTCGAATCTTATAAGAAGCGATTATGAAGCCTACGGCTCACAAAGCTACATTCTCGAAAACAATATAATCGCCCCTGCCGATTCTCAGTGGATTCAGGGTATCGGCAGCGCAGCCGATAACAAGCCGTTTAACGGAAGCTTTGACGGCAACGGCTACTGCATTATAGGGCTTAATGTAGGCTGTGCTGAATACGGAGGTCTTTTTGAAATTATAGGCGAATCAGGTGCTGTAAAGGATTTAATGGTGTTTAAGTGCAGCTTTACAGCTTCCTCACAGACAGCGGGCGGAGTTGCCGCAGTAAACAACGGTACGATAGATCACTGCATAAGCGGCGTAAACTTCACAACGGGTACTATACATTATAACGGTCTGTCCATAGAGGCGGCATCTCTGAACTCGAATATTAAGGGCGAGATAAGCGGCGGTATTGCAGGCGAAAACAACGGTGCAATCACAGGCTGCCGCAACGCCTCTGTTATAACGGGCACACAGTGCGGCGGTATTGCAGGCGCAAATACCGGTACAATCTACGGCTGTGTAAACAACGCTAAAATCGGCACTTCAAGCAGTCAGATTTCCGGCGGACTTGCCGGCAGCAATAGCGGTATAATCGAAAGCTCGTACAATTCCGGCGCTGTAAGCGCTGGCTCTGAGAGCACGACAGGCTCTATTGCGGGATTAAACGATAGTTTAACAATTACAAACGTATTTTACAGCACGATAAGCGGACTGAGTGCAGTCGGCTCTGATTCGACGCAGATGCCTGACATCACGAATAACGGAATATCGAAAAGCACAGATTTTATGACCGAGAGCTTTGTCGATGAGCTTAATTCGGTCAGCGATGATACGGTGATTTGGGTGCACAATTCAATTCTAAACAAGGGCTACCCGAGTATTAAGGGCAACTTCCTCAAGTACAGTGTTAAATCCGCAGGCAATAACATCACTGTCGCAGGCAGTATGCACGAGGATTTGCAGGTTGGTTACAGCCCCTGCGCAGAGGACAGTGCGGTTTACAATGCGCTCACATCAAAGCTCGGCGGAAGAAATATTTTGAGTATGTATGAGGTTTCTCTTTCTGACAGAAACGGGAACTACATTCCTGCTGAGCTTTGGTGTCAGGGGGAGCTAAAGCTTACAGTACCCGTTGACAGTGAAAAAGTTCAGCTTGCCGTCTTGGATGCGGATGGTCAGCTCACATACTATGAGCCTGAATCGGTTAAAGACGGTATTGCCGTATTTACGGTTGCCGAGCCTGCATCATTTGCACTTGTCGATAATGAGGATAATAATACTCAGACTGTGACAGATGACAATGCGCAAGATAATACTGAAAAAGACTCAGTATCGGGCAATAACGGTAAAGCTGTAAATACAGGAGACGTAGCTTACCCTGTAATCATTCTGCTTGCGCTGGCGTCGTTGACCTTTATCATAGTTTTAAGAAGAAGGAATAATATTGGATAAGTCAAAGAAAAAGCTGATAACAGTAATAATCGTAATTTTAATTCTGGCACTTATATCAATCGGCGGAGTTGTTGTGTATAACAACTTCTTCGCCGGGAAGGCGCCAAGCTCAACTGGAGTTGTCGGAAGAATAAGCGATGGCTGGGATACGGGCGTTGAGGACGAAGCCTCCTCTCAGTCCGATGTCGGTATTCAAATACCTGGCTATGGCACTGCTGAAATGAATTCGGGTGATACAAGCCTGCATTTGAGTATCGGGAATCCAAAGGCGAATGAGTGCGGATTTTATGCCACGCTGAAGCTTGAGGACGGTACGGTGCTGTATGAGTCAGATCTGCTTGAACCGGGCTACGGGCTGACGGATGTCCCCTTGTCACAAACGCTTGAGCCGGGCGAATACACCGCAATAGTATCTTACCGCTGTGTTACCCTTGATGATGAGCATGAACCCCTGAATTCCGCAGAGTCGGAACTGAAGCTGATAGTTAAGTGATTAAGAAGCGTTGCAGAAAAAACGCTCTTATCAATAAATTTTATTTTGAAAGGATGTTTTTAATGAAAGCAAAGAAGATTTTCACAGTTTTACTTGCCGGATTGCTTGCCACTGCGGCTGTAGTATCGGCGTCTGCCGCTACCCTGACAAATGAAGACCCAAACGGCGATACCGAAGTTACAGCTAAAATCGAGGGAAGCACTCCCGGAGAGGTGAGCTATGTAATCACAATTCCCGATAAGGTCGATTTTGGTACGCTGGAACAGCCCGAGACAGATACCGACAGCTACGTTTATTCCGACTTTGAGGTTGAGGCGACCGAACTCAACATGACAAGCGGAGCGGTTTCCGTATATGTACAGGGATATGATGAAGAGGACAATCAGTACTATCTTACACAGCAGAGTGTAGGTGCTCCGTTTGAGATTCCCTATGACATTTACACAGGCATAGTAAACGATAGTAACCTCACCGACCAGACGGCTATAAATGCCGACGGCTCGCCCGGGGTGAACGGTTATCACTTTACCACCTTTAACCATGATGCACAGGGAACTGTACAGGATGGTACGCTTGTCTTGAATCAAAGAGCTTTGTACGGTCAGGACCTTGACGCTATTGCCGGCGATTACAGCGATACCATGACCTTCTACAGTACAATAGTAGGTCTTTAATTAAGAACAGCACAGTTATGGCTTACTATGAGGAATAATAAAATAATTAAAGGATTGTGTCTGTTGCTTTTTTCGCTATGCTTGGCGTTTGCTACATATACTCCCTCTGCATCTGCATTTCAGTATGACGGAAACACAGAGGTGGTCGCCCGTATTGAAACAGCTCCGAGTGAAGCGACGCAGCCTGCTACTGACGGTGATTCCACCGACGATAACGACGTTTCAACAGAAGATATAATATTTGACTGTATTACTGTTTCCTTTCTTTTATTTCTCTTCTCGGCGCTGGTCATATTGCTGTGCTGCAGAAATAGCAGGCGCACTAAAGTAAGCAAAGATTAAGCGAAAACGAGGTTTGTTTATGAAAGTATTTAATTGTGTTTTTGGTGTTATTTCTATCATCGCAGCGATATACTGTATCTTCTATCCGGGAGTTGCTTTTCTTAACAGCGGTTGGATAGTAGCTGTGTTACTTGGCGTATGGGGAATCTGCGCTATAGCTGATTATATGGCAAAGCGTAAAAAAGAGGATAAATCAAAAACCGAAGCGGCAATGGGCGTTTTAGGACTTGTCGCAGGTATTGCGGCGGCTGTGGTTTCAATTTTAGCGCTGTTCATACCGAGTATTCGTATGCTTCTTGATATTATTATTCTCAGTATCTTTGCCGGTTGGCTTATTATCAGTGGAATAACCTCAGCTGCTGTATCGTTTAAGACGAGAAAAGCAGGGTCTAAAAGATGGGTGCTGACGCTGGTTTGCGGTATTCTTGTTTTGCTTGCGGGAATCTATGGAGTTTTTCATTTAATTTTCGTTGCACAGACAATAGGAATTCTCATTGGGATACTGCTTATGATATATGGTATCCGTCTTGTACTTTCGGTGTTTGAAAAGGGAAGATAACCAAGTTGCCGATGTCCTCCGCCGCTGTCGGCGGCGGGTTCCATTCAGTCTTTCGGTGAGGTTTAATCCCCCAACCCCGAGGAGCAAAGCTCCCCGGCGAAGATTTAAACAACGGTCGAGCGCAAAGATACATAAGATAAACACAGTGAAAACAGAGCCGAGGCAGACGCCTCGGCTCTGTTTTGGAATATCAGATTTTTGATTGTCGATTACTTCTGATTTTTTATATCAGTATGAATAGTCGAAATCCCCTTGTGCAAGAGGCAGGGGCTTGCTGCGAAAAAGCAGTACATAGTACGGTAAAAGCCTTCTCACACCTGTCAGCTCACAATTTCTTTAACGCTTTCTTTGAGCTTTCTAGCCGCAAGCTCAATGTCCTGTGCACCGAATAAGCTTGAGATAACCGCCACTCCGCTTACACCGCAGCCGTTGAGATAGTCGATATTGTCAAGGGTGATTCCTCCGATTGCCACGCAGGGAATATTAACGCTTGCTGTAATATCCCTCAGCTCTTCTCGGGTAATCCTAACAGCGTTTGCCTTCGTAGGGGAGGGGAACACCGCCCCTACGCCAAGGTAGCTTGCTCCCTCGGCTTCCGCCCTTTTAGCCTGCTCCACAGTTTTGGCGGTAGCGCCTATGATGAAATCGCCCCCGACCTTTTGCCTTATTTCGGCTACAGACTCGTCGCTCTGCCCGACGTGAACTCCATCTGCGCCAGATTTGACGGCGGCGAGGTAGTTGTCATTTATTATCAGCGGAACTGAATACCTGTGGCACAGTCGTTTTATTTGACGGGCTTCCTCAATAAGAGCGTCAAGCTCAAGCTCCTTTTCCCGAAGCTGTACAAGGCTTACGCCGCCCGCCAAAGCCTGTTCAAGCTGCTGATAAAGGCTAAAGCGTCCGACAAAGCCCCTGTCAGTAACGGCGTAAAGCAACAGCTCATCCCCGGTAAATTTCATCTTTATGTCCTCCGAATTTCAGTAGATTAAGGTAGGTATCGACGTTTTTAGCCTGCATAAGTCCGCTCATAACGCAAGCGCCCTTTGCGCCGGCATCAACTACTTTGCCGATATTTTCGGGCGTGATTCCGCCGATGGCGTAGATGGGGATTTGAACAACTTCGCTGACCTCTTTTAAAAATTCAAGTCCCCGTCCCTGCAAGCCGTGCTTGCACTCGGTTTCAAATATATGCCCTGCAATAATGTAATTGCAGCCCAGAGCCTCGGCTTCTCTGGCTTCGTCTGCGCTGTGGCAGGAAGCCCCGAGCAGTGGAAGCTCTGTTATGAGCTTAGTTCTTTTTTCATCGCTCAAGTTCCTGAGAATATGCAGAGGCAGATGGAGTCCGCCGACTCCAAGCTTTAAAGCCACGTCTGGAAAGCTGTGCAGAATACAGGGGGTTGAGTAAGCCCTGCAAATTTTCATTACAGCCTTGGCAAGCTCACGGTACTCGTCCTCGCTCAAATCTTTTTCGCGCAGAATGATTTTATCAGCCCCGTTTGACGCAAGCTGTTCTATCTTTTTAAAAAAATCCCCATGACACAGATGGCGGTTAGTTATGCATATTACCTTATACATAGAGATAATCATTGAGCACGGGCTGTAAGCCCTCGTCAGCCATGTCCTTGTACATTTTTTTGAAGCTCCTGCCGTCGTTTATCTCGAACTGTTCGTCGCCCTCGGGCTGTTCACTTTCTTTTCCGGTGTATTTGCTCTCGTGGTCGCCGATTCCCGTAGAAACTCCCGCCGACACCTTGGTAGCGGCTATCTTGACAATACCGTTTCTGAAGCTTTCGCTCTCACGGGAGGATACGGTGATGCCGACGAAGGGCAGAAAGATTCTGTAAGCGCAGATTATCTGACATAGCCTGCTCTCGCTTACATCTTGAGGATTGATTTTTTCGTTGTTGATTATCGGGCGAAGTCTCGGGCAGGACAGGGACATCTCGGCATGGGGGTATTTTCTTTGCAGATAATATACGTGAAGCGCGCTTGCGAGTGCGTCCTTGCGGAAGTCGGCAAGCCCCAAAAGAGCGGAGAAGGCAACTCCCCTCATTCCGCCCATCAGCGCCCTTTCCTGAGCATTGAAGCGGTATGGCCATACTCTCTTATGACCCATCAGGTGGAGCTGTTCGTAGCGGTCGGGGTCGTAGGTTTCCTGAAATACTGTTACATAATCAGCGCCGCACTCACGCAGATAGCGGTAGTCCTCGACGTTTACCGGGTAAATCTCCAGCCCGACCATGCGGAAGTACTTTCTCGCCAGCTTGCAAGCCTCGCCTATGTATTTTATGTCGCTCATGCTGTGGCTTTCTCCGGTGAGGATTAATATCTCCTCCATTCCCGAATCGGCGATGATTTTCATCTCATGCTCTATCTGCTCGTAGGTGAGTTTCATTCTGTTGATTTTGTTGTAGCAGTTGAAGCCGCAATATACGCAGTAGTTTTCACAGTAATTGGCAATGTATAAGGGGGTAAAGAGGTAGACGGTGTTTCCGAAGTGCTTTCTCGTCTCTATTCTTGCCCGTTGTGCCATCTCCTCCAAAAACGGCTCTGCGGCGGGGGAGAGCAGGGCTTTGAAATCATCTATGGTGCAGTTTTCGTGCGAAAGAGCGGCTTTTACATCCTTTGCAGTGTAGCGGCTGTAGTCGTAGCTGTTCATCTGCGCCATTACCTTGTCGCAGATGTCGGACTCGATTACCTCCATACCCGGCAGATACTCCATGTGGCTCTTTCTCGACGAGGGATCGGATTCAAGTCGGTGCTTTTTCTCCAAAGCGGCGGGGGAGAGCGAGAGCGAATCTACAAAATATTGATTATCCATCTTTGCGGTAATGAACTCCTTTCACAAAACTGTTTTAGCTTTTTGTATCAGTCGTGCAAAAATCCTGTCAGCGGGTCTGATGCGGCGGCTCCACGTACAAGTACTCTGCCAAGTCCTGAGAGGTGGGCGGCTCTGCCTGCTTCAATAGCAAGACGGAACGCTTTCGCCATCAGCGGCAGGTCGCCTGCGGTAGCAAGAGCTGTGTTAGCCATAATGGCGGCGGCACCCATCTCCATAGCCTCGCACGCCTGCGAGGGTCTGCCGATTCCTGCATCTACTATAATAGGTAAGTCTATCTCATTGATAAGTATCTGGATAAAATCGCGGGTGGCAAGCCCCTTGTTGGAGCCGATGGGGGAGGCAAGCGGCATGACGGCGGCGGCTCCTGCGTTTACCAAGTCCCTTGCTGTGTTCAGGTCGGGGTACATATAGGGCATAACGATGAAGCCCTCCTTTGCGAGAATTTCAGTCGCCTTTACCGTTTCGATGTTGTCGGGCAGGAGGTACTTTGTGTCTTTCATTATCTCTATTTTTACGAAGTCGCCGCAGCCGAGCTCTCTGGCAAGGCGGGCGATTCGCACCGCCTCCTCGGCGTTTCTTGCGCCCGAGGTGTTCGGCAGGAGCGTTACTCCTTTGGGAATATAGTCGAGAATGTTTTCATGCTCCTTTGTGTTTGCACGGCGCACAGCCAGAGTGATAATCTCAGCTCCTGCGTCCTTGACGGCTGACTCAATCAGTTTTAATGAATATTTTCCCGAGCCGAGGATAAACCTCGAGCTGAATTCGTGACCTCCGATTATAAGCTTGTCGTTGTTTTCCATATATTTACTTCCCTTCATTATGCTTCTTTTTTATCTGCTATTAGCCGCAATATCATCATAGCCTCGTGTGCGGCGCAGAGCATTACTCTCGCCGAAAACAGTCCGCTTGTCTCGCTCACTGCGCTGACCTCGTCACCGCAGAGATAAAAATTTTTCATAACCCTGCGCGTCCTTATGCTGTTTGCCGAGCCAAGCCCTGCCATTCCCGAGCCCGCGACCAAGTACTTGTCGGGAAAGCACTCAAGCACGGTATTTACAAGCATCGCCTTTTCCTCGGGCAGGTCAAAGGCCTCGCAGATGATGTCCTCGTTTTTGAGCAGCGAGGGAATGTTGTCCTCATCAAGCTTTACCGTGTCGGCTGTAATCTCAACATAGGGAGCGATATCTTTAAGCTGTTCGCATAAAGCCTCGGTTTTGTACTTGCCTAATTGCGAAACCCTGTACTCCTGGCGGTTGAGGTTTGATATATCTACCCTGTCAAAGTCAATCAGGTGCAGCCTGCCTACTCCTGCCCTGGCTAAGGCTATAGCGATGTTTGACCCGAGACCGCCCAAGCCGCATACAGCAACGCTCGAGTTCATAAGCTTTTGCTGCATCTCAACTCCGTGCCGCTGCTGAAGAGCGGCTATAAATTCATCTTTTGTAGGTGCGCCCATTTAACCGCCCCCCACAAAGCTGACGATTTCCACTGTGTCCCCGTCCTTGAGCGTGGCCTCCGAGTATTTCGCCTTCGGGACGATTTCGCCGTTTATTTCGACCGCCACTCTTTTTAAATCATATCCATGCTCCAAAAGATATTCAGACACGAGCTTTCCGCCTGTATCAAGACTTTCGCCGTTGATTTTTACCATCTTCATTCCTCCAAAAAATAAAAGTGGGAAGCCGCCGCAAGGGAACTTCCCACAAATATACATTTTCAGGCAATCCCTGCGTTGGCATTATCCAAATCAGGTAAATGGGTCGAAGGTCATACCTTCCTCTCAGCCTGTAACACAAGCTCCCCGCTAATATCATTATTAATTTTGATATAATTATACCTCTCACTCGGTAAAAAAGCAAGAGCAAAGGCGGAGGTTTGTTCGGGTTTTATACGATTACAAAATTGCATCGACTTTTTCCATGATTGAGGGAAATATCTTTACAGTTCTGAATACTTATAAAAGCACTACAGTGCTCCGACTTGCAGTCGGATAAACACTTTCTCAGCTTATCGTCTTGTACATAATCAAACACCTCGTCTATTGATGAAATTCCTATCTTAACTCCTGCGTCACACTCTCGCAAAAGCCTGATGGTATCCTGTTCAATCATAATTAACTCAACCCTTCCTTTTGAGCTTAGTATGTCCGAAAGCGGCAGAGATATCACAGTGAAATTTGCCAATATGTAGTAAATCAAATTTCGATAACCGGATGTAAAATTGCAAGCAATTTGGAATAAAAGTAGGTTGTATCGGGCTTGATATGGCAAATTTCTTTTCAGTCTATCTATGTTCGAACCGTTTTTTATAACCAAGTCGCCGATGTCCCTCGCCTCTGTAGGCGACGTGATCAAACGAGCTTGTCACGCAGGCGAAGATTTAAATTTAATTGCTTCGGTAGTAGTCGCAGCTCGAAAAATGTGATATAATCTAATAAAAACGCAAATCGCCTTGTAATAGCGTTGTTGCGATAAACCGATATTAGCTCTTTATTCGGAGGAAAAATGGAGAACATAGGTATAGATTTAGGCTCATGGAACGGAGTGTTTGCAGTTCCTAATTCTGTTGTGGACGAGCATATCAAGCTCGCAGGAGCGGCACAGCTCAAGGTGCTGCTGTTTGTGCTGCGCCACAGTGGCGAAGCGATAAACACAGAGCAGTTAGGCGCAGAGCTTAATATGCACCCGGCTGATGTCAGCGACAGTATAAATTTTTGGATAAACTGTGGTTTGCTGAAAAGGCAGGACAACGGTGTTTCTCCGTCTGATGCTGAGAGCAGTGCTGTTTCCGAACTTGCCGACACCCCCACACCCGCAGTTGAAAGACCAAAGACGCCAAAGCGCGCCTCTACAAGACCGCCTCGTCCGAGCGGACCGTATATTTCACAGAGAATATTGCAGGACAAGGAATTTGCTTTTTTAGCTGAGGAAGCTCAGTCAATAATAGGGAAACCCCTGTCAACGGGAGATCTCGGCATATTGCTGAATCTGCATGACATGGACGGACTTCCCGTGGATGTAATTACCATGCTTTTGCAGTTTTGTGTCAGCCGTGAAAAGTTCGGCATGAAATATATCGAGAGCGTCGGCATTTCTTGGGCTCAGCAGGGGATAGACAATGTGTCTAAGGCAGAGGAAAAAATTAAGGAATTTGCAGTTCAGCGTGATGCGTGGGCAAAGGTCAGCGCAATATTCGGAATAAAGTCCGTCGGTTCGCCGACCAAGACACAGCTTGAGTTTGCAAACCGCTGGCTGAACGAGTGGGGATATAAAAGCGATGTAATACGCCTGGCGTATGAAACCTGCGTTGATAAAAAGGGAGAGTATAATCTGAGGTACATCGACGGGATAATCAAAAAATGGCACAAGCTTGGAGTTCATACGATGAAGGAGATTGAGCTTGTAAACAACCGCCACAGCGAGCAAGCAGAAAAATCTGTTCAGAGAAAAACCTCGTATGATATCACCGCAATAGACAGTATAGATGAATTTAAGTAGGAGGTGAGAATTTGGGATACAGCAAAAGTGTGTACGACAGGGCACAGAGAATTTTGGATCAGCGCCGACTGGACGCAAAGCGTGATTCTCAGATGAGAACAGAAGCTTTTTTATCGGCCCATCCCCGTGCAATGGAGATAGAAAACGAGTTGACCCATACTTTTACCGCCATAGCCCGTGCGATGATGGCAGGTGAGAAGGAAAAAATTTTGTCTATTAAGGAGAAAAACCTGAGTCTCCAAGCGGAGCTGAGGGGAATCTACGCCGCCGCCGGAGTAACTCCGGAGGAGCTCAAGCCAAGATACACCTGCATGAAATGCCACGACAGAGGAAATGTAGATGGTGTTGAGTGCAGCTGCCGCCGTGAGCTTTTAAAGCAGATTGCCTGCGACGACCTCAACCGTCGCTCACCGCTGTCCCTTTCCGATTTTGACAGCTTTGAGCTGCACTACTATCCCGAACAGTTTCGCCGCAAGATGAGCAATATTTATAATTTCTGCAAAGGCTATGCGCAGAACTTTTCGGAGTACAGTGACGGCATATTGATGACCGGAGGTACAGGGCTGGGAAAAACTCATCTTGCGCTGGCTATAGCAAATGAGGTCACGAAAAAGGGAATGGGCGTGGTTTATATTTCGGCGCCTGAAATGGTTTCGGCGCTTGAGGAGTATCAGTTTGGCAGAGAGGGCGTCAGGCGTGATATAACTCCTTCTCTGCTCACTGAATGTGATTTGCTGATAATAGACGACCTCGGCACTGAGTTTGCCACGAATTTTTCAAGGTCTTCAGTTTACAGTGTGTTTAATTCCAGAATTTCACGAGGAAAGCCGACGATAATAAGCACGAACTTATCCTTGAAGGAACTTGAGCAGGCTTACAGCGACCGCTTTGTGTCGAGGGTCACCGGCTATTGCCGCAGACTTCATTTTGAGGGAAACGATATAAGGATTCAAAAGAAGCTTGAGCGAATAAAATAAATCCGGAGTTATAACCAAGTCGTCTATGTCTCACGCCGCTGTCGGCGGCGGATTCCATTCAGTATTTCGGTGAGGTTTAATCCCCCAACCCTGAGGAGCAAAGCTCCCCTGCGACGGTAGCAATCGTCGCAGGCGTGATCAAACGAGCTTGTCGAGCAGGCAAAGATTTAAATACGACATGATTTTACAACTAAAGAACACAAAGAACGTCGGTTTTATACAAGCTGACGTTCTTTGTGTTTTTTCACTATTTTCCTCACTATTATATTTGACGATAAGGCGGGTTTGTGCTAAACTTACTGAGGCAATTTTGTCGAGTGTTTACTTATATAATTATGTCTAGTATTGTTTGTTCAGGGGGAGAAATATGATTAAGCACTTTTTATCAACGTTTTTGTATGCTGTGATGGGCGGCGTATGTATTGGAGCTGGGGCGACGGCATATCTTTGCGTTGAAAATAAAATACTGGGAGCGTTGCTGTTTACGGTCGGGTTGTTTACGATTTGCACCATGGACTTCAATCTTTATACCGGCAAGGTTTCCTACATACTGGAAAAAAAGAAGTATAGGTTTATTGATCTTATATTTATCTGGCTGGGAAACCTCGCAGGAACGGCGGCGATGAGCTATCTTTTGAAGCTCACGAGAATAGGCGATAAGCTGAGGGGAGAGGCGTCGGCGCTTTGCGATACCAAGCTGGGAGATAATCCGTTGAGCGTTTTTGTTTTGGCTATATTTTGTAATCTTTTAATTTTCATAGCAATCGACAGCTACAAAAATAATCCTCATCAGCTCGGCAAGTACTTAGGATTGTTTTTCGGAGTAGTAACCTTTATTTTCTGCTCTTATGAGCACTGTGTGGCCGATATGTACTATTTCTTTGCGGCTGATGCCTGGTCGCTGAAAACATTTGTATATCTTCTGATTATTACAGCGGGTAATTCGATAGGAGGGCTGATTATTCCTGTGTTTCGCAACTTTTACTAAATAGTACCGCATTGCGGCAGGGGTTCAGCGCACGCCCCTGCCGCTTTTGTTTGATAAAAACCTTATTTCGCATGAAAAATAAATATGATATAATATAGAAAAGCATTGGTGGAGGAAGCTATGAGGAATTTTGAAAATATTAAAGCGCTTGTCGGAGACGACGTTACTCAGGATGAACTGAAATTTGTCGATTGCTATGTGTGCAGCAATCTCGGCGTTTTTATCCCCTCAGCAGAACCCTGCGGTTATGCCTCTAAACCCTATCACACCCACCCTTCGTATATGGTTGTAATATATTTTGAAACTCCTGCTCAGCGTCAAACTCATTATCACGCAGAAATCACATCCCCAAATGTACCGCACAATGATGAATCCGGCAGGCATTATTACTGCCTGTTGATAAATAAGGGGTATTTTGAGAGTCGGTATAGGCTGTACGGCGGAGAAACACCGCATTTTGACCGACACTCCTTTGAGTTTTGCAGAGATATATTAAAGACTTTGAATACATTTGTATTTGAATATAGCAAGTCTATGCTTAATTCACATATCACCTTAGCCGCTCAAGCCGAGATAATCACACACTGGATAATAAGAAGCATACTGGGCGAGACCTTGGATATGCGCGCGGTGTCCTCAGATTACTCTGTTGCTAGGGCTCAGCATTATATGGAAAAACATTATATGGAGAGGATAACGGTATCAGACTTAGCTGCACTAGGGTATATCTCGCCGTCAAGTTTTAACAGACGATTTAAAAAGGAGGTGGGCGTAACACCTATTGAGTACTTAATTGAAATACGAATTGAGCGCGCCAAAACCTTGCTGAGAAGAAAGGATATCCCTATAACCGAAATTGCCTTGAGATGCGGTTTCGGCAGCAGTACACATTTTTCATCCTGCTTTCAGTCAAGAGTAGGAGTTGCGCCGAGTGAATACAGGGATAATTACAAAGATTAGCAGTATTTTGAAGCTTTGTAAATGTATTTTTAAAGCGGTGTACTTCCCTTTATGTTATAAAATTGATATACAACAATGAAGGGATGATTATAATGACCGAAAATGAAATGTTTAAGCTGATGAATGAAAACCCGGTTTTTCACCTTGCCACTGTTGATGGCGACCAGCCGAGGGTCAGGGGAATGTTGCTTTTTAGGGCGGATAAAAACGGCATAATCTTTCACACCGCCTCTACAAAGGACGTTTTCGCTCAGATAAAGAAAAATCCAAAGGCTGAAATGTGCTTTTCCGGCGGCGGGGTTCAGCTCAGGGTAACGGGCGTGCTGGAGCAGGTTTTCGATGACAAGCTCAGGGAGGAGATATTCTCACACCCGAGCCGAGCCTTTTTGCAGGCTTGGAAGGATAACGGCATAGACAATCTTTTGCAGGTTTTTGCTATGAAAAGCTGTACCGCCGTTACATGGACGATGGAGACCAACTTTGAACCGAAAAAGCCTGTAAGCATTTGCTGATGGGTATTACCCACTAAGTGGCGTAAATAAAAAGGGGCACCCTCCATAAGGAAGGTGCCCCAAGAGCTTTTATCAGATTTTTTTAGTTTGCGGGATTATAACCAAGTCGCCCCGCCTCTGTAGGCGGCGGGTTTCATTCAGCCTTTCGGCGGGGGTATAATCCCTCACCGAAACCCTGACGAGCAAAGCACGCCTGCGACGATTTAAATGTAGAAAAAACGCCGACGGAGGAAGAGATGAAGGATTTTCAAAATATCAGAGCGCTGGTCGGAGACAGCGTTACACAAGACGACTTAAAATATGTCGATTGCTATGTTTGCAGTAATCTGGGCATTTTGTATTCCGATTAGCCAATCCATTGTATCCCTCCATTTTGTGTGATTACATTATAGAGCGAAAACAATTTATTTTACTGATTCTGAGCGTTCAGCTTCGCAAGGATTATTTTATACACTCAACAGGAATAGCAATTCTTGCTCCGATTTCAGGCTCTGCGCCGAGGTTGAGTGTTGGAGCAATACTTGTTGCATATTTATAGCCGTAGCGTTCAAGGTCATAGTTTTCAATCGCCTTAAACACTTGTCCGATATACTTACCAAAATCATCGGGATTATCATAAGGTTCGCTGTGAAAGTAAAGCATTACACATTCAGGAAGTTCTGCCATCCTATATCCTTCAGGCAGATTTTTTTCGTAGTCGATAGGCACTTCAACCCCTGCGGCAATTTTGCTGATACCTTTCTCTTGCAGAGAATCAGGTAAATCAATCAATGCTGCCGTATCAAACTTTTCGTGTATGCTATTAAGCAATCCTTCCCAATCACAACCAACTTCCTCGCAATAAGAAAGGTAGTCGGTTGCCGACTTTGATGTAAGATAAATCAATTTTCTTTTTGGTCTGTTGACTGGTGTAACCGTGCAAATTGTTGTAGTGTCCATTGTTTGTCCCTCTTTCAAAATATGATAATGATTAGCAGGGTGCTGAGTGAATATCGGAATAGCGATTTGACTCTTTCGGTACTCTTTTGGCGTAACAGAAAAACGCTTCACAAACGCTCTTGTGTAACCCTCATGCGATTGATAGTGACTGTCAAAAGCAACATCAATAACAGAGTTATCGGCGTTGAGTAGTTTTTCTGCACTCTCGCTTAATACAACTGCATTTATGTATTCGCAAAGAGTGGTTTTCATATGCTTTTGAAATAATCTGTCGAGCTGACGGCGAGAATATCCTATTGCATTACACACCATTTCAAGGCAAAACTCATTGTCATTGTGATGTGCTTTAATGTATTCTTGTGCCATAACTACCGTTTGTATATCAATCATCTGCACCCCTAATTTATGATAGCACCATATCGTTTTTCTTTCTTGATAAATATAGACAAACAATTTTATTTCCCTATAGAGCGAAAATAATTTATATTCCTGATTTTTTGTGTTCCGTGGTGCAAGAATTGTCGTATGTTTTAGATATCGGATTGCAAAATTTCGAGGGAGACATCTTCCTTATGAAGTGTCTCCCTTATGAGCGGATTTTCTAATACTACTATTTATTTTCTCACCGGGATTCCCTTTGAATCAAGGTAGTCTTTAAGCTCAGGAATCGGTATTTCTCCGAAGTGGAACAGCGAAGCCGCCAGCACTGCGTCGGCGCAGCCCAGCGTGAAGGCGTCGTAAAAATGCTCAAGTGCGCCCGCTCCGCCTGAGGCGATTACGGGGATTCCCACGCTTTCCGATACGGCCTTTGTAAGCTCCAAATCGTAGCCCTGCTTTTGTCCGTCGCAGTCCATGCTTGTTAGTAGTATCTCTCCGGCTCCTCTTTTTTCGGCTTCAACAGCCCACTTCACAGCGTCCAGTCCTACGGGGATTCGTCCTCCGTTAATATATACCTCCCAGCCGCCGTCCTTGCGCTTTGCGTCTATAGCGCAGACCACGCACTGGCTGCCGAATTTATATGAAGCCTCGTTTAATATATCGGGGTTATTTACCGCCGCTGAGTTCACCGACACTTTGTCTGCTCCGGCTCTTAATATGTCTGTGAAGTCCTCCAGGGTGCGGATTCCTCCGCCAACGGTGAACGGGATGAATATACTGTCCGCCACAGCCCTTACCATGTCGGTAACTATGGCTCTGGAATCGCTGGAGGCAGTAATATCGAGGAAGGTCAGCTCGTCCGCCCCCTGCCTGTCATACTCTATAGCCGCCTGAACGGGGTCTCCTGCGTCACGCAGGTTTACAAAGCTCGTGCCCTTTACCACCCTGCCGTCCTTTATATCAAGGCAGGGGATTATTCTCTTAGCGTACATTCTTATCCCTCCTTCGTCATGTCAACAAAGTTTTTAAGCATTTTCAGTCCCACGCTTCCGCTTTTTTCGGGGTGGAACTGTGTTGCTATCAAATTGCCGCGTTCAACCGCTGTATCAATTTTTGTTCCATACTCGGTCTCTGCAGAGACAATCGAGCTGTCCTTGGCTGTCAGGTAGTAGGAGTGGACAAAGTAAACATACGAGCCGTCTGGCACTCCCTTAAATATCCCGTCGCTCTTTTTTATATTCAGTGAGTTCCAGCCCATGTGCGGAATTTTCAATTTTCCTGAGTTGTTCGGGATTTTTCTGATGCTGCCCTCAAGCAGTGCAAGCCCTTTAGCTCCGGGGCTTTCCTCGCTTTCGGGAAACAAAAGCTGTAATCCCAGGCATATTCCCAAAAACGGCTTGTCTCCCAAGGCGTACTCCTTAACCGCCTCAACCAGGTGACTTTTCTCCATGCAGTCCATCGCGTCGGCAAACGAGCCGACCCCGGGCAAAATAGCTCCGTCGCACTTCAAAAGCTCGTCTGTGTCGGCGACGATTTTACACTCAGCTCCAATATGCTTTACAGCCTTATATACGCTCTGAAGGTTTCCTGCTCCGTAGTCGATAATACCAATCATCCTTATAAATCCCTCCCCGAAAATATTACTTATTTTAACATAGATTTGCAGTGCTTGCAACTTTGAATTGCACGGCAGTCCTTGTCTTGAGCCTGTTCAAGCCTGATTGATATTGAAATTACAAGTTTGAGTTGACAAGATTGTGTTTTTTCTGCTTGATTTAAAAGCAATAAAGTATTAAACTAATAAATATACAAACTTTTTGAGCAGAGCAGTCTGCTTATGAGGTGGAAAATGGAACATCTTTTTGGAAAAATTGAAAAATTAAGGGGAAAGCTCTCAAAGGGTCAAAGCAGGATAGCGAATTATATTGAGGAGCATTATGACAAGGCGGCGTTTATGACAGCTTCAAAGCTTGGCGAGACCGTCGGTGTCAGCGAATCTACCGTGGTTCGTTTTGCTGTGGAAATCGGATACGACGGCTACCCCAAGCTTCAAAAAGCGATGCAGGAGCTTATCAAGGACAAGCTAACCTCTGTTCAGAGAATCGAGGTCACCAGCACAAGGTTTGGCGATGCCGATATCCTCGAAAGTGTCCTCAATCAGGATATTGAGAAGATCAAGCGCACTATAGAGGAGGTATCCCACGACGACTTTAACGAGGCTGTTAAGGCGATAGTTAAGGCGAAAAACATCTACATCTTTGCAGTAAGGAGCTCCTCGGCACTGGCAAGCTTTTTGGGCTATTACTTTGATTTGATATTTGGTAATGTTCGTGTAGTCAGCACTACCAGCAAAATTGAAATTTACGAAAAGCTTTTACACATCAACGAAAATGATGTAATTATCGGTATCAGCTTTCCGCGCTATTCCAAAACGGCTGTTGAAGGAATGAACTTTGCAAAGGACAGAAAGGCTTCCGTAATCGCAATTACGGACAGTATGATATCCCCCCTTGTGGAGCCTGCCGACCATGTTCTTCTCGCAAGCAGCGATATGGCGTCGATAGTTGATTCTCTTGTCGCTCCTTTAAGCCTGATTAATGCTTTGATAGTTGCTACGGTGCTGGAGAAAAAGTCGAGCGTAGAGCAAACCTTCCAGCGCCTTGAGACCTTCTGGGACAAGTACGATGTATATGCCAAAACTTCGGAGCTTGCCAAGAGTGCGGCGGAAAGCGGAGAGAATAAATGAACAAGCGTGTTATAGTAGTCGGAGCAGGCGCTTCGGGAATGATGGCGGCTCATTTTGCAGCTGATGAGGGAGCCGAGGTTATTGTGGTGGAGAAAAATAAAAAGCCCTGCCGCAAGCTGATGATTACCGGCAAGGGAAGGTGCAACGTAACAAACAACTCAAGCCCTGATAATATAATTGCTCACACACCGACTAACGGGCGTTTTCTCTACAGCGCTTTAAACTTTTTTACGCCGCAGGATGTAATGAGCTTTTTTGAAGCTGCAGGCGTTCCATTAAAAACCGAGCGGGGAGACCGTGTTTTCCCCGTATCCGACAAAGCCTGCGATATCGTCGATGCATTGATTAAGACAGTTAAGAAGGACGGCTGTAAAATTCTCACCGAGCAAGCGGTTAGTTCGCTTGTAATTGAAAACGGCAGAGTCCGCGGAGTGGTCACGGCTCAGGGCGAGACAATCAATGGAGACAGTGTGATTATTTCCTGCGGGGGTGCGTCCTATCCCTTGACGGGTTCGACAGGGGATGGCTACAACTTAGCTTTGGCTGCAGGGCATACTCAAGCGCAGGTAAGACCGTCCTTAGTACCCATAGAGTGTGCAGGCGATATCTGCCGGAGGCTGCAAGGGTTGTCGCTGAAAAACATCAGGCTTTCCGTTTACAGAGGAGACGGAAAGAAACCCGTTTACTCTGAGCTTGGTGAGCTGCTGTTTACTCACTTTGGCGTCAGCGGACCGCTGATTTTAAGCGCTTCTTCTCATATGAAGAAGTGCTCAGTCGAGGATTACCGGCTTGTTATAGATTTAAAACCTGCTTTAGATACGGATACGCTTGACAAACGGATTTTAAGGGATTTATCGGAGTTTTGCAATAAGGATTTTTCAAATTCTTTAGGCAAGCTCTTGCCTTCTAAGCTGATTCCCGTTATAATCAAATTATCAGGGATTTCTCCCCATATAAAATGCAACTCCGTAACGAGGGAGCAAAGGCGAGCTTTGGCAGAGCTGATAAAAGCCGTAAAGCTGAAGCCGACCTCATTCAGACCGTTGAGCGAGGCTATAATAACCTCAGGAGGGATTAAGACAAAGGAAATAAACCCAAAGACAATGGAGTCCAAGCTTACCCCGGGGCTCTATTTCTGCGGAGAGGTAATTGATGTGGATGCCTATACGGGCGGATACAACCTTCAAATAGCATTTTCTACAGGGGCGCTTGCCGGTAAGAGCAGCGCCGAGATTAAGGAGGATACATGATTTCAGTAGCAATAGACGGTCCTGCCGGAGCGGGGAAGAGCACCATCGCCCGCATGGCGGCGCAAAAATTGAATTTTATATATGTCGATACTGGTGCGCTTTACCGCACTCTTGGGCTTGCAGGCAGACTCGGCAGGGTGGATATCCACAATCCGCAAGCTCTTGAAACCCTGCTTAAAAACAGCACGGTGGAGCTTAAATTTATAAACGGGGAGCAGAGGGTGTTCCTAAACGGCGAGGATGTTTCCGAAAAAATTCGTACCGCCGAGATAGGCGCCGCCGCCTCGGAAATATCTGCCATTCCCCGTGTAAGAGAGCATCTGCTCGGAATGCAGAGGGATATAGCGGAAAAGAACAATATAATTATGGACGGCAGAGACATCGGCACCGTCGTGCTTCCAAACGCAGAGGTTAAGATTTTTCTCACGGCCTCAGCCGAGTGCAGGGCAAGAAGGCGTCAGCTCGACTTTGAGAAAAAGGGAGAAAAGGTAGACTTCGCTGAGGTTTTGAGTATGATAGAAAAAAGGGATTATCAGGATTCTCACCGTGAAATTGCTCCACTCAAGCCCGCCGCCGACAGCGTACTTGTCGATACCTCCGAGCTTACGCTTGAGCAATCAGCCGAGAAAGTTATGGAAATCATAGTTGATAAAACCGGAATTGAAATTTGATGCGAGGTCATAATGGAGAAGACAATTAATAAAAAAGCAAAGGAAAAACAGCCCTTTATCTATAACTTTGCAAGGGTAGTCTGCGTGCCGCTGTTTCGGATTTTGTACAGATGCGAATTCAACAATAAATTCAATATTCCGCTTGAGGGCGGGTACATCGTCGCCTGTAATCATCAGTCCTACACCGATCCGGTGCTGCTGAGTATGGGGCAGAAGAGACTGATAAACTTTATCGCCAAAGAGGAATTGTTCCGAAACCGCTTTTTTTCCGCTCTGATTCGCTCATTGGGCGCTATACCTATCCATCGTGGCGGCACAGGGGACGAAACTGCAATAAACAGCGCCGAGCAGGTGCTGTCTGACGGCAAGCTGCTGGGTATCTTCCCGGAGGGCAAGCGGAGTTTAAACGGTGAGCTGTTAAAGATGCGAGCTGGGGCGGTAATGCTTGCCTATCAGTCGGATGTTCCCATTGTCCCCGCCTGTATTACGGCTAAGGGCGGCAAGACAAAAATGTTCCATAAGGTTAGAATAAGCTTTGGCGATCCTGTGACTCCGGCTCAGCTTGGAGTGACAACGGGCTCGGGTAAAGAGCTGAGAGCTGCAACAAAGCTGCTGGCGCAAAAAATAGCCGAGCTTAGAGAAAAAGACAGATTTTGAGGTGAAAGCTTGACAAAGATACAGCTTGCAAAGACTGCGGGGTTCTGCTTCGGCGTAAACCGTGCCGTAAATATGGTTTGGAAGCTTGCAGGTGAAGGAAAAAGGGTATGTACCTTAGGTCCGATAATCCACAACCAGAATATGGTCAGGGAGCTTGAGCAAAACGGAGTAAGGATAGTGAACTCACCCGACGAGGTCGAGACCGGAGAGACTATGGTAATCCGTTCTCACGGCGTCGGGAAGAATATCTATGACGAGATAGCGGCTTTAGGCGTTGATTACGTTGACGCTACCTGCCCGTTTGTTTCAAAAATTCACAAAACCGTTAAAAAGCGCAGTGAGGCGGGAGATGTTGTCTTGATAGTCGGGGATAAAAATCACCCCGAGGTCATAGGAATCCAAAATCATTGCGTTGGTGAAAATTACACGGTAAAATCTCCCGAGGAGATTGAAAAATTGTCGCAGGACAACCCCGAATTAAAAAATAAATCGGTTTCTGTGGTTTGTCAAACCACTTTTGACATAAAATTATGGGAAAAATGCTCTGAAACGATAAAAAAGGTATATACAAACTCGATTTTTTTTGATACAATATGTAGTGCTACGACTGATAGGCAGACTGAGGCGGAGCAGTTGTCAAAAAGTTCGGATTTTATGGTTGTCATCGGAGACCAAAACAGCTCGAATACCTGTAAGCTTTATAACATCTGCAAGGGCTTTTGCGAAAACACAGTGCTGGCGCAAACCAAGGATGATATTTTGCCTCAGATGGTGATTTCTGCCACTAACATCGGCGTGACTGCGGGTGCGTCGGCACCTGCAAGGATAATAAAGGAGGTACTGGATAAAATGACAGAGATTTTAAACAATTCCAGTGAAACAAACAACGAAAGTGCAGAGACAAACTTTGCTGAGATGCTCGAGGAGAATCTCAAAAGTTTAAATACAGATGGGAGGGTACAGGGCGTAGTTGAAAGAATTACCCCTAACGAGGTTTTTGTTGACGTTGGCAGAAAGCAAGCCGGCGTGGTAAAGCGTGAAGAGCTTACCGATGATCCCAACGCAAAAATCGAAGATCTTGTAAAGGTCGGCGATACACTCGACCTGCTCATTATGCGCACAAACGACCAGGAGGGTGTAATCACACTTTCCAAAAAGCGCATTGATGCCTTAAAGGGCTGGGATGACATTGTAGCGGCTTCCGAGTCAAACGAAGTGTTCACAGGTGTTGTAACAGACGTTATTAAGGGCGGACTTCTGGTAGCTACAAAGGGCATGAAGATTTTCGTTCCTGCTTCTCAGGCTACTCTTTCAAGAAACGATTCTCTTGACGCACTTTTGAAGAAAGAAGTTAAGTTCAGAATTATTGATATCGATCCGAAGAGAAGAAGAGCAGTGGGCTCTATTAAGTCTGTTCTCAAGGAAGAAAATGACAAAATTAAAGAAGAGTTCTGGAAAAACTGTGAGGTCGGCAAGGTCTATACCGGCGTTGTTAAGTCTCTCACATCCTATGGCGCTTTTGTAGATATCGGCGGTGTTGACGGCATGATTCACATTAGTGAGCTTTCATGGGACAGAATCAAGCATCCGTCCGAGGTTGTAAACGTAGGCGATACAGTAGAGGTTTATGTCAAGGATATCGACACCGAAAAGGGCAATATCTCTCTCGGCTACAAAAAGAGCGAGGACAACCCCTGGGAGATTCTCAAGAGAGATTACCCAGTTGGCACAGTTGTCGAGGCTCAGATAGTCGGTTTGGTTTCCTTCGGTGCATTCGCAAGAATCCTGCCCGGAATCGACGGTCTCATTCACATCTCTCAGATTGCCGATCACAGAATTGAAAAGCCGCAGGATGAGCTGACAGTAGGTCAGGTTGTCAAGGCTAAAATCACAGCTGTTGACTTTGACAAGAAGAGAGTCAGCCTTTCTATGAGAGCTTTGATTGAGGACGAGAAGGCAGCCGAGGCTTCTGCTGAGGACGAGGTTGTAGCTTCCACAGAGACTGAGAATACTGAGAAATAAGACTTGATAAAGTGACTAATATTAAAAGCGGCGGGAGCTTATACCGCCGCTTTTGTTTTGGAGCGTCGCAAATATTTGTCATTGTTCATATATTATTCATTTATTTACCGCTAATCTATACAATAATTTAGAAAAGACTTGAAATAATATATATTATATGTTAAAATTATTGCGAGGTGATAGAGATGAAGTTGATGAAAAAAGCATTTTGCAACCTTATATCAGTTTTACTTGTTTTAGCAATCGTATCCGGTTGTGCGGTATCTGTATCGGCATATAAAACCGACAACTTAAGAGTTGGATATTCTAGTCCCTTAAATATTTCGGGCGACTTCTTGACTTCCTCTGCGGCTCACTCTGAGAATTACCTTGCTGCGGTAGATAAGGTTGCCGAGGCTACAAGCAGATTTGCACAAAGCGTTGATATCTCTGAGTTCAATATTACGAAAGCGGATATGGATACTACCTTTTCTGAATCCCTCCGTTATTCCTATCCTGAGCTCATAAATCTTTCGAGTAGTATCAAATATTCTTACAATCCCGATAATAATATTGTTATCACAGTGTATCCTCAGTATCTGTTTGATATTTCGTTAAAAGAGGAGTACTTCAATCCCTTTAACGCTATTGTAGAGCGGGTGGCGCTTGAGGCAGGTGAATTCGACAGTGATTTTCTAAAGGCGTTGTATGTTCATGATTTCATTGCAACCAATGCGGAGTATGTAATGCCTACCGGAGACCCTTCTACAATGGAGTACGGATTTTCGCACAATGCATACGGAAATTTAGTTAATAAAAACTCTGTCTGTGAAGGCTATACCCTGGCATATGCAGCCATTCTTAAGAAACTTGGGATTAAAAACGGCTATGCTGTCAGCGACAGTATGAAGCACATTTGGAACACAGTGACGATTGAGGGGAAAACCTACCACGTTGACGTGACCTTTGACGACCCGACTGAGGATTTGATTGGCAGAGTGTGTCATGAAAACTTCCTGTGTACCGATGAGGAGATTGCTGAAGCCGGCCACAGCGACTGGGTGACTGAAGATGTAATTACTACAGTTTCCTATCCCGACAGATATTGGGACGATATAAACTCAAAAATCATTATTGTAGAAGATTATCTCTATTATCCTGTCTATAATGGAGGCAGCCAAGTTTACTTGGAAAAAAGGAACATAACGACAAATAAAGCTCAAAAGTTCAATTCAATGCTCAATGGAAAACTTTGGACTGATGTTGAAAACCCGAACAGTTTCTACTTGGGTAACTTTAGCAGAATGGAGTATGTGAGAGGCAGAATATATTATTCAACTCCAACGGGGGTGAATTCCATCCTTCCCGACGGATCTGGCGACCGAGTGGAATATACTCTGACAAATGCTGAATCAACGAGATTATACGGATTTGCGTATTCTGACGGTATTTTCTATGGCGAGATAACCCCAACGCCTAATCCAAACGGCGAGATTATTAAACTTGATATTGAGCTGACGGAGCCTGTGCAGATATATGGTGATATTAACGGCGACGGTCAGGTTAATCTGGAAGATGCGATTATGATTCAAAAATATCTTATTTATGTGCTTGAGCTCACCGATGAACAGCTCTTGCTGGGTGATGTCAACAATGACGGCTATGTCGGCACGGCGGATTCGGTTATTATTCAAAAGTATGCAGCTTCAATCAATGTTGCCTATGATGTCGGCAGTCCTTTAAATCGGAACAACGCATGACAAGCTCGTTTGATCACGCAGCCTACAGAAGCGGGGGACATCGGCGACTTGGTTATAATAAAGCAGGTTGACAGCTGTTGTTATGCAAAAATTTCCAACATTTATTCACTAAAAACGAACGGAAGTCGGTTCTTTTTGAATCGACTTCCGTTCATTTTACTTTTTCACCAAAGCCGTACTGATGAATATAATATTACGAGGTGAAAGTAATGTATTATAATATTTACCAGCGCCCATTCGCACGGGCAGAGCTTGCAGGTGGCAGTTGTTGTAAAGGATTGAGAGGTTGGGTAAGCTTTTATGACGGCGGGGGTGGAGTGTTGGTGAGTGCGCGTGTTATGAATTTACCGGATGGAGATAGTTTTTTGGGGTTTCATCTTCATGCCGGAGGGGAGTGCAGCGGAAATAATTTTGACGAGTTTGCGGCAGCAGGAGAGCATTATAACCCTAAGTTGATTACGCACCCGAACCACAGTGGTGATTTTCCGCCATTGCTGAACTGTTCAGGCTATGCTTTTCTTGAGTTTTTTACCAACCGTCTTATTCCGAACGAAATAATCGGGAAAACCATAGTAATCCACAGCGGCAGAGATGATTTTACTACACAGCCGTCAGGGGATTCGGGCAAAAAAATTGCCTGTGGAGTGGTTAAAAAAATTTAATATGCTTTAAAAAACTGCAAAAAAGCAGAGCAACGACTGTTGCTCTGCTGCTTCGGAGTTGCCTCCGACATGGATTAATATAGGAAGAAGCTTAATGGTAAAGCTTAATGTAGAAATCATTTATTTATTATGGGTTAAGTATATCACATATTGCTTCAAAAGTCAATAAAAAATTCGTTTCAAAAATCAAAAAATATAAATTATTCCAGTATAAAAATATGATAGAGATAATTGAAAAGGTTTAAATCAGAGCTAAGCGTGACAAGGTCGTTTGATCGCGCCGCCGACAGCGGCGGGGGACATCGCCTGCTCGGTTATATAATTTCGCTGTTGATGTTGTCTTTTTTATAGTTCGGATATTTTCCGGAAGAAAAGTCAACGTAAATAATATTATCATCAACAGCCTCATTTCTGAGCTTTTTAAGTTTCCGCTTGCAGTCTTTTAAAACCCTCTGCGATTTTATCTCCAGATTTGCGGCTTTCATATAACAAATTCTAATGATTATGACATTGACAGCCGAGTTTAGCAAAAAATATATGGGAGAGTTTAACACCGACAGGCAGCT
Source organism: uncultured Clostridia bacterium (assembly GCA_946500295.1). GTDB lineage: Bacteria > Bacillota > Clostridia > Oscillospirales > Acutalibacteraceae > UBA7067. The sequence continues at coordinate 97,555 of CAMMVF010000003.1, read as the reverse complement.
GCCAAAAATATTTATAGCCGACACGGCTACGAATATATTGCACACCATGGCTTTTATTCTGTACATTTTGGCCTTCCTTTGAGCAATATACATTTTTCTCTGTGAGTATGTCATTTTAATTCCCCTTTTCGAAAACATGTTCGCTTTAAGCGTTAATTATATTATAGGCGAACATCTGTCCGAAAATCAGGACTTAACTTTATTGGAGGTGAAATTTAACGCTCGCTGTTTTTACGGCGAGCGTTGTTCTGTAATGTTGCTGTAGGTTTTTGTCAGCTGTTCAGCCATTTTTGTTACCGTGTTCAATATGGTTTCTCTGTCATATTTTTCACCGCCCAGACTTAGGGAAAACGTACCCCGGCTAAGTATGCGAACCGCAATTTCAAGCTCGGGGTTGTCTGCGAATAAAGCCGAGCCTTCGCTAAATTTCTTAAGCAGTATATTTTCAACCTTGGTAACTAAAATCCAATCTCTGCCGTATGAAAACAGGGCGTTTGCTTCTTCTCCACGGTTATACATGGCTATCATTACCTTTTTTGTAATCAGGGGATAGTTAAGGCCTTCTTCTCCGGGTTCAAGCTCGGGAACATCCTTGATAATATCGTCTATAAACTCATTTTCGATCTCGTCCGAGAGATTATAAATATCCTGATAGTGTAGATAAAATGTACCCTTGTTTATCATAGCCAGATCGGCCAGTTCCTTTACCGTGATTTTTTCAATCGGCTTTTTTCGTCTTAGCTCCAAAAAGGCGGCTTTGATGCTTCGTTTAGTTTTTACAACCCTTAAATCCATATACTTCTCCTTGTTAGACATTTTTTTAAAATAGTTAATTAAACGACGTAAATCAATTATTGTAGATAGCGTTTATATACTGTTGATGTATAATTAACTATAGTCTAATAATTTACGCTTGTCAAGGAGAATGGAAAAATGAATTTGCATAAGTTTTATATGGGAGAGGCTTTTGACGTCTACGAGTATTTGGGAGCTCATTTTACTGAAGGCGGCGTGGTGTTTCGCACCTTTGCGCCTGCCGCCCTCAAGGTTGCTATCATAGGGGAATTTACCGATTGGCAGGAGATAGAAATGGACAGGGTAAAGGACAACTTTTTTGAGTGTACTGTGCCGAATGTCAAAGAGGGGATGATGTATAAATTCAGAATATACAAGCCGGACGGCAATTTTATAGATCATTGCGACCCCTACGGCTTTGGGATGGAGCTTCGCCCGCACAATGCCTCAATAGTCAGAGACCTCGACTGCTTTGAATTCCATGATGAGCAGTGGATGAATAACAGAACAAACCGATATAACGAGCCCCTCAATATATATGAGCTTCACTTGGGCTCGTGGAAGGTCAAAAGCGACGGAAGCTTTTATACCTACCGCGAGCTGGCGCCATTGCTCATAGACTATGTTAAGGAGAACGGATATAACTATGTTGAGTTTTTGCCTGTGAGCGAGCACCCCTGTGACGAGTCATGGGGATACCAGAACACTGGATTTTTCAGCCCGACCTCCAGGTATGGAAGCTGTTACGAGCTGATGGAGCTGATAGATAAACTTCATCAAAACGGAATCGGAGTTATAAACGACTTTGTTCCCGTACATTTTGCCATTGACGATTATGCCCTGGCAAATTACGATGGCACTCATCTTTATGAATACCCGAACAACGACGTAGGAGTAAGCGAATGGGGAAGCTGTAACTTCATTCATTCAAGAGGAGAGGTAAGGAGCTTTCTACAGTCAGCGGCGGATATGTGGCTTGGAAAATTTCACTTTGACGGCTTGAGAATGGATGCTATCAGCCGCATTATATATTGGCAGGGCGACCCGGCAAGGGGAGTAAACGGCAACGCCGTAAACTTCCTTAAGGTGATGAATAAGGGGCTTAAACAGCGTCACGGCGGCATAATGCTGTTTGCCGAGGACTCGACAAATTTCCCCATGGTTACCGCTCCTGTGGATGACGGAGGGCTTGGCTTTGATTATAAATGGGATATGGGTTGGATGAACGACACTCTGGGATTTTTCAAGACAGCGCCATGGGAGAGACATAAGCATTATCACAGACTTACTTTTTCCATGATGTACTACTACAATGAGCGTTACATACTGCCGCTGTCGCACGATGAGGTCGTTCACGGCAAGGCGACTATACTGCAAAAGATGTACGGAGAGTACGAGGGTAAATTTCCTCAGGCAAGGGCGTTTTATATGTATATGTATGCTCACCCGGGTAAAAAGTTGAACTTCATGGGCAATGAAATAGGTCAGCTGCGTGAGTGGAGCGAAAAATGCGAGCAGGACTGGGACATACTTAAATTTCCAAACCACGACTCCTTTCATAGGTTTATCAGAGATTTGAGCCGCATATATCTTTACCACCCTGCTTTGTATAAAAATGATTTTTGCTCCGACGGATTCTCATGGCTTGATTGCAAAAGCGAGGAAAAATGCATTTATTCCTTTGAAAGAAAATGCGAGGGACAGAGGATAATCTGCGTGTTTAATTTTTCAGGTCAGAGATGGGAGGATTATGAGCTTAGAGCAGAGGGCAGCAATTCTCTCACTTTACTGCTCTCAAGCGACAGAGATATATACGGTGGCTGGAGCGCTGAGAGTGGAAAAATTTATACCCCTGATAATAATGGAAATTACCATTTTGACCTTTCGCCGTTTACCGCTTTATATCTTGTGACAGAGGAATACTAAGTGAGCTGTTGGGATAAAATGTAAATTCACATTTTATTAAAAAGTCCATCATCTATTCTTGACAAAGTTCGATTATAATGGTAGACTTTTAATAAAGTAATAACTTTATTTAGGAGGGTACATAAGTGGATAACAACAACTTCCCCAATAATCAGAATAACCAGAATAACCAGAATAATTCTCCGTTCAATCAACCGCAGAACAATAACCCGTTTAACACGCAACCTCAGAGCGGCGATCAGTCCCAGCAGGCTTCCCCGTTTAGCGCACAGCCGCAGGGCGGCAATCAGCCTCAGCAGGCTTCTCCGTTTAACGCTCAACCGCAGGGCGGCAATCAACCCCAGCAGGCTTCTCCGTTTAACGCACAGCCGCAGAACAACAATCCGTTCGGTAATCAGCCGCCTCAGAATAACTCCCCGTTCGGCGGTCACAACCACAACACTCAGCCCAACAACCCGTTTATGTCTCAGGTTGACAACAAGATAAACAACATGATTCCCGGCGGAGTTGACGACCACAAGAAGGGCGTTATTTCTACCGTTTGCGGTCTTGGCAGCTTGCTGTTGAATATTATTTCTATGCTTGCAATGTGCGTATGTGCTGGAAATATCACAAACAGCGGATGGTCAGGGTATAGCAACGCTGTTTCAGGATATCAGGCTTCGGTTGTAGTAGGTACTATTATGGCTGTTATAGCATTGGCAGCTGCCATTGTCGGAATTGTAATGGCGGCTCAGGGAATGAAGTCACCCAACCGCGATTCTCTCGCTACAGCAGGTCTTGTTCTCTCTATAATCGCACTTGTATTCGTTCTTATTTCCTTTGTAAGTTGCCTGTGCCACTGCACTGCTTGTGTAGGCTTCAACTCCTCAGATTATTCAACCATTAACAGTATCTTGAATTCCTACAGCTAAGAAATGACGGATAAATATCCAAATTAAGGCAATAGTATATTTGCGGGTGTTCTGAAACCAGAACGCCCGTTATTTTTGGAGGAAAATATGTATCCCTATGTTTATGTTTTCGGATATCCGCTGTCGAGCTATGGCATTATGGTATCTATCGGATTCTTGTGCTGTATTGCCTACTGCTTTATACGCTATAAAAAAAGGGGAGAGATAGATCCGGCTACTACAATCTTTCTGGGGTTGTGGATTGCTCTGGGTATATTTGTCGGTTCTCACATTTTATACGGAATCACAAATATAGATAACATCATCACGATACTCACCCATACAGACGAGTTCTTTGAAAACTTTTGGGCAGGACTTTCCCTGCTTGGCGCTCAAATCGGCGGAATGGTGTTCTACGGCGGACTTATCGGCGGAGCGATAGCTGCTTTAATTTATTTAAAAACTACAAAAAAGGATGTGGGGCTTTACTGCGATTTACTCGTACCGTGCATACCACTGTTTCACCTTTTCGGCAGAATAGGCTGTTTTCTCGGCGGCTGCTGCTATGGAATAGAATTTCCAATAGGCTTTACCTATACAAATTCTCTGTCTGAGGCTGCTAACGGAGTTTGCCGACTGCCGCTTCCGCTGATAGAGGCGTTTTTCAACCTTCTCATCTTTATTCTCCTTGCCGTTTTGCACAGCAAAAATACAATCCGCAAGGGCAGCCTGTGGATGGTTTACGCCTTTACCTACCCTGTGGTCAGGTTTATAGACGAGTTTTTCAGAGGAGACGAAATCCGAGGCTTTTGGGGACCTCTGTCAACCTCGCAGTGGATAAGCATTGGAATTTTTGCGCTTGCATTAATTTATTTCATAATCGGCAAGGTAAGGGGAATAAAATTTATAAATAAAACCCCTGCTACAGGGGAAGCAGAGCGGTGATAAGATGAAGGTTGGTGTTTCAACTGCATGCCTCTATCCTATGGAGACTAAAATTGCTGTAACTCAGCTGCTTGAAAACGGAATTGATCTCCTTGAGATATTTTTCAATACAATAAGTGAGATACAAAATCCGTACATTTTAGATTTAGATTCTATGCTAAAAAGCTTTGGCGCGCAGGTTAAATCTATGCATCCGTTCACCTCGGGATATGAGCCGTATTTGATTTTTACCGATTATGTTAACAGATACAAGGACTCACTGGAATTTTATAAAAATTATTTTACCTGCGCTCAAAGCCTTGGAGCAAAAATCCTGGTAATACACGGTGACCGCAAAACTGCCGAAACAGGAATCAGCGACGAGGAATACTTTGAAAAATTCGGGGAGCTTGCTAATATCGGTAGACAGTACGGGGTGACGGTGGCTCAGGAGAATGTAAATGTTTTTCGCAGTCAGTACCCCGACTTCATTCGCAAGATGAAGGATTACCTTGGCTCAAACGCAAGCTTTGTTTTTGATATCAAGCAGGCTGTCAGAGCGGGAGTTGATCCCTATGAGATGTGCGAGGCAATGGGAGACAGGCTAGTCCATATTCATATAAATGACAACAACGCCGGCAATGACTGTCTGCTGCCCGGTGCGGGAGATGTTGATTATCAAAGACTGTTTGAAATTCTCAAGAAAAATTCATACTCGGGAGATTTTATGCTGGAGGTTTACCGTTGTAATTACGACGATATGGCACAGCTTGTAAATTCCTATGAATATGTGAAGAAAATTGTAAGTGAGTTTTTCGGTAAAACAGATAAAGATTAGCACAAACATCAAGTTTTCGGGCTCAATGTTTAGTATTCTCTTGCTTTTCAATAATAATATGTGATATAATTACAATAAAGAAATATTGCATGCGAGGTGTTTGTTATGAGGTGTCCTTACTGTGGCAATGAGGAGAGCAAGGTTATTGATTCTCGTCCTGCCGATGACGGTGAGCGTATTCGCAGGCGCAGAGAGTGTATGGGCTGCGGCAAGCGCTTTACCACTCATGAGGTTATCGAGACTGTGCCGATTATAGTTGTAAAGAGGGATAAATCCAGAGAAACCTTTGACAGGAATAAGCTCACAGCCGGGATTTTGCGTGCGTGCGAGAAGCGCCCGGTATCCTTGAATTCTATTGAGGACATAGTCAACGACATTGAGTCTAAGCTGCAAAACTCTGTTGACCGTGAGGTGACCTCAAAGGCTATAGGCGAATATGTAATGGAGCATTTGAAAAACCTCGACGAGGTTTCCTATGTTCGTTTCGCCTCGGTTTACAGGCAGTTTAAAGATATCAATACCTTTATGGAGGAGCTTAATAAGCTGCTCAAGGAGAGATAAGAATTAAAAATTTCGGCGCAGATGTATCTGCGCCGATTTTGACTTTAAAGCTTGTCAATTATACTGCACAGCAGCTCAACAGCCGGTTCAATTTTCTCAATATCAATTCCGGAAAATCCGAGCCTTATGGAGGTTTGACCTTCATAAGCTTCACAGCTTATTATTTCAATCCCGCTTTGTTGAAGCTTGGATAGAAAGTCGCAGGCATCTATCTCTCTGTTTATTGTGACCGAGTATGCAAGCGAGGTTTCAAACAGCTTGATTCCAGCTTCCGGTTCAATTAACTTGAAATTTTTTATAATACTTTCCTTGAGCACCTCGCTCTTTTTTGCATATATTTTTTTCAGCCGTCTCAAATGCCTCTCAAGATGTCCGTCTTTAATATAATCTGCCAGAGCAAGCTGTTCGAGTTTGGATGCCGTTTGGTTCAAGGTCTGCCTGCAGTGGGAGTAAAGCAAGCACAGATTCTCAGGCAGTACGGCGTAGCCGATTCTCACCGAGGGCAGCAAAAGCTTGGAAAATGAGCCTAGATAGACTACATTGCTAGGACTGTTGCACTGTAAGGCGGGTATCGGGCGGGAGCGATAGACTATCTCGCCGTTGAAGTCGTCCTCAATAATGTACTTTCCCTCGCTTTCAGCCCAACGAATTAGCTCATAGCGTCTCTCCATCTGCATTTTATCGCCGCTTTTTAGGGAACCGGAGGGGTTGATGAGAACAAAGTCCGGGTTGCTCTCTTTAAGCTTATCGAGCCTTAGTCCACCGCTGTCACTTGGGGTTTTTATTACCGTAAAGCCGCAGTCGATGAATACCCTGATGATATGAGGGGACGCCTCGCTTTCAACCGCTATCCTGATTCCAAAGCTTCTGAGTAGGCCGCAAATTATATACAGTACCGACTGGGTTCCGGCTGCTATAACTATGTTCTCGTCTGTGGCTATAACACCCCTGACGCTGTAGCTGTAAAAGCTCAAAGCTCGCCGCAGCTGCGGCTCCCCCTGCGGATCACCATAGGAGGCTATGACATAATCCTTGTTGAGATAGGACCGCACATATTTCTTCCACAGTCTTATCCCCGTGCTATCTACAGCTACGCTCTTACTTCCGAGGTCGTAGCGTATCGGCGTTGTTGGGAGTGAGCGCCCGTCTGCGCCGATATTTCCCGGTTTTTCTTCTATTTTCAGTACTCGCCCCTCAATAAAGTACCCGCGCTGGGGGTGGTTTTTGATATAGCCCTCGGCGCATAGCTGATTATAGGCGGCTTCAACGGTGGTTTTGCTTATATTCAGCGCTTTTGACAGCTTGCGAATTGATACCAGGCGGTCTCCTTTTGTAAGTCCGTTGCTTTCTATCGCCTTCCTTATCGAGGCGTACAACTGTTTGTAGAGGGGAGTTTTGCTTTCTCTGTTCAAATTAATATAATCGTATATCATGTCGATCACCGACTGTTTTTTTCTAAATTTTATCACCCTCGGCTTCCCATTTCAAGGATTTCCCGCGAATATTGAAATAATCTTCCTCCTGTAGTATAATTACAATAATTCAGACTAGGAGATAGATTTATGGTTAATTGGGACAAACTTCCCTCGTATATGAAAAATCCTCAGGTAAGAGAATACTATGATATATTATTGAATAGGAAATTCAGTCTGTTTTTGAAAAGAGTACTCGATGTTTGCCTGTCTGCCGTACTTATAGTTTTGCTTGCGATTCCCATGCTTGTAATTTCACTCGTCGTAAAATTCACATCAGAAGGACCTGCTGTATTTAAGCAGATTAGAATCACGACCGGGGGAAGGGAATTTAAAATTCTGAAATTCCGTACCATGACAGTGAATCAGGACAAAAATTCTTCGCAAATTACCTTAACTGATGATGACAGGATAACAGGCTGCGGGCGATTTCTGCGCAAATATCGGCTGGATGAACTGCCGCAGCTGTTCAATGTTTTATCCGGCTCTATGAGCTTTGTCGGTACCCGTCCCGAGGTTCCGAGGTATGTAAACAAATATTCGCCTGAGATGTATGCCACCTTGCTGATGCCGGCAGGGATAACCTCGCTTGCCAGCATTGAGTTTAAGGACGAGGAGGTTTTTATGAATGGAGAGGACACGGACGAAAAGTATGTAAGACTGGTTTTACCAAAGAAAATGAAGTTGAACCTTGAGTATATCAGAACATTTTCGGTCTTAAAAGATATCAAAATTATGTTTAAAACTTTGACGGGCGTAGCCGCCGGTTAAAGTGAATAGAGGGATATATTTGTTAAGTAAAGGATTCAAGGGATTGAAAAAATTCTTTCTCAATCCATCCAGATTCAGGCTTGTTTACCTTCTCACACTATTTTTTACAAATGTGGTCGTGATCAGGGAGATCGCCCTTGTCGCTCAGTATGTGCTGATGCCGTGGGCGGGGCTGATTATTTACTTCTACTATATCAGAAACAGGCGTATATTTAAAATAAAATACGTAAAATACCTCATACTATATCTCGTTAGCTGTACCGTTACTGCGCTTATTAATATAAACAGCAACTTCGGATGGAATATGCTGATAAACGCTCACATTGCCATCTGTTTTTTTGTGTTTTACGGACTGCACACGGAGAAAAACAGGCGGAGAATTTACAGGGAGATAAATATCCTTGCTAAATTGGTTATTCTATTTACCACAGTGTTAAATATTTGCGCCTTTCCGTTTGCATGTATGAGTATGGGATTTGAGTTGTACGGCTACGAGTGTATCATATATGAAAACCGTCTGACGGGATTTTTTATTAACCCGAACCTTCTCGGCTTTATCTCGGCAGTGTCTATCATCTTTGCCCATATGCTGACTAAGGCTCCGCTTTTAAAGGGTCGAGGCTCAAAGAACCCAAACAAATGGCTGCTCTTTATAGCGTCCGGCTTTAATCTCGTTTGCCTGTACCTGTCGGATTCAAATGCCTCCTTTGTATTCCTCGTTGTATATGCCCTTACCTATGTATTTTTTAGGGTGTTTAAGGAAAGGGAGCTTATGAACTGGCGGCTGCTTTTAAAAAAGACCTTCTCCTTTATCGCTATGGGTCTTGCCGTCTGTATTATTCTTGTAGGAACAAGGCTGCTTACAGGGTACACCGTCTCGCTTCTTGCAGCAGGAACGCAGGTACAGTTGCCTGACAGTATGACGCAGACTATCTCACCCGGAGAATTTATAGAAGCGGCTACCGAGCCTGTTACATTCAAGCATCAAAATAAAAATCTCGACAGCGGCAGAATACGCCTGCTTATGGAAGCGGCGATTATATTTATAAACTATCCGCTGTTCGGAATGGGGAAGGCAAACCTGGTTCCTTATGCGCAGCAATACATCGAGGGAGGACTGCATTTCTCGGATTTGCATAATGGATATGTAACCATCCTCGTATGCTCGGGGATAGTGGGATTTGTAATCTTTTTGGCATTTGCCATCCACCTTTGCAGGCACATGGTAAAGAGCCTGTTTATGGAAAAGAAAAACCTCAGGAGAACCATCTTTCCGTGTTTATTCTCCTTTATCTTTTCCTATTGCGTTTATTCGCTGTTTGAGAAAGCACTGTTATACGAACAGAGCTTCATGGTTTTAATATTCTGGGCAGTGCTGGGGTATGCCTCGGTGTTTATGCTGAAATATGACCATATAAATGATAGGATAAGATTTAAGTTTAACAAGAAAGAGGAAAGGGACGCCGATTATTACGACGCTCCGACGGATATAGAGGTTGCAGACGAAGAATTGGAGGAAAAGAATTGAAGGATGGATTTATTAAGACAGCGGCAGTTACCCCCTCGCTCAGAGTGGCGGACTGTAAGTACAATGCCGATGAAATAATTAAAAATATTCAGACAGCTGCACGCTCCGGAGCTGTAGTAATAGCCTTTCCGGAGCTCTCTGTCACAGGCTATACCTGTTCCGATTTGTTTTTGCAGCAATCTCTGCTCGAAAGCAGTGAAGCTGAGGCGAGAAGGATAATAAAGGCCACTGAGGAGATAGACGCCCTTGTTATTTTCGGAGTTCCCGTAGCTCATCTCTCAGCGTTGTACAACTGTGCAGCCGTAGTGTGCAGAGGGGAGCTTTTGGGTTTGGTTCCCAAAATTAATATACCGAATTATTCCGAGTTTTACGAGCGCAGGCATTTTACCCCCGGCGAAGAAGTTAAACTCATTAATTATGCAGGCTTTGAGACAGCTATTTTGCCGAGGGCTGTGTTTCGCTGCGCTTCTATGCCGCAGCTTACAGTTGGGGTTGAGATATGTGAGGATTTGTGGGTGGTTTCTCCGCCGAGTGAGACCTTGGCGGCAGCTGGCGCTACGATAATAGTCAACCCTTCGGCGAGCGATGAGATAGTTGGCAAGAGGGATTACAGACTTTCCCTTGTAAAAATGCAGTCGGCAAAGACCATCTGCGGATATATTTACTCCGACTGCGGCTTTGGGGAATCTACAACAGACTTGGTTTATTCCTCCCACAATATTATCTGCGAAAACGGGGCAGTGCTGGCTCAGTCCGACCGTTTTACCCAAAATATTTCATACGCTGATATAGATGTTTTTAAGCTCAGCTCTGAGCGCAGGAGGATGAACACCTTCCCGAAATCAGCGGATTGCGAGGTTGAGGAGATATACTTTGAGCTTCCAATCAAAACTACTGAGCTTACAAGACATTTTGACCCAAGTCCCTTCGTTCCCTCGGATTATGACAGAGTGACTGAGCGCTGCGACGAGATACTCTCCTTACAAGCTACAGGGCTTGCAACCAGACTGAAGCACACGGGAATGAGCCATGTTGTAATCGGCTTGTCAGGAGGATTGGATTCCACCCTGGCTTTAATTGCCGCCGTTCATGCTTTTGATATGCTCAATATCCCGAGAAAGAATATTATCGCAGTGACTATGCCCTGCTTTGGTACCACTAAGAGAACGAAGTCAAACGCGGAAAAGCTCAGCGAGGCGTATTCGGTTAGCTTCCTCGAGGTGGATATTACAGAGGCAGTAAAAAGGCATTTTGCTGATATCGGTCAGGATCCCAATGTGCTGGATGTCACCTTTGAAAATTCTCAGGCTCGTGAGCGCACTCAGGTGCTCATGGATATAGCGAACAAAAATTCAGCCCTTGTAATAGGAACGGGGGATTTGTCCGAGCTTGCCCTCGGTTGGGCAACATACAACGGCGACCATATGTCAATGTATGCCATAAACAGCTCAATTCCCAAAACCTTAGTCAGATATATTACAAAGTTTGAGGCCGACAACAGCACTGGGGTCTTAAAGACAGCGTTGCTCGATATTCTCGATACTCCGGTAAGTCCCGAGCTTTTGCCACCGAAGGACGGGGATATCTCGCAAAAAACAGAGGAGATAGTCGGTCCCTATGAGCTTCACGATTTCTTTTTATACTATCTGGTTCGCTACGGTTTCACGCCGCTAAAAATATATAGAATCGCAAAGCTCGCCTTTGACGGCGTTTATGACAAGGAGACTATCCTGCACTGGCTAAAGGTTTTTGTCAGGAGATTCTTTGCTCAGCAGTTCAAACGATCCTGCCTGCCCGACGGACCGAAGGTGGGCTCTGTTACACTTTCTCCAAGGGGAGATTTCAGAATGCCCAGCGACGCTTCCTCAGCGCTTTGGCTATCACAGCTTGAGGATATTAGGGACTGACCTTTTTTGAATCTTCGCCTGCGTGACAAGCTCGTTTGATCACGCCGCCTACAGAGGCGGGGACATCGGCGACTTGGTTACTTTTTTTCGGGCTGGCCGCATAAATTGTTGGACTTTTTTGTCTAAGCGTAATATAATGAAAAAAAGATTTTATGGAGGATAAAGATATGGACGAATTACTTAAGCTTTTAAGCTCTAACTCCAAATTTACTACTGAGGAGCTTTCGATGATACTTGACGAGCCTAAGGATTATCTGGATAAGCAGATAGCCGAGTATGAATCTCAGGGCTTGATAAAGGGCTATCAGGCGATTGTTGACTGGGATAAGGTAGAGGATTCCGGAGTTCTTGCCATGATAGAGATTAAAGTAACCCCCGAAAAGGATAAGGGATTTGACGATATCGCCGCCAAGATAATGAGCTTTGATGAGGTCGAGAGCCTTTACCTTATGGCTGGAGATTATGATTTTGCCGCCTATGTAACGGGAAAGACAATGCAGGACGTCGCAATGTTCGTATCGAGAAGGCTTTCCACCATTGAGTCTGTGTTATCAACATCGACCCACTTCCTTCTCAAAAAATACAAGGAATCGGGCATAGATTTTTATGAGGACGACTCCGAGGAAGATAAAAGGAGCTTGGTTTTGTGATGATAGATTACGAGAAGGTTCTGAGCTCCAAGGTAAAGGAGATAAAGCCATCTGGTATAAGAAGGTTTTTTGACATAGCCAACGAGATGGAGCACGTTATCTCCCTGAGTATCGGCGAGCCGGACTTCAAAACTCCCTGGCACGTCAGGGAGGAGGGGATACGCACCCTTGAAAAGGGTAAGACCTGGTACAGTCCGAACAGGGGATTCGCCGCATTGAGAGAGGAAATCTGCCGTTACTTTAACCGCCGTTTCGGCGTAGAGTACGACCCGAATACTGAGACCTTGGTAACGGTTGGAGGCAGCGAAGCTATAGATATTTGTATCCGCTGTCTTATCAACCCCGGCGACGAGGTCTTAATCCCTCAGCCGAGCTTTGTATGTTACGAGCCTCTTGCGGAAATGGCTGACGGCGTCCCGGTACTGATTGAGACCAAGGCTGAAAACAGCTTCAGGCTGACTGCTGAGGAGCTTGAAAGCTACATAACTCCAAAGTCTAAGCTCTTAATTCTGCCCTATCCGAACAACCCGACTGGAGCCGTAATGCGCCGCAGCGATTTAGAGGCTATTGCGGAAGTAGTTAAAAAGCACAACCTTATGGTGCTTTCAGATGAAATCTACGGTGAGCTAACCTACGGCAATGAAAGCCATGTCACTTTTTCAAGCATTGAAGGAATGAGGGGGCGCACCGTAGTTATCAGCGGCTTTTCAAAATCCTATGCAATGACGGGTTGGAGACTGGGCTATGCTCTCGGCCCCGCTCCGATTTTGGATCAGATGACCAAGCTTCACCAGTTTGCAATAATGAGCGCGCCGACTACCGCGCAATATGCGGCTATCGAAGCGTTAAAAAACGGCGACAGCGATATTGAGAATATGAAAAAGCAGTATGATATGCGCCGCCGTTTGGTAGTGGGAAGCTTCCAAAAGATGGGGCTTGATTGCTTTGAGCCTCATGGTGCTTTTTACTGTTTCCCGTGTATAAAGAGCACGGGTATGACCTCTGAAGAATTTTGCATGGGTCTTATAAATGCAAAGCATGTTGCCGTAGTGCCCGGAAATGCCTTTGGTCAGTGCGGCGAGGGTTATATCAGGGTCTCATATTCCTACTCATTAAATCATCTGGGAGAGGCTTTAAACAGGATAGAGGAATATTTAAACGAAATCAAGAAATAGGGGTGAGGGTTTGCTCGTACGTGCGAATGCAAAAATAAATCTCACGCTCAATATATTGGGCAAGCTTGAAAACGGCTATCATACGGTAGATATGATAATGCAGTCGGTGTCGCTTGCAGATGAGGTAACGGTTGAGCTTTTGCCGGGCAGCGGAATTGCCTTGAGTACGAGCCGTCCGGAGCTTCCCTGTGACGAGCGCAACACAGCGTATAAGGCTGCAAAGATATTCATGGAGAAGACGGGACTTGAAAAGCTTGTAAAGATTCATATAGAAAAGAATATTCCGATGCAGGCGGGTATCGCCGGCGGAAGTGCGGACGCAGCGGCAGTTTTTACGGCTTTAAATTCACTGCGCGGGCAGCCGTTTACCACTGAGCAGCTTTGCGATATTGGTGCGGCTGTCGGAGCAGACGTTCCGTTTTGCATAATCGGCGGCACCTGCAAGGCGTTGGGCACAGGAACTCAGATAGAAAGGGTGGAGAATCTGCCCGATTGCCTGATTCTTATTTGCAAGCCCTATATAAATGTCTCCACACCTGTTGCATATAAGCTTTGTGATGATTTCGGATATGACGAGAAGAGACTAAACACATCAAACGTCATCGACGGCTTAAAAACGGGAAATCTCTATACAGTAAGCTCAAACCTTTACAATAAATTCGAGGAGGTTTTGGGACTGTCGGAGGTCAAAGATATCAAAAACACCATGCTCCTCTATGGCGCAATGGGCGCTCTGATGAGCGGCAGCGGTCCGACCGTATATGGATTATTTACACCTCAGGACAGGCCTGCGCTCGAAATGTGCAGGGCAAAGCTCAGCGAGAGTTATGATAATATTTTTATAGCTGAGCCTCAAAAGCACGGCTGTGTGATTATCGAAAAATAACCAAGTCGCTGATGTCCCTCGCCTGAGTAGGCGGCGGGGGACATTCAGTCTTTCGGTGAGGTTTAATCCCCCAATCCTGAGGAGCAAAGCTCCCCGACGATGGTTGCAATCGTCGCAGGTGTGATCAAACGAGCTTGTCACGCAGGCGAAGATTTAAATAAAGGCGAATATAAATCATAAACCTGCCCATAATCAAGACAGAAATCTTGAAGGGCAGGTTTTTTATGAAGAAATTTTTGGCGTCAGGGCTTTTTTCCAGAATTATAATTACCATGTTTATCTTTTCTTTGCTGACGGCTGGTGTTGATTTTTCAGCGCAGTGCGCAGAGCTTTCAGAGAAGGTTTTGAGATTGCATATACTCGCCAACTCCGATTCCCAGCAGGACCAGGAGATAAAACTCAAGCTTCGGGACTCGCTTTTGGAACATTCTGAGGAGCTTTTGGGCTGTCCTCTGTCCAAGTCTGATGCAGCTCAGTATGCGGGGAAGAATAAAGATAAGATTGAAAAATTTTTAAACTCCGAGCTTAAAGCTCTCGGCGCAGACTACACAGCAAGCTGTGAGATAACCCACATGTACTTTAATACCAGAGAATATGGAGAAAGCACAATGCCGGCGGGATTTTATGACGCTTTAAGAATTAAGCTTGGCGAAGCCGAGGGCAAAAACTGGTGGTGCGTACTCTTTCCGCCTATTTGCCTGTCCGGTGCGGTGGAGGAGAAGGAGGTATTTACTGATGAGGAGGAGCAGCTTTTGGATGGCGGTGAAGAGTACGAGATAGGCTTTAAAATAGTCGAGCTGTACGATTATATCAGGTCGATATTTAATTCGGAGGATTAACTTTCAAACGCCTGTACATTATTAGATTTTAAATTTACAATAATTGTATATAACCAAGTTGCCGATGTCCCCAGCCTCTGTAGGCGGCGGGAGACATTCAGCCTTTCAGTGAGGTTTAATCCCCACCGAAACCCTGAGGAGCAAAGCTCCCCGGCGACGATTTAAAAAAATCGGGACAGACTGAAAAGCCTGACCCGATTTTTAAAATAATATACCTTAATGACTGATTAATCAAAGGGTTTGAGATATCTCTTTGAGATAATTGCGGAAGCCCTGACCAACCTCAGGGTGATTTAAAGCGACTTCTACGGTAGCTTTTAAAATGCCCAGCTTATTGCCCATGTCGTAGCGGACGCCTTCAAAATCCACAGCCGTCATACCCTTTGTGACTGCAAGCTCGCGCATTGCGTCCGTAAGCTGAATTTCCCCGCCGACGCCGGGCTTGGTGCGCTCGAGAATGTCAAAAATCTCCGGAGGCAGCACACAGCGACCGAGTATTGAGAAATATGAAAGCACATGATCTTTATCCGGTTTTTCCACCATGTCTGTGCACTTGTATATCCTTCCCTCCAGGTGCTCAACCTTGAGAGAGCTGTACTTATGTATATCCTCGGGAGGAACCTCCTTTACACCGACTACTCCCAGTCCATATTTATCGTAAGCCTCGATGAGCTGTCCGCAGGCGGGGTGTTCGCCTATGATGACATCATCGCCGTAGAGTACGGCGACCGGCTCTCCGTTTGCAAAGGTCTTTGCACGGCTGATTGCGTGTCCCAGTCCTTTAGTCTCCTTTTGGCGAATGGTGTAGATGTTCGCCATGTCGGATATCGCCCTGAGCTGTTCGAGCATTTCGGCCTTTCCGCTGAGCTCCAAACTGTATTCGAGCTGCGGCGAGCGGTCAAAGTGATCCTCTATTATTCCCTTTCCGCGATTGGTGATAATTAGTATATCTGTAATTCCCGAAGCGACCGCCTCCTCAACTATATATTGAATTGAGGGCTTGTCCACTATCGGAAGCATTTCTTTCGGCATGGCTTTGGTAGCGGGAAGTACCCTTGTTCCCAGTCCTGCTGCCGGTATAATTGCCTTTGTTATTTTCATGCTTCTCCTCCTAAAATAAGATAATAATAAGATTGTAAGCCACATAGCATACCGCTACTACGGCTGCTGCGACATTATTTGTACCGCCTTTAGCATTTAGCGCCTCAGTGAGATTAGGCGGGTTTTCAGCTTTGATTTTTTGAATGTTTTTTACACAGTGCTTGAGATAGAGCTTGTTGCCGATAAAACCCGAGATTATCATAATTACAATCCGGGCAAAGGATGCAAGCGGCGGAATCCAAAACAATACAAGCTCCTGTGTGGTGAAATTCTGTGCAGTGTAATTGATGATGCTGGAAAATAGACCTAAGCCGTATGCAGGGGTTGACGAGGACTGAAGTGCGGCGATAATTTCGTCGTACAGCCGTGCAAAATCGTTGATAAAAAACGCCTCAAGGAAAAAGCATACTGCCATAGCGGCGGTGATGATTGCGCCGGGCAAATACAACTTTCTGTACAGAAACCATCCGCCGGTGAAAAGGGCGGATGCAAAGTTGAATCTGCCTTTTTTAAATTTCTTTATATTTCTGAATACCGTGAGATAATAAAGAGGGTTTGAACTGATAAAGTTTTTGCAATCTTTGGCAGTAACCCCCTCGTCGATTTCGTCGTTATCATCAATACCTGCATTATAAAACGCAGCTTCCGGTCGGAAGGTACCACATTCAAACGGAAATCCCTGCGAGGTGTTCGGTTCGTGCTGTTGTTGGGCGTCGTGTTGAGAGTTGTTGTACTCGTTATCGGCTTGAGTCATCGGCTTTGAACACGAGCGGCAGAATATGGCGTCTGGAGGATTATCTGCTCCGCAAAAAGGACATTTTGTGTTAGTAGTATTATAATCCTCCTTGTTCCAAGAAAAATTATCGCCATGATGGTCGGCGTTGGCACATTTGCCGTTGCGTAAGTAGCACGCCCTGTGGTGTGGTGTACCGCACTCGGGGCAAACAACTATATCATCTCCGTCGTCAAACGGGACTCCGCAAACCGGGCAGCGTGAGTATTTATATTCCAAGGTTTAAGCTCCCTTCACAATTAAATTGCCTTTAACTATTCATTTTATTATAACAAATACCAGAATACTTATCAATTCTTTTTCCCGTTTTTTGATTAATTTTTGATTAATTATTTTCTTAAATATTAATAACCAAGTAGGCGATGTCCCCCGCCTGAGTAGAAGGCGGGGGACATTCAGTCTTTCGGTGAGGTTTAATCCCCCAACCCTGAGGAGCAAAGCCCCCCTGCGACGGTTGCAATCATCGCAGGCGTGATCAAACGAGCTTGTCACGTAGGCGAAGATTTAAACATTCTCTGAATTTAGAGCATTTCTGGCGAAAAATCTATACCGCCTGAGTTGTTTTGTATTAAATAAACTGGTATAATATACTGTAAACGCTAGAGTTTGGAGGCCTTATAATGGATATCAGAGTTGGAGATGTTCTCCAAATGAAAAAGCCGCATCCCTGCTCCTGTAATTTATTCAACGTGCTCAGAGTGGGAATGGATTTTAAGCTTGAATGTCAAAAATGCGGACGTCAGCTTATGATCCCCCGCTCTAAGGCGGAAAAGAATATCAGAAAGGTAATAAGAGAAGATACAAAGGTGGAGTGAGCTTGTTCAAGAAACTGGATATTTTTGAGAAACGATACAAAGAGCTTAATACTATGCTCTATGACCCGGCTGTAGCGGCAGACCCTGAAAAATACAATAAAATTATGAAAGAACTCAGAGAGCTTGAAGGCGTAGCCGTGACCTACGGAAAGTATAAAGCTGCTGCGAATCGTGAGGAAGAGGCTCTGTCGATTTTAAACGAGGCCGGCGATGAAGCTGAGCTTAAGGAGCTCGCCAGAGAGGAGCTTGCACAGGCTCAAAACGATAAGTCGGAGCTTACCGAACAGCTTAAACTGCTCCTTTTACCAAAAGACCCCAACGACAGCCGAAATGTTATAATGGAAATCCGCGGAGGAGCAGGGGGAGAGGAAGCGGCGCTATTTTGCTCGGTGCTTTATAGAATGTACACTATGTACGCTGAAAAAAAAGGCTTTAAGACGGAGCTTATAAGTGCAAGCGAAACCGAGCTCGGCGGCTACAAGGAGATAAGCTTCATGATAAACGGCGAGGGCGCTTATTCAAGACTTAAATTTGAAAGCGGGGTTCACAGGGTGCAGAGAGTACCCGGAACCGAGAGCCAAGGCAGGATTCACACCTCAACAGTCACAGTTGCAGTTTTGCCCGAGGCGGAGGATGTCGAGGTGGATATCAATCCCTCGGATTTGCAAATAGATACCTTCCGCAGCAGCGGCGCAGGAGGTCAGCATATCAATAAAACCGAGTCCGCAATCCGAATTACTCACCTGCCCACAGGGATGGTGGTCGAGTGTCAGGACGAGAGAAGCCAGTACAAGAATAAAGACAAGGCGATGAAGGTGCTCAAGTCGAGACTGCTGCAACAAAAGCAACAGCAGCAGCACGATGAGGTAGCCAAGGAGAGAAGAGCGCAGGTAGGCACCGGTGATCGAAGTGAGAGAATACGCAC
Organism: uncultured Clostridia bacterium; assembly: GCA_946500295.1. Taxonomy (GTDB): domain Bacteria; phylum Bacillota; class Clostridia; order Oscillospirales; family Acutalibacteraceae; genus UBA7067. The sequence goes on along the minus strand of CAMMVF010000003.1, from coordinate 78,756 downwards.
CTATAACTATCCTCAGGGCAGAGTGACCGACCACCGCATAGGGCTTACTCTTTATAAACTGGACGAAATTTTAAGCGGAAACCTCGATGAGGTTATTGACCCGCTATTGGCGGCTTCCAGAGCTCAACAGCTCAAATCCTCGACTGAGGAAGCTTAAAAATAAATTAATAGCTTTTTTACTCATTTTTAATCCTAAAATCGAAAGAAAGTAATATGATGAAAACTAAGATACTTAATCAAAATGAGGTTGCTAAGGCAGCCGAAATCATACGAGGGGGCGGATTGGTCGTAATGCCGACCGAAACCGTGTACGGCCTTGGGGCAGACGCCTTCAATCCAGAGGCAATCGCAAATATATTTAAGGCAAAGGGCAGACCGATGGATAATCCCCTGATAGTCCATATAGGGAAGATAGAGGACTTAAAGCGGGTTGTCAGCGAAATCCCAGAGACCGCTTTAAAGCTCGCCTCTGCTTTCTGGCCCGGTCCGCTTACCATGGTATTGCCGAAAGCGGAGGAGATTCCCGTGCAGGTCAGCGCAGGATTGAGTACCGTCGCGGTGCGCTATCCCGCCCACCCTTTGGCAGAAACCCTGATACTTTTAAGCGGTACTCAAATAGCCGCACCATCGGCAAACCTCTCGGGAAGTCCGAGTCCGACAAAGCTTGAACACGTAATAGCCGATATGGACGGCAGAGTAGATGCTATTCTGGACGGCGGCGAGTGTGAGGTAGGGCTTGAATCCACGGTGATTTCACTTGTCGGTGATAAGCCCAGACTGTTAAGACCGGGCGGAGTGACCGTCGAGGAGATGGAAAAAGTTATAGGCGAGATTGAAATCGACCCTGCTGTGACTGATAAAATGAAGGAGGGGCAGACTGCTGCAAGTCCCGGGATGAAATATAAGCACTATGCTCCAAAGGCTAAGGTAGTGATAGTAAAGGGCACTGACGAGCAGTATGTTCACTATGTTAACTCTAAAAAAGCAAAAGGAGTTGGAGCAATATGTTATGACGAGGACGCTCCAAAGCTTCATGTTCCCTTCTTTTCACTCGGACCCAAGGCTGACAGCACAGCTCAGGCGAGAAATCTTTTTTCGGTATTGCGCAGTGTTGACGATGCAGGCATAACCCTGGCATACGCCCGCTGCCCCAAAATCGACGGGGTAGGTCTTGCGGTTTATAACCGTTTGATTAGAGCTGCGGGTTTTGAGGTGATGGCTCTTGCGTAATTTTGTTATTTTAGGGCTTACAGGACCCACAGGAGCAGGCAAAAGCACTTTCTGTGCCCACCTGGTTGACAACGGCTTTTTCCTTATTGACGCAGATAAGCTAGCCAGAGAGGCGCTGCTTCCCGGTTCAAGCTGTGTTTCACAGCTAAAGCTTGTATTTGGCGAGGATATAGTCGGAGAGAATGGGCAACTTAACAGAGGGCTGCTTGCAAGCAGAGCTTTCTCCTCTCGTGAAAACACTCAGTTGCTCAATGATATAACCCATCCGTGGATATTTCTGCGCTCACTGAAAATAATTAAAGAAAAGATAAATGAGGGCGAAAGACTGTTTGTATTTGACGCTCCGGTGCTTTTTGAGAGCAACAGCGATGTTATGTGCGATCTTGTAGCCTGTGTGACGGCCGATCGTGAAACCCGTATCAGCAGGATAATAAACAGAGATAAGATTACCCGTGAGGCAGCGCAGCGCAGGCTCAGCGCACAACACAGCGACAGCTTTTATACTTCACAAAGCGATTTTGTAGTCAATGGCACGGGAGATATGGAATATCTAAGCAGTATGGCGCTTATGATAAAGAGAAAGGCTTTATCACTGAAAGGCGGCGATTGATATAGCTGTAACAAAAAGAACAAGGCGGGGAGTTTCCTGCTCGGTTTTGGTTGGGGCGTTTTGCATATTAATTATATTTGTTGTTTTTGGGGTGATATTTTGCCTGAGCCAGTGCAGTCTCAACCAAGTGACATATCAGCTTAAATATGAGGACATTGTCAAAAAGTGTTCTCAAGAGTATGATGTAAACGACGAGCTCATATTTGCAGTTATCAAAACCGAGAGTAACTTTGACCCCGATGCTGAATCCGCTGTTGGAGCAGTCGGACTTATGCAGCTGATGCCCTATACCTTTGAATGGCTGCAAAGCTACTATGACGGTGAGGTTACAATGGCGCAGGAAAGCCTTTATGAGCCTGAGATAAATATTGAGTATGGTACTCGCTTCCTGGCGTTTTTACTCGAGCGCTACAACGATAACGAGGAAACCGCAGTTGCCGCTTATAATGCAGGCTTTGGAGCGGTTGACGAATGGCTTTCAGACTCCGAGTGCTCAAGCGACGGGATAAATCTCGACTACATACCCTACGATGAAACCCGAGCTTATGTCGAAAAGGTAGAGGCGGCTAAGCAGGCATATATAGATACCTACAATATGTAAGTTTAATTAGTATATTTTATTTTAATGATAATGACAAATGAAAGGAAGATAAGAATGGCAAAAAAACAGGATAAATCAGAGGCTGCACTTTTGAAGGAAAAGCTTTTTAGAGATCCCAAGAAAGGCGTGGGACGCTTGAGCGATAAGGAAATTTCTGCGGCGGATAAGTTCTGCCAAAAATACATGAAATTCCTTGACGAAGCAAAGACAGAGCGTGAGGCTGTAAAAGCAGCCGTTGAAATAGCCGAAAAGGCTGGCTTTACCGAGTATATCCCGGGCAAGCTCTACAATCCCGGTGACAGGGTATATGCCATTAATCGCAAAAAGAATATCGCCCTTGCGGTAATTGGCAAGGAGGGCTGTAAAAACGGAGTTCGTCTTGCCATTGCCCATGTTGATTCACCAAGGCTCGACTTGAAGCCAAATCCGCTTTATGAGGCGAATGATTTGGCTATGTTTAAAACTCACTATTACGGCGGAATCAAAAAGTATCAGTGGACTGCTATTCCACTGGCTCTCCACGGTGTAATCGCATTGAAAAGCGGTAAGGTCGTTGAGGTTAAAATAGGCGAGAAGAGCAGCGAGCCGTGCTTCTGCGTTACTGATTTGCTGCCGCACCTTGCACAGGAGCAGGTTAAAAAGCCGGGCTCTCAGATGTTTACGGGCGAGGATTTGAATGTGTTGGTCGGCAGCCGCCCGTTTAAGGACGACAGCGAGTCTGAGCTTGTAAAGCTAAATATTTTAAACCTTTTGTATGAAGAGTATGGAATAACCGAGGACGACTTCCTCTCAGCTGAGTTGGAGCTGGTTCCCGCTCATAAGGCGAGGGATATGGGATTTGACCGCAGCATGATAGGAGCCTACGGTCACGATGACAGAGTTTGCGCTTATCCTGCATTGGTGGCTGCGGTTGACTGCGACGTTCCTGAGAAAACAGTCGTCACAGTGCTTGTTGATAAAGAGGAAATCGGCAGTGAGGGCAATACAGGTATGCAAAGCGACTTCATGAGGTTTTTCCTTCTCGATATGGCGAAGGCTGAAGGTGCTGACGGCAACATGGTTCTTTCTCACAGTTCCTGCCTTTCGGCCGATGTAAACGCAGCCTTTGACCCGACCTACGCAAGCGCTTATGAGGCAAATAACTCAAGCTATATTAATAAGGGAGTAGTAATTACAAAGTACACGGGTCACGGCGGCAAGTACGATACTTCGGATGCCACAGCCGAGTATATGGCTCAAATCAGGGCGATTTTAGATGAAAATAAGGTTTTGTGGCAGTCTGGAGAACTCGGTAAGGTTGACGGAGGCGGCGGCGGTACTATCGCAAAATATGTAGCTAACCTCAACATGGACGTTGTTGATCTAGGAGTTCCCGTGTTATCTATGCACGCCCCGTTGGAGGTAGTCTCCAAAATAGACGTCTATATGGCGTACAGAGCCTTCTTTACTTTTTTCAATACCAAAGAAAAGTAATTTTACAGATATAACCTAGTCGCCGATGTTCCCCGCCTCTGTAAGCGGTGGGGGGGGCATTCAGTCTTTCGGTAAGGTTTAATCCCCCACCGAAAGACTGAGGAGCAAAGCTCCCCGGCGACGGTTGTAATCGTCGCCGGCGTGATCAAACGAGCTTGTCACGCGGGCGAAGATTTAAAAACTGCCGCCCTTCCACAGATCGAAGGGCGGCAGTTAATTATTTACAACAAAAAGCAGCCACGCGGAAACTCCGGTGACTGCCCTGATTCTCGGTTGATGGTTGTTGACTTTTTTTACACCCCAATTTATAATGGTGAAAGCTTAATTCTTTGCAACCTCAAACTGGGAAATCTCGGAAATGAGCTCGCTCGGTACATTATCGCAAGCCTCAAATTGGAACGGCTTGTTCAAATCAAGGCTCAGTATGCCCATGATAGAGCGCGGGTCTATAACATAATAACCGCTTGTTATCTTCATTGTGGCGTCACTGTACCTGTTTGTAATGTTTACGAACTTTTTTGCTGCCTCCAGCGAAGGAATAGCAATTGTTTTCGAGTACATATTAACTCCCCCTCCAATAGATTGAACTGTCTTTATTGTAGCACTACTTTTGCAAAAATTCAATTACCGTTAATAAATTTTTGCAAATAGACAAGTTTTATTCAGATTTCCAACTCTTATTATTGCTAAAGGATTAAAAATATCGAACGAAACTTAATTTCCAAATTAATTTGTTGTCAAAAACGGAAGGTGATAAGATGAAGTTTACGGTTATTACCCTCGGATGTAAGGTAAATCAATACGAAAGCGAGATTATGCGCGAAAGCCTCCTTGCTGCAGGATATGAATTTGTACCCACAGTTTCACAGGCTGAGATAGTCATAGTAAATTCATGTACGGTTACGGCTGTCAGCGACAGCAAGGCGAAGAAGCTGATGAGAAGGATAAAGCGAGAATCTCCGGGTTGTATCACCGTGCTTACCGGCTGTATGCCGCAGGCGTTTCCCGAGAATTTTACAGGCTTTGAGTTTGCTGATATCATTATGGGCAACAAATGTCGCAATGATTTACTGCCTTTGCTCCAGCAATATTTAAAAACAGGGGAGAGGATAGTAAAAATTCTTCCCCATGAAGACGACGTCAAATTTGAAAAAATGCAGGTTCAAAGCTCCTTTGGAGAGCGCACAAGGGCAGTTATGAAGATTGAGGACGGCTGCAACCGCTTTTGCTCCTACTGCATTATACCCTACGCCAGAGGAAGGGTTCGCTCAAAGTCGCTGGGTGATATTAAGCTGGAAGCACAGGGCCTTGCTGATAAGGGCTACAAGGAAATTGTGCTTGTCGGTATTAATCTATCGGCATACGGCAGCGATATAGGCGGGATTAATCTTGCCGACGCGATAGAAGCCGTCTGCGACATTGAAGGAATCGAGCGCGTGCGTCTCGGTTCGCTTGAACCGGAGAGGCTTGATGAGAAAATGATACTCAGACTTTCGCGACTTAGTAAGCTCTGTCCTCAATTCCACCTTTCACTGCAAAGCGGCTGTGACCAAACTCTCAAAAGAATGAACCGACACTACACCTCGGGTGAGTACATGGAGATAGTCAATAATTTGAGAAACCATTTTGTAAACTGCTCGATAACCACCGACGTAATGGTTGGATTTCCCGGGGAAACGGAGGAAGAGTTTGAAGCCTCTCTCAAATTTGTAGAGGAGGTTGGCTTTTCCAGGGTACATACCTTTGCCTATTCTCGCCGCCCCGGTACTGTCGCTGATTCAGCAAAAAATCAGGTGACTAAAAAGGATAAGGATATTCGCTCTAAAAAAATGATTGAGAGCGCTAACCGCAGCAGGATTGAATTTTTGAATACTCAGCTCGGCAGGATAGAGGAGGTATTGTTCGAGACCAGAAACTCTGACGGATTGTTTGAGGGTTATACTCCAAACTATACTCAGGTTTACCTTGATACGAATGAGGATATCTCAAATAAACTCCTAAATGTGAAGCTTGTAGAGATAAAGGGTGAGGGGTGTTTAGGCAGCTACGAGCCGAGATAATTCATTACGTTTTCAACCTCCTCCTCGGTCTGTTCATTTACGAGATAGTCGTAGGAATAAAACATAAATCCATCAGCTCCCAATTTGCGTCCGTACTCGATTTGTGACTTCATATTCTCGTCGCTGTCAAGCCAGCTTCCTTCATCCTCATCGCTGCCGGCTTTGTACAGACCAAGTCCGATGTAAAGCTTTACATCCTCGTTTGTCACAAGCTCCTTCCAATCGTCGGCACATTCGCTGTATGACAGAGCCTCGTTGCCTTCGCTGAAATATATCTGCGGACACAGGTAATCGCAGTAACCGCTGACACTTCCCCACGAGTACACGTCGGCGCCGATGTCGAGGTTGTTTTCAATATTGCCCTGCGGAGAAATCCCAAAAACTGTATCACTGCTTTGTGCTTTTATACAGCTATATACCCCGCTTATCAGCGAGTTTATATTGTTGCGCCTCCACTCCAGCTGGTTCATAGCCTCTTGTCCGTCAGACAGCGAAGACTTATATGCCTCGTACTCCGTGCTGTCATATTCAAGACTGGCGTCAGGGTAAAAATAATCGTCAAACTGAATCCCGTCAACTTCATAGCGTGATAAAAGCTCTTCTATGGAGCTGATTATATATTGTCTTACTTCGGGATATGCCGGATTCAGATAGATTCCGCCTTCGTATTCCATGGTGTAGCGGTCATTTTCCTCATCGCCGTCATCTTGCCAAATTGTGTATGGACTGTACTGTGAAAGCTCCCGAGGCGTTTCATTTACCTTTATTCTCAGCGGATTTATCCATGCGTGAAATTCAAGCCCCTCCTCGTGGGTTTTGCTTAACATGTACTCCATTGCGTCGAAACCCGGATCCTGTCCCTGAGTTCCCGTCAATATGTGTGAGTAAGGGAAGTAGTCCGAAAGATACATCGAGTCGCCAAATGGTCTGACATGAACTATCAAGGCTTTCATTTTGTGTTCCTTAGCCGTCTTGACAATGTTGTCGAAATTATTTTCGAAATTCTCCTGGGACGGATCAACGCTCAGTGACATATAGGGCACCCACACGCCCAAAAGCTCATCTTCAGCCTTACTGTCTGTACTGTCTGTTACCGGCTCAGTACTATTTTCTCTCGTTTCATCTGCGTTTTTTGACACGGCGGCTGCTTTGTCTGTGGTTGTTGGCTGAGGGGTAGGCATTTTATCATCCCCACCCATTTTCCATAATATACCCACCGTCGCAATCAGCAAAGCAAGCGCCAAGATAAGCGGGGTGTGAGAAATTTGGCTTTTATTATTTTCGCTGCCTTCCATAATAGCACTTCCTTTTCTTTTTTATAGATTATATGCTGAAAGGGTAATTATAATGAACGATATAATATTGTATCTGAGTCTCGGCTGGTTTGTGCTGATAAGTCTTACATCTGTCGTGGTGACTGTGCTTGATAAGCTTAAGGCTAAGTTTTCCAAGTGGAGAATCAGGGAAAGCACTTTGCTGATTCTCTCGGTTCTCGGCGGCAGCGTCGCCATGCTGATAACCATGCTGTTGATTCGTCACAAAACCAGAAAGCCCAAGTTCATGCTCGGTATTCCGATAATAATAATCTTGCAGCTCGCCTTAGCGGCAGGAATATATATGGTGAATCAAAATGCCGTATTATAATACAAATAAAGCAGCGACAAGCCTCAGCTTTACAGTTTGCGCCGAGAGCGACGGCGTTAAGCTGGGCGCCTATCTCCACAGGAAAATGGGAGTTTCGCAGAGAATAATCAGAAGCGCAAAGCTTAGGAATGACGGAATCACGGTTGACGGTATAGGCGCAAGAACCGTAGATGTTTTAAAAGTCGGTCAGGTGGTAAATATTCTTCTGCCCGAGCCGCACTGCGAGATAGAGCCGAGCGGAGTTGCCCTCGATATCGTTTACGAGGATAACCATTATATTTTAATAAATAAGCCGAGCGGCGTTCCCGTACACCCGACATCCTGCAACCATACATCAGATACTTTGGCAAACGGCATAGTCCGATATATGAAGGAGCAAAATGATAATTACTCTGTGAGCATAGTCAATCGCCTGGATAAAAACACCTCAGGGCTGGTGCTGGTAGCTAAAAATGCCTACGCCGCCGATAGAGCCGCAAAATCAGCTAAAAAGATTTATCTCGCGGTGTGTGCGGGGGAAATACGCTCAGCCGGAAAAATTGACCTTCCGATAGACCGTGAGAAGGACAGTATAATAAAGCGATGTGTAAGTGAGAACGGTCAGCGCGCAGTTACAAATTATGAGCCGTTAAAAATATTTGACGGAAACACCCTGCTGTCAATCACTCTTGAAACCGGCAGAACTCACCAGATTAGAGTTCACCTTTCTCATATAGGTCATCCTCTTTTAGGAGACGACCTTTACGGAGGTTTAACAGATAAGATTAACCGCCACGCCCTACACTGCGCCGAGCTGAGTTTTTTTCACCCAATTTTGGGCAAAGAGCTTTGCTTTAAGGCGGTGCTTCCTCAGGATATGGCGTCTCTGATTAATTAATGAGAGGTATGAAATTTTGAACGCTAATACTTGCATAATGAATACTGCTGTGGTAAAATATAGAGGTAAATTCAAATAAGAAATATTTGGAGAGAGGGCATTAAAATGCAGGAAATCAAAATTGAACTTACTAAAAATCCAAAGGAAAAGCCGACTGACGAGAGCAAGCTTGGATTTGGTAAAATATTCTCCGATCATATGTTTGTAATGAACTATGACGAAGGACAGGGCTGGCACGACCCAAGAATCGTTCCCTACGGCCCTGTCGAGCTTATGCCGGCAGCTATGTGTCTCCACTATGGCCAAGAGGTATTCGAGGGGATGAAGGCATACAGAACCGAGCAGGGCAAGATTGTTCTGTTCCGCCCCGAGAAGAACATGGCAAGGCTCAACGTATCAAACGAAAGGCTCTGTATTCCTCTTGTTGACGAAGAATTCTGTGTAGAAGCGATAAAGAAGCTCGTTGAAATAGAGAAGGACTGGGTTCCGCATACTGAGGGTGCATCACTCTATTTGCGTCCCTTCATCTTTGCGACCGATCCGTTTATCGGAGTTCACCCGGCTCATCACCTTACCTTCATGGTAATCTGCTCTCCTTCCGGCGCTTATTATCCGGAGGGATTAGACCCCGTAAAAATTTATGTTGAGCAAAATTATGTCCGTGCCGTAAGGGGCGGAATGGGCTTTACAAAAACAGCCGGAAACTATGCTGCTTCGCTCAAGGCTCAGGATGAGAGTGAAAAGCAGGGTTATACTCAGGTTCTCTGGCTTGACGGCGTAGAGAGAAAGTACATAGAGGAAGTCGGTACGATGAATGTATTCTTCGTTATCGGCGACGAGGTTGTCACACCAGCTTTACAGGGTTCTATTCTCTCAGGTATTACGAGAATGTCCTCTATTGAGCTTTTGAAGGATTGGGGTTACAAGGTCAGTGAGCGTAAGCTCTCGATTGACGAGGTAGCCGAGGCTTATGACAAGGGTCAGTTGAAGGAGGCCTTCGGTACAGGTACAGCCGCTGTTATCTCGCCTATCGGCGAGCTCAAGTGGGGCGATAAGGTTATGAAAATCAACAACGGTGAGATCGGACCGATTTCACACCGCCTTTACAATGACTTGACCGGTATCCAGTGGGGCAAGATAGAGGATAAGTTTGGCTGGATTCAAACGGTAGTGGAATAAGATTGATTACGATAGCAAACAAAGAGCCGGGTCGCTTTGACCCGGCTCTTTGCCGTGAGCTAAATCAAGAATAACCTGTTTTTCGTGGCTTTTTGCTTATACTTAGCTTATACATAGAAAAAACCGCTTGCTTTCAGATTGTTATTCCCAAGATAGCAAGCGGATGAGATTAATATACGATTTTAAATTTCCCTTAATGAGATTGATTTTTTTAGTGACCATGATGTGTAGTAGCTCTCTTATACGCTTTCGCATAAAGCAAAAATAATATAACCGATACAACAAAAAATATACCGCAGTAGATCCAAAAATACGAAAACAAAGCGTTTGCATAGCTTACAAACAGGTTGTAAAGCGAACGTGTTTCGAGGTTTATTTTAGAAATCATTCCTGACAGCTGAACGGTTATAGGAATGATTGCCGTAGCCAGAGCGGTTCCTATAGTGCTGTAGCATAGATATCGGTATCTTCTGTGGGTGAATTTGTTAGTGAAGATTATGACCGCAGCAATAGCCAGCGCTATAACAGCCAATACTATAGTGATAATCAGCAACGGCGTTGAGTAGTTGTAAATATAGTTAGCGACATATGAGAAAAAGGGTATAGAAATTTCATTTACATAGATATCGCAGGCTTGACTGACAAAGTAGCTCAAGTTTTCATCTGAAACAGTCTCCCTGTCAATTCCCTTTTCATCTATATAATCATCTAATGCAGCATAAAGCTCCTGCTCAAATTCCTCGGTATCAACAAGTGTTGTATCTCCGACATAAAAGGCGGAGATATATTCATCCACAGCGCTTTGTACATCATAGCCTTCGACAAAATCTTGCGCAAATTCCTGGTCAAGCCCGCTGGCGTCGCCAAGACTTTTTAGCTGGGACTTCAGCTCGTCTGCAACCATAGTGTAGTATCCGCAGCTTCCCATTGCACTGGTCATAAAGCTCTTGCTAAAAATCGTTGTTTGCATTACCAAGCAGATTGATAGCAAAAACAGCGTCAGAGTGAGAAAAAACGAAAGTAAGCCGTATAGGAGGGATTTTGCTTTTGTGTGGTGTTTATGCCCGTTCATTGTGAGCGCCCCCTCTCTTGGTTATTTATTTTTGTCAATATTGCTGTCTTGCAGCGGCTTTGCATATACAAAGCACCTTTGTGGAGTCAAGCCCAACTCGTCAAAGGGATAGCAGGTGTACATAATGAGATTTTCACTGTCGGCGCTGAGGTCATAAGCAGAGGAATCATCATACTGCTTAATCTGAATATCAGTAATCTCATAGTAGTAATTACCGTAGCTTGTGCGGATCTTTACCCGTTGTCCGACCTGAGCATATTTTAAACCGTTAAAATAGGTATTGTTGTGCCCTGCAACTAAAATGGTCTTGCCATATCCGGGTATGGAGCTACCATTGTAAATTCCTACGCCATTGTTAAGTGCGACATTATCATCACCGAAAAACAGACGGGCATTAATCTGACAATCTTCGATTATCAACTCTCCAAATTGTTCACCGTATTTTGGAAAGGTAATCTCCGAGACAGGTATGCTGTCGCTGCTTTCAGCCTGTGAGCTGTTTTCATCTATCGGAACAAAAATATTGTTGTACTCCTCTGAAAAGTCCTTTGCTCCGTCGGAGAAAAACAGACTCCCCATGGAGATAAAGCTCGATGCAGAGGGGGAGATTACGAAAAATAAAGTCAAATAAATTACCGCACAAAAGACAATGGGAAGAATAACAAAATTCTTCCCATTGAAAGAGTGGCGTCTATTTTTGTTATGCTGTTGCATTGCCAATCTTCTCTTTGTTCCTTCCGGTCTTGATGAGATATATCCCAGCAGCCGAAACAAGAACAATACCGACGCCGCCTACCGCTGCAATACCCGGAATATTGAAGCCAGAGCCTGTTACCTTAATCGGATTATCGGCATCGCCGGAAATCGCAGCAACAGTTGCGCTGAATACAACAGTACCGTCAGCGTCTACAATGCTGACAGCGCCGGTAGACTTAGTGTACTGCAAAGTAAGATTAATCACCGAAAGAGCCTCTTGTGCAAGCTCGGCTACTGTGTCGGCTTCCTCTGAGGTAAGCTCGGCTATCTTTGTAGCGCTGGTGCCCTGGAGGAAAGTTTTAATCTCATCAATCTTTGCAATGATCTGCTCTGCCTGCTCGTCAGTTACTTCAATAGTGTTAAAGTAGTTTTCAGCCTGGTTTACATACTGAGGCTGTATTCTCTTTTCAACGCCGTTCATTACTATAGTAGTGTTCAGCTCGTCGAGAATACTTTGCTCTGCTGCGTTGATACCTGCAGCTGAAACAGCGGCTGTTGCGCTAACTGCAACTACAGCCGAAAGAGCTACTGTAGCAAAAGACTTAACAACTTTTCTCATAGAAATATACTTCCTTTCCTAAAATATTGATTTAAGCTATAATATTGAGAAATATATATAGTAACCTGAAATCAAGGTAATTATACATCGTTATGTTTAGTGTTGTCAAGAAAATTTAACGCACAGCCTTAAATTACCACATTAAAAATTTATAGTTAAAATTACTTTTTTAACAGCAAAATTAAGGCCGAAATTATATATGGTTATTAAATTTAATATTAGATGTAAAATAAGCTTGCAATAAAATTATGCAAAATCTATAAATTATTGCGGCAAAAAGTTTACAAAAACAACCAAATTCATAATTAATACGGTCGTTTAAATAATTAAATTACAACTATATATACCGTGCAAATATTGAACAACTTAAATAATACGAATTCATTAAAAAGACATAATTCGTTCACAATATGGAAACAAATTACAGACAAAGGTCAGGTAAAATATTATTTAAATGTAGGGGCATTATATAATTTGACTGTAATATAATACGGGGTTATATTAGAGGTTAAAAAGTTGTTAAATCTGGTCTCAATATTTTAATTATAATTAAGAAATCAGATATTGATTACGATACAAATTGGTTAAATATTTCAGTTGACATTGAGATTTGTGCTGTTATTATTATATTAGTACTATCGATAGAGCTGTATAGTACTGAACAGCGTAATTGCCAGATATTTTTACGCCGTACAGAGGTAGCGGTTTTATTAATTATATGAGATGTTCGCTGCTTGACATTTCTTCTGCAGCACTATTTTTCATCTATAAAGAAAGATAGAAGAATTAAAAGCAAACGGACAAAAATTTTATTTATATTATAAAATTACTTATGTTATGCCTGTATAGCGTATTTTGTATTAAGAACTAATTTACTGAAGTTTTTTTGATTAAATTGTGGATAAAAGTAATCGCATTATAACACAAAACATGAAATTTATGCTATGTAATTCTAGGTAAACATACAAAATTATGTATGACAATAATTTTACTGTTGACGATTAAGATGGATTGACATATCATTGACATATCATTAATATGTTTATTTAAAGTGGGGCAGTGCGGGTTAGTTTACCTATCGCTTACTAATTGCTGACTTTGCCGGAAATGCTTTTGAGTAAATTACAAGGAGAGTAAAAAATGGAAGAAAACAACCAGAATGTAAATGAAAGGGAGATTGATCTCAGGCTGATATTAGGTGTGTTGCGAAAAAACATCGTACCGCTAATACTTGCCACAGTTATCGTTGCTGCAGCAGCGCTTACTATAACTGTTTTCTTTGTTCCAAAGGAGTACCAGGCGGATGCGATGCTGATAGTTAACACTACAGATGAAAGCTCAGCTGCCAATATTAACTCCGGACAAATTACTGCGGCACAAGACCTTGCTGAGGTATATTCGATTATTATTAAATCAGATACTGTGTTGCAGCAGGTAATAGACGATTTGAAGCTTAGCATTACCTATGAACAGTTAAGCAGTCAGATTTCTGTTTCAAGCGTAAACTCTACACAGGTAATCAGCATTTCAATGCTTTCCACAGATGCTGATTATGCGAGAAAAATTATTGGTAAAATAGTTGAGATTGCACCTCCGATAATCGCCGATAAGGTTGACGCCGGTTCCGTTAAGGTCATCAGTGATGCTACCATAGCCAACAACGGTAACCCCGTAAGCCCCAGTGTGGTGAAAAATACACTTATCGGAGCAGTAGTAGGACTTGTATTGATGCTTATTATTGCTTTCATCAGGGAGCTTCTCAACAACACCTTTAAGACTGAAGACGATATAGCGAAGAATCTCCAGCTTCCTTTGCTTGGTATTATTCCTTCTATTGATGAAAAGGAGTTTAACAAATGAGTTCAAGTATATTTAGTAACAAGAAAAAACCTATATCAAAGAAAATTCTAAGCGTAACAAATCCGAATGCTCCTTTTAACTATGTCGAGGCATATAAAATGCTCTGCACAAACCTTGAGTTTGTTGCAGCAGCTGAAAATTGTAAAAGCATAGGGATTACTTCCTCTTTGGCGGATGAGGGTAAGACTAATATAATGCTTAACCTTGCGCTTACGCTTTCAGGCTACGGCAAGAAGGTTTGCTTGGTAGAAGGCGACTTGAGAAGACCGGTTATCCATCGATTTTTTGATGCGCCTCACAATATCAAGGGCATAACAAATGTATTGACAGGTCAAGCTGAGCTTCACGATGCAATAAAAAAGGTTAAGGAAATAGGCTTGTCAATCCTGTTTGCCGGTTCCTGTCCTCCGAACCCTTCAGAGCTTTTGGCAAGCGAGAGGATGAGAAAGCTGGTGGATACTCTGGAAAAAGAGTACGACTATGTCATTTATGATACACCTCCTGCTTATGTAGTTACCGATGCAGCGGCCTTGGGTAAATATCTCGACGGTATGGTGCTTATTATTCGACATGATTCCACAGAAAAGGCAGTAGTTAATAAGGCAAAGAAAAATTTAGAGACCGCAGGAGTTAAGCTGCTAGGTGCAATATACAGTCAGTATAACCCAAAGGCAAGCGGAGTATCTTTGAATTATGACTATTATTATTACAGTAGTCAGAGCGGGTCAAATCAGAAGAGCAATTCTTATGAAGATATAAATGTTGGAGAGGCTTAATTATGATAGATATGCACTGTCACATTTTGCCCGAGATTGACGATGGAGCAAAAACAGTAGAGGTTTCTATCGAGATGCTCAGAGAGGAAAAGCGCCAGGGAGTTAAATCGGTAGTGTTTACACCTCATTACAATTTTGAGAGAAGGAGTATAGAGGCTTTCTGTCAAATCAGAGAGGAAAGCCTACAAAAACTTAAAAAAACCCGAGAGTTTTTGGATCTCATGATGTCGGTCAGGTTAGGTGCTGAGGTATATTATTCCATTAAACTGATGGAACAGGATGTAAGACCGCTTTGCTTTGAAGGAACTAAATATATTCTCATAGAGCTCCCGACTAACGAAAAGCCATATGGGCTTATGCACACCATGACATCTCTCATAAACCAAGGGTATATCCCAATTTTGGCGCATATAGAGCGCTATCCTTATTTTGAAGAGGATCCGCTGGAACTTTATGAGCTGGTTTCCCGCGGCTGTCTCGCTCAAGTTAATGCAGGTCCGGTGACGTCCAAGGTTCCAATAGTAATGAAATATATAAAATGGGAGTTGGCGCAGGTTATCTCCACTGATTGCCACAGTATGGGCCGGCGGCGCCCCAATCTCAAAGATGGTATGGCGGCGGTCAAGCAAAAGCTCGGGGAGCAGTACAGCCTTTGGCTTGAAAAGAATAGCAGGAGTATATTTTCCGGCAAGTACATAGATATTCCTGTTATAAAAAGACCAAAGAAAATATTTGGTACTTGGCGATAAAGGTTGACGTATTGCGGGTCAAGTATTATTATATTAAATGTATTTGAGGAATAACGGTATTTGAGACGAAGAGGTGAATTAAGGGTATGGGCTATGAAAATGAAGCTCGTGCTGTTTATACACAAGCACAAAAAGATGAAGAGATCGACAACCGGACGGACGTTCAGTTCAACCGGTATGAATTCGTTTTTACTAAGAAACCTGCATATGACTTTTTTAAAAGAGTATTTGACATAATTTGCTCTTTATTTGCTTTAGTAATTTTGTTTCCCTTTATGATCATTGTTGTTTTGATTGTTGCGTTGAGCGACGGTCAAGGGCATCCGTTTTTTGTTCAAAAACGTACAGGTAGAAATGGCAAGGAATTTAAGCTGATTAAGTTGAGAACCATGAAGCTAAATGCGGAGTGTGAGCTTGAGAATCTCCAGCATAAAAACGAAATGGACGGACCCGTGTTTAAGATTCAGGACGACCCGAGAATAACCAAGCTCGGCAAATTTCTGCGTAAATTTGGTTTCGACGAAGTTCCACAGCTTCTAAATATACTTACCGGAAGTATGTCGTTTGTCGGCCCAAGACCGCCCCTTCCGAAGGAAGTAGAGCAGTACAGTACATACGACAGGGCAAGACTTCTGGTAAAGCCGGGTCTCACTTGCTACTGGCAGGTAAGCCCCAAGCGCAATTCAGTCTCGTTTAAGGAATGGATGGAACTTGATAGAAAGTACATAGCCGAAAGAAGCTTTTTACTTGATATCAAACTTATCTTTTTAACTGCTATAAGAGTTATTGTGAAGCATGATGGGTGTTGAGTCAGAAAGATATTTACAGCATTGCATTAGTCAACTACAGGGGGTGTTGCACATGGGCGGTAAAATTCGCATACTTCATCTCGCTCAATCTGCCGGTGGAGTTGACCGATATATAAAAATGCTGATGAAATATTCTGATTCAAATAAATTCGAAAATATTTTAATTTGTTCATATGATTATGAAGAAATTAATTATAAGGGACTCGTTGCTGATTTTATGCAAATCGATATGCACAGGGAGATATCTGCAGTCGATGATATTAAAGCAATTCGTACGGTAAGAAAGCTAATAAAAAAATATAATCCCGATATTGTTTACGCACATTCGAGTAAGGCGGGAGCTGTTGCAAGGATAGCAGACATAGGTTTAAAAAATAGCTGTGTATATAATCCCCATGGCTGGGCTTTTAATATGCGTTCATCAAAGAAGAAGCAGAAGCTGTACACTGTTATTGAAAAGCTGGCGGCTCCTTTTTGCGATAAAATCGTATGTATATCTGAAGCAGAAAAGCAGTCTGCATTAAATAAAAAAATATGTAAAGAAAATAAACTCCAGGTTATATTTAACGGAGTAGATATAGAACAATACGAAAATAAAAAAGGTGCGCCCTTATCTCGAACGGACTTGGACATACCCGAGGATGCTTTTGTTGTTGGTATGGTAGGTCGTATAAGTCCACAGAAAGCGCCGGATGTATTCATTCAAGCTGCAAAGCTGATTAAACAGCAAATTTCTAATGCGTATTTCATCATTGTCGGAAACGGTGAACAGGAAGATGAGGTATTGAACTATGCAAAGGAAAATGGTTTTGATGATTCCTTGCTAATTACCGGTTGGGTAGATAATCCCATGAGTTATATAAAACTGTTCGATGTTTCAATGTTGCTCTCTAGGTGGGAAGGATTTGGACTGGTGTTGGCAGAGTATATGTTGGCACGAAAACCGATCGTAGCAACAAGAGTTGATGCTATTCCAAATATTATCACAGACCATGTGAATGGATTGTTAGTTAATGTCGATGATCCGCAGGAGGCTTGCAAAGCGGTTATTGAATTATACAATAACAAAAATCTGAGAGGGCAGCTTATAGAGAACGGCTGCAAAGATGTTTATTCCCGTTTTGATGCTAGAAGAGTCGCTGAGGAACATGGAGAGATGTTTGAAAAGTTAGTTAATTAGGAAAGGGAAATATATGAAAGGAATAATCCTAGCCGGGGGCTCCGGCACAAGACTATATCCGCTTACAAAGGTAACTTCAAAGCAGTTGCTTCCTATATATGATAAGCCGATGATTTATTATCCGATGTCTGTATTGATGAATTCGGGTATTCGTGATATTCTCATAATTTCCACTCCACAAGATACACCAAGGTTTGAGGACTTACTCGGCGATGGTTCACAGTTCGGAGTTAATTTGAGCTATGCTGTTCAACCATCACCCGATGGTCTTGCTCAGGCTTTTATTATTGGTGCTGACTTTATCGGTCAAGACTCTGTTGCTATGGTGTTGGGAGATAATATTTTTTCCGGACATGGTTTTAATGAAAGACTGAAAAAGGCGGTTGAAAATGCTGAAAACGGAAATGGAGCAACTATCTTTGGGTATTATGTAGATGATCCTGAGCGTTTTGGAATAGTTGAGTTTGACAAAAACGGTAAGGCTGTTTCAATTGAGGAAAAACCCAAAAAGCCAAAGAGCAATTACTGTGTTACTGGACTGTATTTTTATGATAACGATGTTGTCGATTACGCTAAATCATTAAAGCCCTCAGCTAGAGGTGAGCTTGAAATCACCGATTTAAACAGAATCTATCTTGAAAATAACGACCTAAACGTAGAGTTGCTTGGACAGGGCTTTACCTGGCTTGATACAGGAACTCATGAGAGCTTAGTAGATGCTACCAACTTTGTTAAGACGGTTGAGCAGCACCAGCACAGGAAAATCGCCTGTTTAGAAGAAATTGCATATCTCAACGGCTGGATAGGCAGAGAAGAATTAACAGCTGTCTATGAAAGCATGAAAAAGAATCAGTATGGTATGTATCTTA
This sequence comes from uncultured Clostridia bacterium, assembly GCA_946500295.1. Lineage (GTDB taxonomy): Bacteria > Bacillota > Clostridia > Oscillospirales > Acutalibacteraceae > UBA7067. The sequence goes on along the minus strand of CAMMVF010000003.1, from coordinate 60,452 downwards.
AAGATGTGCTTGATGGTAAATACATTGATGAGATGCATAGAGATCTGGGATAAGGGAGGACTACGGATTTTGAATATAATAGTAACCGGTGGAGCCGGATTTATCGGTTCTAACTTTATTTTTCATATGCTAAAAAAATATCCGAGTTACCGCATAATCTGTCTTGATAAACTTACATACGCAGGCAATCTTTCGACGCTCGAATCTGTTATGGATAATGATAATTTTCGCTTTGTGAAGGCGGATATCTGTGACAGAGAAGCGGTATATAATCTTTTTGAAGAGGAAAAACCGGATGTGGTTGTAAACTTCGCAGCGGAGAGCCATGTTGACCGCTCGATTGAAAATCCGGAGGTTTTCCTTGATACCAACATCAAGGGTACAGCTGTGCTGATGGACGCTTGCCGCAAGTATGGTATCACACGTTATCATCAGGTGAGCACTGACGAGGTATATGGTGATTTACCGCTTGACAGACCTGATTTATTTTTCACCGAGGAAACCCCGATTCACACAAGCAGCCCGTACAGCAGTTCAAAGGCAGGCGCTGATTTGCTCGTGCTTGCGTATCATAGAACCTATGGATTACCGGTAACAATCAGCCGCTGCTCCAACAACTACGGACCCTACCACTTCCCGGAAAAGCTTATTCCGCTTATGATTGCAAACGCGCTTGCGGATAAGCCGCTCCCGGTTTACGGCGAGGGTCTTAATGTGCGTGATTGGCTCTATGTTGAGGATCACTGCAAGGCGATAGATTTGATTATACACAAGGGCAGGGTCGGCGAGGTTTATAACGTCGGCGGTCATAACGAAAAGAGAAATATTGATATTGTCAGAATTATTTGTAAGGAGCTTAATAAGCCTGAAAGTCTTATCACATATGTGACAGACAGAAAGGGTCACGATATGCGCTATGCCATAGACCCGACTAAGATCCACAATGAGCTTGGCTGGCTGCCCGAGACAAAGTTTGAGGATGGAATAAAAAAGACTATTCAATGGTATCTCGACAACCGCAAGTGGTGGGAGGATATAATCTCCGGAGAGTATCAGAACTACTATGAGAAGATGTATGCAAACAGATAGTTGAGGGAATGATATGAAGATTTTCGTAACAGGGGTCGGCGGACAGCTTGGATATGATGTTGTAAATGAGCTTATAAAGCGAGGACACACCGCGGTTGGCAGTGATATTTTGCCGAGTGTAGATACAAGCGCACAGTATGTACAGCTGGACATTACCGATAAGTCGGCGGTTGAAAAGATAATTACAGAGTTAAACCCCGATGCAGTTATTCACTGCGCCGCCTGGACGGCGGTCGATGCCGCTGAGGACGAAGAAAATATAGATAAGGTTCATGCAATTAACGCAGACGGTACTGAAAATATAGCTAAAGCTTGTAAAAAACTTGATATTAAGATGATTTATATGAGCACCGACTATGTATTTGACGGACAAGGCAGTGAACCGTGGAAGCCTGATTGCACCGAATATAGGCCTCTCAGCGTTTATGGAAGAACAAAGCTCGAGGGAGAGCTTGCCGTCAAGACAAACCTGGATAAATATTTCATCGTTCGCATAGCTTGGGTGTTCGGTGTAAACGGCAAGAACTTCATCAAAACGATGCTCAATGTTGGCAAAAAACACGATACCGTTCGAGTAGTCAACGATCAGATCGGTACTCCGACTTACACTTACGATCTTGCAAGACTGCTTGTAGATATGGTTGAAAGCGATAAATACGGCACATATCATGCTACAAATGAGGGTGGTTACATCAGTTGGTATGATTTTACTAAAGAAATCTACCGTCAGGCAGGTTACTCGACCACAGTTTTGCCTGTGACAACTGAAGAATACGGACTATCAAAGGCTGCAAGACCATTCAACAGCCGTCTTGACAAGAGCAAGCTGAAAGAAAATGGCTTTCAACCTCTGCCGACTTGGCAGGACGCGCTGAGCAGATATTTAAAAGAGATAGATTATTAAGTGAGATAGAGGGATTATCTATGGGCCAGATTAAAGTTACGAAAGCCCCAATCGAGGGCTTGTATGTAATAGAGCCGACTGTTCACGGTGACAGCCGAGGATATTTTATGGAAACCTACAATCAAAATGATATGCACGAGGCAGGACTTGATATGGTTTTTGTTCAGGACAACCAGAGCATGAGCAAAAAGGGCGTGCTTAGAGGACTGCATTTTCAAAAGCAATATCCTCAGGGCAAGCTTGTGAGAGTTATCAAGGGAAGTGTGTTTGATGTGGCGGTTGATTTGCGCTCAGACAGTGAAACCTACGGAAAATGGTTTGGAGTGGAGCTTACCGAAGAGAATAAAAAGCAGTTTTATATCTCCGAGGGCTTTGCTCACGGCTTTTTAGTTCTCAGTGATGAAGCCGAGTTTTGCTATAAATGCACCGACTTCTATCACCCGGGCGATGAAGGCGGGCTAGCCTGGAACGACCCTGAAATCGGAATAGAGTGGCCGCAGCTTGTAGGTAAATACAACGGTACGCCAAGTGCCGAGGGATATACCCTGTCAGACGGTACAGCCTTAAACCTCAGTGATAAAGATCAGAAGTGGCTGGGGCTTAAGGATACGTTTAGGTTTTGATAAGATCGAAGAATCAAATCAAAAAGCTATTGCTTCTTTTCGATTTGTGTGATAATGGGGTGCTAAAATGAATGATAATCCTTTAATTAGTGTGATTGTACCAATTTATAATGTTGAAAAATATCTTAAAAGATGTATTGAAAGTATAAGAAATCAAACCTACGTAAATTTGGAGATTATACTTGTTGATGATGGGTCTACTGATCGTTGTGCAGAGATTTGTGATGAATACGCAAATTTGGATAATAGAATAAAAGTTATACATAAAGAAAATGGAGGGTTATCTGAAGCACGAAATTTTGGTTTAGATATTATGAGTGGCGAATATGTAACATGTATTGATAGTGATGATTTTGTTTCACCGTTTTTTGTTGAAAATCTGTTTTTAGCCTTAGTAAAAGGAAATTGTACCATTTCAGGCAGTTGGTTTGTAGAATATTATGATGGGGACGCTCTTCCAAAGCAAAATAAAGTTGCTAGTGATGAAATTCAAGTGTTACCGCGCGAGAATTTATATCGCAAAATGCTGTATCAAGATGGTTTTGAAGTATCAGCTTGGGGAAAATTATATAAGAGTGAGTTTTTTAACGGCGTTAGATATCCGGTGGGAAAGTTATATGAAGATATACCAACGACTTATCTATTGCTCGAAAAAGCAGAACAAATTGCGGTTATTCCGAATGTGGATTATTATTATTTTCAGAGAAGTAATAGCATAGCTCAATCAAAGTTTAATATTAGAAAGATGGATGCAATTATTCATATGAATGAGTTGAGAAAATTTATATCAGATAATTATCCAAATTTGATAAGTGCTGCTGAGTGCCGATATTTTAGTACTGTCTGCAATATCCTTTTTCAGATTAGTGGAGATGAGTTTGAACCTCAAAGAAAGCAGTTGTGGAGTGAAGTAAAAAAATATCGTAAAAACATTTTGTTTGATAAAAACGGAAGGAAAAAAGCTCGTTTGGCTGCCTTAGCCTCTTATGGTGGGTTTAATATAATTAGTTTTCTTTATAGAATAACCCAATAGCTTAGATAAAAGACATTATTAAAAAAAATAGCGATGTAGTTATCAAAAATACCTTAACATAAAAAGTAAAGTTGACTTTGCTATCTTCTTATTTAGGATTAGATTTTACCCAGAAAGCGTTTAAACTAGGAAGTTGGCCTTTATTCTGCAACTGAGAAATGTAATTTAAATTCTAAATACGTTTAGCTAGTGTTGAGTTTTGGAGGCTTAGATATCTAATGAAGATGAGAATTAAAATAAGTAATGATTTATGTACAGTACTTGTAGTTCTTGTATGTTATGTGCTGACAATCGCCTCGCAAATACTGAATAGTGCTACAGTGCGCTACATTATGTATGCAATCAGTATAGTAATTGCTTTGTGCTTGCATTGGGTAACCTTAAAGAATCATCAAAAGACAATTCTTAAAAGATATCCAGCAATATTTATATTTCTTTTTATAGTTTTATTTATTACTGTTTTTACACAACTTGTGTATAACAATTATTTGGATTTAGGTTCTGTTATACAACCGATATTCTTGGTGGCTTGTTTAATAATAGGATATTCTATTGTTATAAATTATGGGGAAGACAGTGGAGAGAAAACACTGAAGTTTATATTGACTGTTATAGTCTTTTCTGCAATTCTTGGAGTTCCGGAGTATTTTTCAAATTCAAATTTCTTTTTTCCGGATTATGGAAATCCTTGGCAGACTTATAGAGTTGCATCTATTTACGGTCATCCAATTAAATACGCCACATCTTTAACTATAGGCTTTTTTTTAGTGATTTTTTTAATTAAGAAACCAATTTTGAAATGTATATTATTAGCGCTTATTACTTTTGGAGTATTTACGAGTATGAGCCGTTCTAGTTGGATTGCACTTGGCTTATCTGTAATTGTTCTTTTAATTGCGGTATATAGAAAAAAAATTAATTTAAAAAAAATTATTATATTATTATGTGCTGCAATTGCTGTAGTATTGTTTTTGCAAACGCCAATAGGTATTAATATACAGGAAGTAGTTTTTGCACGTTTTGAGAATATTAATAACGATATCTCTTCAATACAAAGGTTAGGTAGTATAGAATATGTTTTTAATCAGCTTGGAGAAGAGTTTAATCCTGTCACTTTGTTGCTTGGACACGGCGAAGATGCAGCAAAGCGTCTAATGTTATCAACCCAAATTAGTATTTCTGATTTTTCTACTACTGATAATGAATATTTGCTTATTCTGTATAACTATGGACTGATAGTTTTAGTTGGTATAGTAGCACTATTGATCTGGTGCTTTTATAAATTTATATTTAAATATTACAGCATTAGTAGATTGAATAAATGTTTATTGTGTATTGTAATATCACAGTGTATATGCAGTTTTTTTTACGAAATAACAGAGGCAAAAGCATGTGCCTTACCTTTATGTTTATGTATTGGTATGTTACTTGCTTTACAAGCCCCAAAGAGCAATTATAATACTTTGTCCTGAACAAACATTTCTGGCTTTCCGTTCACGAAAGGGATTCTTAATCATGAAAATATCAGTAGTCATTTCAACTTACAACGGTGAAAAATTTATTGAAGATCAAATGAAATCAATTTTAGCTCAAACTAGGCAAGCGGATGAAGTGTTAATTTTTGATGATTGTTCTTCCGATGCAACAGTACAGATAGTTGATAGCTTTATTAGAGATAACGCTTTGCAAAATTGGAAGCTTACAGTCAATGAAAGGAATAAGGGCTGGAGAAGAAATTTTATGGAGGGCTTGAGCAAAGCTGACGGTGACATACTTTTTACTTCTGATCAGGATGATATATGGTTTCCTGAAAAATTGGAGGAGATGTCGGAAATCATGCAGAAGCATCCCGAAATACATCTTTTGTGTTGCAAAGCAGCTATGTTTTTTGGAAACACCCCTCCTTCAAAAGATAATATGTCAGCAACCGGTAAGCTTATAAAAGTCAGTAAAAAGAGACAGTTTCTTTCTATGGATAATCCGGGCTGTACATACTGTTTTACCAAAAAGCTTTATAATGAGGCGATGGGTATTTGGAAAACTTCCTTTGCTCACGATGCTATTCTTTGGCGTGCTGCATTAATACAAGACGGCGCATGGATTTATGACAAGCCATTAATATGGTGGAGAAAGCATGCTGCCAGCAGTTTTACTATTGAAGATGGAAGAAAACGAAATAAGACCTCGAGAATTGAAATCTTAGATACCTATATCGAATACTTGCGTGCTTTGGATGCATTTGCAAATGGTGATGATTCTAAAAAGATTTTAAAGAAGAATTATGATTGGTGCGAGTTAAGAAAAAGGTTTTATACCTCGAAAAATCCTATTTGTGGGTTGAGACTGTTCGGTTCATTGAGTTTATATAGAAACTTAAAACATTATCTTTCCGATTGGGTCATAGCGTATTTCTGGTAATATAACTTGTAATTTTATTAAAGGTGGTTGAGATCATGGGAAAAAACATTTGTCTTGTTACAGCAGCAACATCTGTGAATTTTGGAACATGTATTCAAAGCTATGCTTTAGCTGTATATTTGGCTGACAAAGGTTTTAATGTCAAGATTCCCAGTACACATAGATTTTATTATGGGTGCAGACATCCGTTTGCTACAGCTTATAATATTACTGGAAAATTGAAACTTAAAGTCACTAAGAGAAAATCACTAAGCAATACGGGAGTAAAACTCAGCAATGAAATACTAAATGGATATAGCAGACGAATTGAGAAAAATACCGATTTTATGAATAGTACCAACTTGATTTTTTCGCCAAAAAGCAGAAGCGATTACTACAGTATGGTAAAAAACAGTGATGTTTTTATATCGGGAAGTGATCAAATTTGGAATCCATATTATGTTCAACCGCCGTTTGTTCTTGCTATGGCAGGAAAGGATAAAACAAAACTTGCCTACGGTTCCAGCATTGGAGTTTCGCATATACCGAAAAAGAAACGTAGATTTTACAAAAAATATCTGTCAGAATATAATGCAATCGGGGTTAGAGAAAAGACGGCGGCAACACTTCTTGCAGATTTGCTTGATAGGAATATTCAGGTTGTCTTAGATCCATCATTTCTGCTTGATAAGAATAGATGGAATTTAGCTATATCAACTCAAGTAAAAGATTCGGCTGTTTTACAAAGCGGATCTTATATTTTCTGCTACTTTATCGGTGAAAAAAGCGATTGGGAAAAGGATGTCCAACTTTATGCCGAAAAAACCGGATATCCGGTTTTTTGTGCGCTAAGTGAGTCAAAAAGGATTCCCGGGGTTGGTAAACCATTAGCGGATTTAGGTGTAGCGGAATTTATCAGTTATATTATGAATGCCAAGTGTGTCGTTACAGACTCATTCCATGCAATGGCTTTATCACTTAACTTTAACACAAAATTTGTAGGTTATAAGCGTTTTAATGACACTGATATTCGTTCGCAAAATTCAAGAATATATGATTTGTTAAATACCTTTGGTATGAAATCCAGACTTGTTGATGATTATCAAGACAATGCCATGGATATCTATATGAGTGAAATTGATTTTTCGGAATCTAATGCCGAGATTGAGAATAAACGCAAAAGTTCGGAAGCTTTTTTATTATCGGCAATTAAGGGTGAGTGATAATATATGTTTCAAATTTGTGATTTTGATAAATGTTGTGGTTGTGGGGCATGTGAAAATATTTGTCCTAAGCAGTGTATTGAATTACAGGAAAATGAACATGGAGTTAAAATTCCATTTATAAATGAAAGTATGTGTATAAACTGCGGGCTTTGTAAACAAGTATGCTCTCAAAATTCAACGGTTGAACTTAGAGAGCCTACTGCTTGCTATGCCGCTCGCTCAAAGGATGATGCTCAGCGGCTTGACAGTGCGTCAGGTGGCGTGGGATATATGTTATATAAAGAATTCTTACAACGCTCAGATGCACCTGTTGTATGCGGCGTTAAATTTAATGAGAGTTCTGTTGCTGTTTTTAAGGCAACAAATGAGTTGGACGAGACTGAGAAATTCAGAGGTTCTAAATATGTACAGGCAGAAATTGGCGAACTTTATACGGATATAGCAAATGCTCTAAAAACGGGTCACTCGGTCCTTTTGATAGCACTGCCGTGCCAAGTTGCAGGGTGCCTTAACTTTTTAAAAGTCAAAAAGATTGATAATCAAAGATTATACACCGTGGACTTGCTTTGCCATGGCGTATCTCCACAGCGATACTTAACTGAACAATTAGAGGACATGAAGAATAAGCACGATTGGAAATCTATAAATCTGCTTACGTTTAGAAGCAATCGTAGATTTAGAAACTTTCATTTTTATGTTCAAGCAACGACGAAAAAAGGAAAGAAAGACGCTGTTTGCCGATATTTTGCGGGCGATCCATATTTTTTTGGATTTTTGCGTGGAGTGAGTCTTAGAGAATCGTGTTATCAATGTTCTTTTGCAACTCGAAAGAGAGTGGCCGATTTAACCATCGGAGATTTTATTGGATTAGGGAAAATGCCCTCATCTACTTCACTTGAAGAAAATATACCAAATCCTTCTTTGATTCTTTGTAATACAAAAAAAGGAGAAGAGCTATTAAAGCTTATCGGGAAAAACATTTACTTGTATGATCGACCAATAGAAGAAGCTGTCGAAGGTGGTTCTAGTCTTCAAAAGCCGTTTGGTAGGTCTAATCTCAGAAATGAATTTTTAAAGTTGTATCCAATAAATGGTTTTATAAAAACAATGGATATCTTAACTGGTAATCTCCTCAAAAAAAATGAGATTAAGTTTGGCGTAAAAGCAATTGTAAAAAAAGCGGTATATAAACTGCATATGGAAAAACTAGTTTTTATACTTACAAACAGATCAACGAGATAATCTGAATGTAATGAGGTTTAGATAGATGGGCTTTTTTAAGAAAAAAATCATGAGGGATCTTTCAGTATCTCTTTTTGCAAATTTGGTTTCTTTGGCAGGCAGCACACTTATGACTGTTTTGCTTCCAAAGTTTATCGGTGTGAGTGAGTATGCTTATTATCAATTATATATTTTTTATTGCAGTTATGTTGGATTTTTTGCTGTTGGCCAGATAGAGGGAGTTTACCTACGCCATGGTGGTGAGTACTATGATAAACTTGACAAAAAACAAATTTCCGGTCAGTTCCGTTTTTTTAGTATTTTTGAAGTATTTTTAAGCGTTGGTATTTCTTTAATTGTTTTTTTCACAAGTGATGATTTTAATAAAACAATAGTACTAATATTCTTTTCGTGCTGTATACTTGTTTATCTGCCGCGTGCCTTTTTGCATAATCTTTTGCAGACAACAGGGCGCATAAAGGAATATGCTCAATCAGTAATGTTGGAAAAACTGGTTCATATATTGATAACTGTTGTCGGAATTGCGCTTGGGCAGGATATATTTATTTGGTTTATATGTTCGGAACTGATAGGACGATTGTGTGGCGCTATCTACATTTTTGGGGTATGTAGAGATATTGTGGCTAAAAGACCAACGAAATTGTCTCATGTTATTCCAGAGATAAAGCTTAACAGTATTGCCGGATTGCCGTTGATGATATCAAATGTTGCCAGTATGCTGATAATAGGGGTAATTCGTCAGTCTATTGAGTGGTGCTGGAACATAGAAACTTTTGGTAAAATTTCACTTACTATTTCTTTATCAAATCTTTTATTAACTTTTATCAATTCTGTATCGTTGGTACTGTTTCCGGCATTGAAAAGAAGCGCACCAGAAAAACTGAAGCCGATTTATCAGATTATGTGTACACTATTGACTAGTATCATTTTTTTCGCAATGATACTTTATTATCCGGCAAAAAGCATACTTTCGGTGTGGCTCCCTCAGTATGCCGAAAGCTTGAAATATATGGCAATTCTATTTCCTATTTGTGCTTACGAAAGCAAGATGTCTCTGATCATAAATACTTATATGAAAGCATTGCGTAAGGAGAGAACTCTACTATATATAAATTTGGTGACAGTGGGATTAAGCATATGTATGGCAGGGTTGACATGCTATTTTATGCGTTCGCTGGATTTAGCAATATTTTCGATTGTTGTTTTAATGGCTTTTAGGAGTGTAATTTCAGAGAAAATCTTGTCAAAATATTTATCTGTTCCAATTTTGAAAAATAATTTCCTTGAAGCAACGATAACTGCTGCTTTTATAATTTGCAGTTGGTTTATTGGTGGAATCTTAGGTCTGATTTTATATGTAATTTGTTATTTGCTGTACGTATTCTTGAAGAAAAAAGATATAGCTTATGCATTGAAAATCATTAAAAACGGAAATGTTTAAAGAAAAGGATTGAAATGATATTGCTTTAATAGTGGTATTATAATATAACAATATAACGGAATGTATATTCAAAGTAAAAAACAAAAGGTGAGCGTGTTTAATGAAAATAGACATTATAACCCTGCACGCCGTGCAGAATTACGGTTCGGTTTTACAAGCCTTTGCAACGCAGGAATTTCTTAAGCAGCACGGATGCGATGTTACAATAATTGATTATATAAGGGAAAGAGGTTAACATATAAAAAATATATTAAAAACTAATGACGAATGGATTGATTTGCGAAGATATTACAAGAATAAAGAAATTTAAATAGTAGTCAGATTGCTTCTTATTAAAATGTTATGCTGGATAATGACAGTATATTGAAGACAGGTGTTTAAGTGTATTTTAAACAGAGGTATTAGCAGGTAGTTTGTAATAAGGAAAGGAACAGATATGAAAATATCAATAAGAAAATCATTAAAACAAAATAAATTATCATACCTATTTATATATGTTGCAAAATATATTATTGCAAGACCAATTATTAGAATTGTTCGCCATACGCAGATTAATATTAGGGCAAAATATAGATGGTACTCAAAAAATGGTAAGAGACTTCAAAGATTTAAGAATTGCAAATCAGGAAAATCGTGTGTAATTGTAGGTAATGGACCTAGTGTTAGAATCGAAGACTTGAATACATTTGCACATTTAAAAATTGATTCCTTTGGAGCAAATCGCATTATAGATATACTTGATCAGACGGATTGGCGACCAACTTATATATGTGTGTGTGATTCTACTTTTCTTACAGGAGTTAATAACACAACTACCTGTAGCAAATATTTAGAAGATATTAATAAAAGCGGAGTGGAGGCCTTATTTGCAGCCGATTACCTAAATTCATTTTTTAAATCGAATGATAGTAAGATATACTATATTGACTTTTATGAAAGCGGAGAATATTCAAATAAGGTAAAAAACTTTTCTGAAGATATTGCATTGTATATTAGTGAATTGGGGACTGTTACTAATTTTAGTATACAACTTGCGGTGTATATGGGATACCAAAAAATCTATTTATATGGAATGGACAACAGTTATATGAAATATTTTGGTGATGATGGAAAGTTTCATATTGATAATTCTATTAAAAGCCATGTTTCAGGAATTAAGAGCGGTGATGACGATCGCTCTACAGAGGTTTTACCCAAAAATAAATTTGAAGCCAATTTCATCGGTGGATTTGGAGATATAAGGAAAGCAAATATAGGATATAGTATTTGTCGCGAGTATTGTGATAAACATGGTATTGAAATAGTGAATATTACACGTGGCGGTAACCTGGATAAGTTTGTACGTGGTTGTTTTGATGATGTATTTCCCTTATAAACTTTATGTAAAAATTTATTGAGATAAAAAATCGTTTTATGCATCTGACAATTTGGAGGATAATTCTTAAAAAACGATAGTACTAATTCCTGTTAAGCTAGACTCACGGCAATTATTTAAATATTTTACCAATTGCAGGTCATCCTTTTATTATGTATTTGTAACACGATTAAACAATATTAAAGGGTTAATGTAATCTATGTTTATTGTGTAGTGATGAAGCAATTATTGTATTTTTTATGGAATTGTTTCAAGAAAAGGATAAATGTTTAGAATATGACTTGTTAAGTAATTTACAGAAGATAAGGTGATGCTAAATATATTTATTACAATAAGCCCAATCACCTTATTTGCTATCACAAGTCACCAACACAAAATACGGTTCTATAAACCTTTATCTCCGTAAAAACAAGTCTTTTCGCTGTGATTTTGCTCCCTGAGCGAAAAACAGTGGATAATTTATTATGTGTAATAATCAAACCCGCCACAAGAGTAACCTATTATCTTGTAGCGGGTTTTCAATTTAAATATCATATTAGATGAGATATATTTGATTTATCAGGTGCGTTAGTATCCTCTCACCCCAACTCCACCATCTTATCTATACTCCGTCTGGCTGCTGTCATGGTGTCAATGTCAAGAGCTATCTCTTCGCCCGACTTACCCAAAATACAGTTATACACATCCATCAGTGTTGTAATTCTCATATTTGAGCACATCAGCTTTTGCGACAGGGGATAAAAGCGCTTATCGGGACATTCGTATTGTAGGTGCTCTGCTATACTCAGCTCGGTGCCGATGATGAATTCATCATGCTTGGAGTTTTTTGCATAGTCCATTATAGCAGAGGTCGAGCCGATAAAATCAGCCTGAGCGCAGACTCCGGGCTGACATTCAGGATGTACGAGCAAAAGTGCATTCGGATATTTTTTCTTCGCAAGCTCGGCTTCCTCGGGCTTTACGCTTGCATGAGCGGGACAACCTCCCTGTAATAGCTTGACGGTTTTTTCCGGAACGTTTTGTGCCACATAAGAGCCGAGGTTGCAGTCGGGTATAAAGAGGATCTTGTCGTTTTCAAGCTTTTTAACTATATTCAGCGCTGAGGAAGAGGTAACGCAAACGTCGCAGATAGTTTTAAGCTGTGCTGTTGTGTTTATATAGGCGACAACTGTGTAGTCTGGATATTCCTCTTTGACCTTTTCAATGTATTCCTTGTCCATCTGCTCAGCCATCGGGCAGCCTGCGTCAGGGCTGACAAGATAAACTGTTTTCTCAGGCGACAAAATCTTTACGGTTTCTGCCATGAAGCGAACACCGCACATGATAATTGTTTTTTGCTCGGCTTTTTGAGCCAACAGGCTGAGTTGAAAGGAGTCGCCTGAGTAGTCGGCTATCTCCAAAATTTCATGTGCCTGATAGCTGTGAGCGAGGATGCAAATATCCTTTTCTTTCTTTAGCTTGAGTATTTCCTGCTGTATGTCTTTTATCATTAATATACCCTCCATTATTGTTAAGGCTTCTGTAGATAAATGATAATACACTGCAAAAATTTTGTCAATAAATAGGTAATAAATCTCCGGAAGGGGTTGACAAAATAGCACAGTCAGGGCAAGATATAATGTATAAAATATAAGCGGTGATTTTATGGAAAATGAATTTTCGAGAACTCAGCTATTGCTCGGCGAGGAGGCTATGAAAAAACTCAGCGATGCTCGCGTTGCAGTCTTCGGTATAGGTGGAGTAGGAGGGTACACAGCCGAGGCTCTTGCTCGCAGCGGCGTGGGAGCGCTTGACCTCATTGACAATGATACAGTGAGCATAACAAATTTAAACAGGCAGATTATAGCCCTTCACAGTACTCTTGGAAAGTATAAAGTGGATGTCATGAAGGAGAGAATATTGGATATCAATCCCAATGCCTCAGTCAAGACATACAGATGCTTTTATCTACCCGAGAGCAGGGATGAATTTGATTTTTCGGCTTATAATTATGTTGTGGACGCTGTTGACACTGTGAGTGCCAAAATCGACCTGGTGCTCAAGGCTCAGGAATCGGGCACGAGAATAATCAGCAGCATGGGTGCAGGTAATAAGCTCGACCCTACGGCATTTGAAATTGCAGACATATTCTCTACTTCTGTCTGTCCTCTTGCCAGGGTGATGAGGACAGAACTGAAAAAGAAAGGAATAAATCGGCTGAAGGTTGTGTATTCTAAGGAAAAGCCGCTAAGCTCAAGTGAAAAGCCTGCTGGCTCACGTCGCAGCGTTCCCGGCTCGACAGCCTTTGTACCGTCTGTGGTCGGGCTAATTATAGCGTCTGAGGTAATTAAGGATCTAATAGAGAATCATTAAGCAGGGCAGATAAGTCTGTCGTTTCTTTCATTTAACAGCTCAACGTTGAAGCTGAAAAAATACGACTGAATGTCGCTTAATTAAGCTTGATTATGATTACAGGAGGATACGATGAAAAAGCTATTGATTGTAATTGATTATCAAAATGATTTTGTAACAGGCTCGCTCGGTTCGCAGCAGGCGCTTGCACTGGAGCAGCCGATAGTGGAGAAGATACAGTATTGCCGCAAAAACGGCTATGATATTGCCTTTACTCTTGATACTCACGACGATAATTATCCGTCAACTTCCGAGGGGAAGGCTCTGCCCGTTCCGCACTGCTACAAGGGCAGCGATGGCTGGTCGCTGTACGGGAGAGTGCGGCAGCTCAAGCTTGAAAGCGACAAATGCTTTCATAAAAGCACCTTTGGGAGCGATGTGCTTTATGAGTATTTAAAGGGCAGCGAATACGAAAAGATTGAGTTAGTCGGAGTTGTCACCGATATCTGTGTTATTTCAAATGCTGTTTTAGCTAAAACAGCTTTGCCCGAGGCTGAGATTACGCTTGATTCATCCTGCACAGCAGGCAGCAACGAACAGCTAAAACAAAAGGCTTTCGATGTTATGAAAAGCCTACAAATAAAAATAATTTGATAGGAGGGCAATCATAGCGGATTGCATAATGATATGAAAAAACAAAGCATGGCGTTACTTGCCGATTTTTATGAATTTACAATGGCGAACGGCTATCTGAAAAACGGGTTTGCCAAGCGCAATACTTATTTTGATGTTTTCTTTCGCTCTATCCCCGACGGCGGCGGGTTTGCAATAGCCGCAGGGCTTGAGCAGGTGATAGATTATATCGAGAATCTCAGCTTTACAGACGAGGAGATAGAATTTTTCCGCAGCAAGGGTATTTTCAATGAGGAATTCCTTACTTACTTGAGAAATTTTAAATTTACCGGGGACATTTATGCAGTGCCTGAGGGTACTACTGTATTTCCCAACGAGCCAATACTTACCGTCAAAGCACCGGCTATCGAGGCGCAGCTTATCGAAACCTTTGTTTTGCTTACTCTTAATCATCAGTCCCTGATTGCCACAAAAGCCAACAGAATTGTTCGCGCTTCAGGCGGGAGAGCAGTTATGGAATTTGGCTCTCGTCGTGCTCAGGGTGCGCAGGGAGCAATAGACGGTGCGAGAGCCGCCTACATAGGCGGTGCCGCCGCTACAGCCTGTACCTTGAGCGATATGCTATATTCGGTTCCGGCTGTCGGCACTATGGCTCATTCTTGGGTGCAGATGTTTGACAGTGAGTATGAAGCGTTTGAGTGTTACTGCAAGCTCTATCCGCATGGTTCAACCCTACTTGTAGACACCTACAACACCCTCAAAAGCGGAGTGCCAAATGCTATTAAAGCTTTCAAGAATATTTTAATTCCCCAAGGTATCACCGATTTTGCTATTCGCTTAGATTCAGGCGATATTTCTTATCTTTCAAAGCGTGCCAGAAAAATGCTCGATGATGCCGGACTGCAGTGCTGTAAGATAGTTGCTTCTAATTCGCTTGACGAGTATTTGATCCGTGATTTAATGATGCAGGGGGCGCAGATTGATTCCTTCGGAGTGGGGGAGAGGCTTATAACCTCTAAAAGCTCGCCTGTTTTCGGAGGGGTTTATAAGCTGGTTGCGATTGAAAACGAAGCAGGTGAAATTATACCGAAAATCAAGGTCAGCGAAAATGTTGGAAAGATAACCAATCCTCACTTTAAGAAGCTTTATCGTTTGTATGATAAGGAGAGCGGAAAGGCTATAGCTGATCAGCTGTGTGTTTATGACGAGGTTATAGACGACAGCAAGCCCATAACCATTTTCGATCAAAATGCTACATGGAAAACAAAAACCCTCACGGACTACACCGCAAGGGAGCTTTTGATTCCTGTATTTAAGGGAGGTAAAAGGGTTTACACCACTCCCAAGTTGTCTGAGGTTAGGCAGTATTGCCATAATCAGGTGGAACTCTTGTGGGATGAGGTAAAGAGATTTGAAAACCCGCACAGCTACTATGTTGATTTATCAAAAAAGCTGTGGCAAATTAAGAGAAGCTTACTGGAGCAAGTCAAGACGTAACAGCTTAAATTGCCTCCGGCTCCTCCTGCCGGTCGAGTAATTCGCCAACTTTTGATCTTATATATTCGGGAATATCATTTGGCATCAGTTCCAGAGCAAGGGCAAATTCCTCGAAGAGTATTTTTTCCCCTTCCTTCATAATCTTTTCGTCTGCGCTGTGGAACTTCCTGCCTATTCTGATTTTTTCCTTCTGCTTGAGATGGAGAGTTTTGAGCATTACTACAAGACGCTTGTGATCGCCGCTTTTTATTATGGCAGTGTACTTTTCCTTTCTCTCATTGTCGTCCTCAATCCAAACACTGTCGCAGTCTGTCATAAGCTCAATCAAGGAGTTTATCTCCTGCCTTGAGATAGTCTCCTTCATCTTTGATTCGCTGTTGCCTACCGGGGCATAAATAGTGGAATTGTTTGAATATGCCGGTTTAAGAATGTAATAACTCCTCGACTGACCGGCGAAGCTTTCCTTCCTTATGTCCTCGATTTTACATACTCCTGTTGAACCATAAACTACGAATTGACCCGCACTAAACATATTAATCACTCCTCAATCATTTTTCCACGGTGATTTTCCGCCGTAGTATTTTTTTGAAATTTCTCTTTGCAGATTTTCGCCTAATGAATTAAGTCTGTCTGACCATTTTCGTCTTGAGTCGGCAAAGCGGTCTTTTGTAATACAAAATCTACACGTCATCCCTGCACATTTTTTTAATGTCAGTTCTCGGCATCGACCGTTTTCAAGAAGATAGACACAGCTTGGCAAATCAAGAATGTCTAAATGCGAGCTGGCTGCGGACGGAATATGGTTACTATAGTCTCTCATTATATCACACCCTTTTATTGAACGCTGAGCCAATAATCGGGTTTGCACTGATTAGACTAACGTTATATATAAATTATAGCACAAAATGGTATAAAATGTCATAGGAGAAATTAACGAAAAAACAGAAATTTCTTGTCTTCAAACAATAAAATTACGTACAATGTTTTCTAAAAGCATAATCTTAGTCCATGAGACATGTGCTTAAGAAATTTTAACCGTTTCCATTCGGTGTTTGGCAATTAGCCGAGCGGACAAGTTTATTGAAGCTTGCATAGGATGTAGGGGATAGGCTAATAAAGGAAGCGGAGGTGAAGATGAATGAAAATCAACTGGAAGCTTAGGCTTCAAAGTCCCCAGTTTTGGCTCGGCTTAGTCGGTGTGATTGTATCTCCGATTTTGACTTATATGGGACTTACAAACGCCGATTTGACATCCTGGCAGAGTATAGTAGATTTGGGTACAAACTTTATTTCCAACCCTTATCTGATTGGCGTAGTTATAACTTCAGTATTATCCTTTGTAGGAATAGCTACAGACCCGACTACAAAGGGAATGTGCGACAGCGATGAGGCTCTGTGTTATGATAAGCGTAAGGACAGCAAAACCGATTTGTCCGACGCAGACGATAGTGGTGAACAGAAGACACAAGAAAAGCTGTAATCTATATTATCAAAAATTAATTTATACAAGCCTCCATCATTGGACTAATCTCAGAAGGCTGATATGCGCAAAATACCGCCATAAAAGGTTTTAATCCCGTTTATGGCGGTTTGTTATGATTATTATAAAGATTGATTTCGTAGCGTTTAAATATAAAGCTTTGTACTTAGAGCTTTGTAAGCTCAAGGCGATCCTTATCTGTAATTTTTCTCAGTACTCTCGCAGGATTTCCGACAGCTATAACTCCCCGAGGTATATCCCTCACTACCACGCTGCCTGCGCCGATTATACTGCCCTCGCCTATAGTGACTCCGCCGATGACAGTGGCGTTTGCGCCTATCCACACATCGTCCTCTATGATTATCGGGGCAGAGGTGCTGACTCCCTCGGCTCTTTGAGCCGGAAGTATTCCGTGTCCTGCGCAGGCTATGCACACACCGGGGGCTATAAAGGCGTTTTTACCGATATGTACCGGGGAGGTGTCCAGAATTACGCAGTTGTAGTTCACCAGAGCAAAGCCGTGAAAATGAATGTTAAATCCGTAATCACAGCGAAACGACGGCTCGATGAAAACCTGTGGGTTATAGGTACCAAGCAGTTCTGAGAGAATTTCAGACTTTTTTTCGCTATCGTCAGGGCTTGTCATGTTATATTCCCAGCAAAGTCTTTTTGACTTTTGCTGAAGCTTCGCCCCGTTCCCACTTTCAACTAGGGTATAGGGCTTGTTGCCTTTGATTATATCAATTAATTCCATGTCGTCCTCCGTTATCAAATTAGTCGCTCGGCAGGGGAGAGTTGATTATTTGCCGACCGATGGGTTGATCCGATTTTCAGATTCGATTTAAATCTTCGCCTGCGTGACAAGCTAGTTTGATCACGCCTGCGACGATTGCAACCGCCGCCTGCTCAGGCGGGGGATATCGGCGACTTGATTATAGCATCAAAAGCGGAGTCCTGCAATATTTTTATCTCGTCATTGTAATTGCGTTTTTTATCAACGACTTTATTATGTTAGATTTTAGGTTTAGCAATTATCATCAGTTGTCATCATATAAAAGTCTATCCCAAAGCCACGTCCAGAGTCATCATAAGAGTAAAGCCCAAGGCGAAAAAAATTGTGCCCAGGTTTGAGTGTTCACCAGTTGACATTTCCGGAATCAGTTCCTCGACAACTACATAAATCATTGCCCCTGCTGCAAAGCTCAAAAAATAAGGCAGAGCTGGGACTATCGCCCCCGCCAAAAGGATTGTCAGCAGTGCGCCTATGGGCTCAACAACACCTGAGAGTGCACCATATGCAAAGGCTCTTTTCTTTGAAACGCCCTCTGATCTCAGAGGCATAGAAACTATGGCTCCCTCAGGAAAATTCTGAATGGCAATGCCTAATGATAAGGTAAGTGCGCCGGCAAGAGTAATGCTGCTGTCTCCCGACATCCACCCGGCATATACGACACCGACCGCCATCCCCTCAGGCAAATTATGAAGCGCTACCGCAAGCGCCAGCATTGTGCTTCTTTGAAATTTGCTTTTAATTCCTTCAGCCTGTGTGCTTCCTCTGTGAAGATGAGGGAGAATTTTATCAAGAGTAAGCAAAAACAGAATACCAAACCAAAAGCCGACAGCAGCAGGGAGAAATGCCCAGTTCCCCATATCGCTTACCTGCTCCATTGCCGGGATAAGCAGACTCCAAATGGAGGCGGCAACCATAACCCCTGCAGCAAAGCCGGTAAGCGCTCTCTGTACCGATATGCTGAGTGATTTTCGCATAAAAAACACGCAACCGGAGCCGAGAAAAGTTCCAATAAAGGGAATTATCAGCCCCTTAAACATCTCAAAATACATCTTTCCGCCTCCTCAAATCGTTTACAGAGTAAAAGTTACTTTCTGAACAGCGAAAAGCTTTTTTACGTAGGGCTCGGTACGAATGTAGAGTACCTTATATCCCATTGACTAAATAACCGCTTTCAGCCTGCTCTTGTCAACATATGTTTCAGTTATGATTTACGTTTTATGCTTGCTGTGAGAAGATGTGACACTTTAAATCGAAAAGCTTTCTCTTGCTGAGTCGTTGATATGTGCCTCGTACATTCTGCAAGCTATGCCATCTATTTTCAATGTAATTTTTTTTTATATATTATTAACTTAATGAGAAAAATTAATCAAGCAGTATGGTTATACATCACTAACTTGACTAAGTATACTACATATACACTCATCCTGTCAATGTGCTCAGGTGAATCCGCATAAATTTAAAAAGCGCCACTCAAGTGACGCTTTCCGCTAATTAAATTTCTTTTTCCATTTTAACATCAAGGCTGAATTAATAATAACTGCCACTGAACCTGCGTTATGTACCAGCGCGCCTACAACAGGATTCAGAATACCCGTTATCGCGAGTACAATAGCCAGGAAGTTCAATCCCATAGAAAATGCAAGGTTTAACTTTATAATGTTCATCATGTGTTTTGACAGCGCAAACAAATGCGGAAGTTCTTTTACTTCATCATCAACTAAGGCGATATCTGCGGCATCTACGGCTATATCACTTCCAACTCCGCCCATCGCAATACCAACATCCGCTTTTTTCAGTGCCGGAGCATCATTAATCCCGTCTCCAATCATGCAAACCGCCTCGCCGCTGTTTTGACATCCGTCGATATAGTTAAGCTTATCCTCCGGCAGACAGTTAGAGTGTACCTCTGTAATATGTAGTTCAGCGCCGATTGCATTTGCCGCATTTTTATTATCACCCGTCAAAAGTACAGGCTGAACACCGAGCTGGTTAAGACGTTGTATCATTTCTGCGCTTTCTTCTCGGATAGTATCCGAAAGCACAATATAGCCGGCAAGCTTATTATCAATAGCGGATAAGATTACTGTACACCCCTCATTCAAATATTTTTCTGTTTCCGCTGTTATGGAGCGTGGCGTTAAAATTTTATTTGCTGTAAGGAGCTTTTTGTTGCCGGCAAGAATATTCATTCCGTTAACTGACGCCGCTACTCCCTCGCCCGGTATCATACGGAAATTCTCGGCTGTATAAAGCTCTTTATTTTCTTTTTTGCAGCAGGAAACAATGGCTTTTCCAAGCGGATGTTCGGAAAATTGCTCAGCCGAGGCTATCATACAATAAAGCTCGTCATCGCTGAATGCAGTTTCAATACTGCGCACAGCGATAACCTTTGGCGTGCCATAGGTGAGCGTTCCCGTTTTATCCAGTGTGATTTTAGATACCTTTGCGAGTCGTTCCAAAGCATCACCCTCTCGTACAAGAAATCCATGCTTTGTTGCGTTGCCTATTGCCGCCATAATAGCAGTGGGCGTTGCGAGCACCAGGGCGCAGGGACAGAATACAACCAAAATTGTCACCGCACGGATAATTTCGCCTGAGATAATCCAAGTTAAAGCGGAGGCGCTCAGAGCAATAACAACAATCCAAGTAGCCCATTTATCCGCAATACCGACTATCTTGGCTTTGCTCGCATCGGCGGACTGCACGAGCCTAATCATTCTCTGAATAGAGCTGTCCTCGCCGACTCTTGTCGCCTTCATTTCAAAAGCGCCGAACTGATTAACCGTTCCGCTGGATACTTCATCTCCAACACCTTTATCCACAGGAAGCGATTCACCCGTCATAACCGCCTGATTTACCGAGGTCTGACCCGATAGAATTATACCGTCAACGGGTACGGTTTCACCCGGTAGAACACGTATAACATTTCCAAGCTCAACTTGATCGGCGGGAATAATCTTTTCCTCACCATTAAACACTACCCTTGCTGTCTGTGGCGTAAGATGTACCAGCTTCTCGATTCCCGCTCTGGCTTTGGCTACGGTCAGGTTTTCAAGCAAAGCCCCGAGTTGCATGATAAAGGCAACCTCACCTGCAGCAAAGTCCTCTCCAATACATACTGCTGCGATAAGTGCAAGGGAAACGAGCACATCGGCCTTAATGTCAAATGCCGAAATTAACCCGATAATAGCTTCTATAACAATAGGAATACCACATAGAATAATTGCAACCCACGCTGCATCAAAAGGTAGGGGAATGAGATTAAATATGCTGAAAATCAAAGATATACCTGAAATTATCAAAAGTGCAATATCCTTCTTTGCGCCGCCGAGTTCCATAAACCGCTCGACTTTCTCTAAAAAATTTTTAATCATAAGGCCTCCTTATATACCTATGGGGGTATATGTATATTATACCGATAGGGGTATGGGTTGTCAAGCGGCGCAAGAAAAAAGGCAGCCTGTGCGACTGCCTTTTACAATTATTAAACTTTACTGCATATTTGCAAAGCGCTCTACAGCCTTAGTAAATTTTTCGATGGTTTTATCTGCGTCACCATGTTCAATGCCGTCTCTAACGCAGTGTTTAAGATGCCCTTCAAGCACAACCTGACCTACTTTATTCAGCGCAGACTTTGCTGCGTTTATTTGCGAAAGAACGTCTTCACAGGGAACATCCTCATCAACCATTCTGTCTATTGCCTGCACCTGCCCGATTATTTTTTTTAGTCTGCGGTGCAGATTTTCAGCGTCCATACACTGTTTCATACACTATCCTCCATACCGTTAGGGGTATATGTACAGCATATCAAAATTATGTGAAGATGTCAAGAAGCCGCTAACAGCAAAAGCCTGCGAGCAACGTAGACTGAGAGGTCGGCGACAGCCAACCTCTTGAGTTTTTTTACACTAATGCAGCTCCCAGAGCCTTACAAGCTTCAACAGCCTCATTATCCGGGATTTCATTACATATAACGCAATCGCAGGCAAAAATGGCGCCGTCATTTTTGCAGTTTTCCTCCCATGTACGCATCCATTCGCCGTCTCCCCATCCATAAGAACCGAACAGAGCGATTTTCTTTCCTCTAAGCTTCGGTTTGCAGGTTTCAAACATCGGGGCAAACTCGCTGTCTTCAAGCTCTTCTGCACCCATAGACGGGCAGCCAAATGCGACAGCGTCGAAGGAATCCATCATAGAAGCGTCAAACTCAGCGGCAGTCAGCATAACAGTCTCAGCCCCTTTCTCTGTCGCTCCCAGTGTAACAGCTTTCGCCATAGCTTCGGTATTACCGGTTCCGCTCCAATAAACAACTGCTATTTTACTCATATTTGTATCCAACCTTTCATCTTAAAATATATATTAAACGACTACAGTAAGCCGTTCAACTGACTTTCCTTTAGAAAACTGTGTACAATAAACATCTGTACATTTTTTGTATTTTGCAAATAGCTTTTTTGCCGTATCTACATCGCCGTAAACCTTCCAGCAGCCTGCGCATTTGCTATCTCCGGCGTTGTTCTCAATAAATCCGCTTACATCCTCCGGAGGATATCCCAAAAACAGCCCTATTTCGTGAGGAAACTCCTCGCAATTACTCAGTCGTTGCATCAAACGCAGAATACAACGCTGCGGGGTCTTAACAATGTAACCACGCTCTGTGAGCAACCGTCCGGCAATATCGTTTTGCAAATCCATTGAAAGTCTTGACGGTCGGAACACGTATATCAGAGCACGATTATTATGAAATTTCAAGGGCAGCACACGCAGTCCTTTCTTACCCAGCCGGCGATTCCAGCGACGGACGCTTTTCTTCATTTCATCATTACTTGCATAATAGCAGGTAAGCATATTCCCGGTTTTCAACCCCGCAAGCGTAGGAGAACAATGTTTCACTATCATTTCTTCAGACATAAGCACTCTCCGTTCCAATTAATCTTAAACATGCTTTTCCAGAATGCTTTTTAAAGCCGCAATCGAGCTGGTGTGAGAGCGCGCTATCTTGATATTGCGCCCCTTAACCTCGCTCAGCGCACAGCGTATCATCTTGTGCGAAACAGTGCTGGTAAAGAGCACGAGCAAGTCGGGCGTACCGATGTTTTTCAAGCCTCTAGCCATCTTTAGGTATATTTTAGCTTTGCATTTGTATTCATTGCAAAGGTCTTTATATTGGCGGATCATACATTCGTTTCCGCCTACGATTACTACACTCATATAGAATCTCCTTTCTGAGTTAGTGATAACTAACTCAGTTATTATACACGAATTTCCAAGCTTATGTCAAGTATTGGAAACAAAAGAAATAGAAAAAACTTTTTGGTCGCAAATTGCAATATGAGTATTCATTTTGGTCATTTGATTTAAATCAGCGACTCGGTTATATAGCCTACTAAACATCACCAAGCAAATGTAAATAAATTTTTCAAATAATCGCCTCAAATATGTTGACTTGAGCACAGTGGACATGATACAATTATCTCATATAAGCTACAAAAAAATCAATTAAACCTAATAAATAATGTTAAAAATAACGCTGCTAGCTTTATTGTCCCGTATAAAAACACAGATGTGAAACAAGGCAAATCTAATGCAGCGTTTGTAAACTCTATTATAAAAACAAAAAGGAGAGTGTGGCTATGACAAAGTGTGACAACAACAGACCCTGCCCATGTACCTATGACTGCCCCAGGCATGGCAAATGCTGTGCCTGTGTTGCACACCACAGAGACAACAATGAGGGAGTCCCGGGATGCTTCTTTTCCAAAGAGGCGGAGGCTACATATGACAGAAGCATAGAAGCGTTGTGCCGCGACAAGGGGATTATATAAAAGGAGGAATACAAAATGGAAAAACCGATTTTTACAGGATTATCGCACGTCTGCATTTTTGTAGATGACGTTGAGGAAGCGTTTAAATACTACGAGAGGATTTTGGGGGCTGTTCCTAATCAGCATATTCCGCACTGGAAGAACAAGGGCTTTTTCCAGGCGGCTGGCTTTATCGAGGAGGCGGAGGAAGCGGAGGTTTCCATCGGCTTTATGGATGTGCCGGGAACAAAGTTCACAATAGAGCTTATGTGCTATCATTATCCAAAGGGGAGACAGGAGCCTGTAATCTTCAAGGCGAACGATATCAGCGGGGCAAGGCACGTTGCGCTGAAAATAGCAAATATCGAAGAGGCTTTTGAATATATCAAGGCACAGCCCGACGTGACGCTCATAAATACTACTGATGATTATAAGGTGTACCAGATAAGCAAAACTCAGCCCGATGAGTTTTATTACTTTGACAAGGAGAAGGAAAATGATCCGCAGGCAAAGCAGAAAGCGGCGGATATTTTAGGAAATACAAAGTATTTTTACTTTATTGACAAGTATGGACTCCAGTGGGAGTTCGAGCAGGGACATACGGATATCGGAGATTGACTTGTTAAGGCAGGGACTGATAAGTTAAAATTACTGTCATTTGTATTAGTATGGCGATTGCTGAAAGGAAAATTGTTAAAGCAGAAATTATGTTTCCACGCTTTGATATCGCCATTTTGATATTGCTATGACGCATTTTTAAAGGGGCTGTCGCAAATTAAAGTGACCCCAAAAAGTTAGACTTAGTATAGAAGGCGTAGTAGCTTATCGGCTACTGCGCTTTTTATGCAGCTAAAAGTTTAATTCTGTAATTGACTGCACTCAACCAACCAAACAAGCTTCTGTTTTATTCGCTTCTCATTGTAGTATCGAGTGTATTTTTCAATGGCATTCTTCAATTCAGAAAAAATGTAATAAACTTTCCCGTAATACGTTTCCTGTTTTATAATGCCAAAGAAATTTTCAATCAAGGAGTTATCATGGCAATTACCTTTGCGTGACATGCTTTGGAAGATTTTGTTTTCTTTTAAGGTGTGAATGTAAGCTTTCATCTAATAAGTCCATCCCTGATCTAAGTGGAAGGTTCTCCGATATTTGCAGTCATTGGTGACAGGGATTGCTTCATGTAACGCTTTTATAATGTTCTCACCAGACGGACGCTGCGAAAGACCATAACTAATAATCTTGAACCCATACTAAAAAAATGGACATTTTGTATGTGTTAAAATGATGTGAACCAATAATAAAGTTAAGCAACTGCAAAATAAGGTTGTAAAACTATTCCCGATGTGATAAAATATAAAATATAAATTAATTACATCATAAATATAGATATTTTGCCATAGCAATTCTATATTTAATTAATAATTAAAAGATTTTGTAATTACATATCCACTGCGAAAGGCGTAGATAGGCGTGAAACTGTTTGAAATAATACCTGCAGATTTTTTCTCTGTTCTTGTTTCGAGTAACAGAGAAATTTATGTTGACGCACTGATGAAGCTTTATGAGATGTTTAATGATGATATTAATATAAGGCTTAAAGATTATATTTCTGAGCTTTCTGAGCTGATTCAAGACAGGGAATATAATGTTGAAGAAGGAGACGATATCACTGTTGACAGTCCCGATACTTCACGAGGGAGAGCACGCCTGATAGAAAAGAGATTTGAAAAAACGGGTTGGATTGAAAGAGAATTTCTTGACGGTTCATTTACTGAAATTATAACTCCTAATACATACTCTATTAGGGTTATGCGTATGCTCAACGAAATAACCGACGAAGGTATGGCTGAGTATAATTCGCTGGTATTCTCAACCTACTCAGCGCTTAATCAAGCTGTGACCGAAAATCAGGACAGAATGTACGAAGCGCTCATAATAGCCGAGAATAACACAGAAAAACTGGATTATGAGCTGAGGTCGCTTTATCACGGGATAAGGGGATATCTAAAAAGCATAAGAGATAATAACGATGTCAATTACCTTTTGAAAAATCATTTTGAAGAGTATAAAAAAATGGCGGACAGGATTTATCATCCGGTCAAAACAATGGACTCTGTTTTTCGTTACTCGGGACCGATTCAAAATATTCTTTCGGATTTGCGCTACAACGAAAAGCTTTTGGGTGAGATGTGCAAAAAAGCCCTTACAGTTAAGAAATTTGAGAGTGAAGCTGAAGCTAAATATGACATATTGAAAACCATTGATAAAATTGTAGATTTATACAATTCAATATCACTGCTTATGGAAGAAATTGACGCCAAGCACTGCAATTATACTAAGCAGTCGATAGATAAGATTCGCTATGTTATGGCTACGGATCAGTCTATAAAAGGCAAGCTCGCCGCTTTGCTCAAGGCATACGCTTCCGCTGATGAAAACGGCAAGGAAAGTATAGCCTTAATACTTGAAAGCAACACCTGTATAAATCGTCAGGAGTATATAGACAGCGGCTCATTTTATCACAAGAGTATAAAAAGTAAAAGGTCCGGTCAGCCTCCGCAGATAGTTGAGACTCAAAATGAGATACCTGATGAACAGATAGGAGCGGTCATCAGCAAAATACGAAATGGTTATTCCGAGAAAAGAGTCAGAGCGTATATAGATTCTCTGTTTAAGGACGGTGCTTCACAAATAGAAAGCCAAAGCATTGAGATTAATAACGATACAGATTATGTTCTGACTGTGCTTGCGGTTGTGAGCTGTGTCAGCGAAAGAAACGGATATTCAATTAAGCTCGGGGAAAACTATATAAGAAAAAACGGCTATCGTATTCCGCAGTTTGTTCTTTTCAAGGGAGGTAAAGGATAATGTGGAGTGAAGAATATTCAAAGCTGACTACATATGAAAAGGAAGAATTTAGAAGAATAGCTAATTATCTTTTATCTCATACCTATATGGTCAGGTTTACATACGATGCAGGCAAGGAAATGACCTTGCCAAATTCAGACTATAGTATGCTTACTCGCTTATTTGCAGTTATGAAGGAATATTTTGAGGTCACGGGGTGGCGACTTGAGAAAGATGACGATTACGGAATAGCCTCACTTATAAATGAGTTTGGTAACAATAGATTCAGACTCAACAGATTTACTACCTTGTTTTTATATGTATGCAGGCTTATCTATGAGGAAAACCGAGAAAACGAAAACAGCTACCATATTGTAAAAACTGAAACGGCCGAAGTCGTTGAAAAAATGAAAATTCTCGGACTGCTCAAAGGTGGTAAATCAACTCAAAGTGAGAGAATCGATGCCCAGCGAACGCTTGCGCATTTTAATATTATCCAAAAGATGGAGTCGGCTCAATGGTCGGCCGATGGAAATAATATTTTAATTCTCCCGTCAATACTTTATGTAATCAGTAACCAAGGTATTAACGCAATGAATGAGCAAATTGAAGAGATGAAACTAACCGTTGACAATACGGAGGAGACAGAAGATGAAAATACTGAAGAAGCTTTTGCTGATTAACTGGCATTATTTTACTCATGAGTTAGTCGAATTTGACCAACTCAATTTTATGACGGGTGTAAATGCCTCCGGTAAATCGACAGTCATTGACGCTTTGCAGCTTGTTCTTCTGGGCGAAACCGGAGGGAACTATTTTAATAAAAGTGCAAGCGGAAAAAGCTCAAGAACACTCATCAGCTATCTTTGCGGAGAAATTCGTGACGATGACAAAGATGGATTTAAATATCTGAGAAATAACAGATTCATAAGCTATGTAGCGGTTGAGTTTTATGACGATGAAAAGGACAGCTACTTGTCCTTTGGTGCTTGCTTTGATGTTCATTCTGTGAATGATTTTGTAAAGAGGTTTTTTAAATACAAGGGACATATACCGGAAAATCATTTTATGGAAAATAATGTACCCTTTGATATTCCTAAGCTTAGGGCGTTTTTGAAAAACAACAATTATAAGGACGCAAGTATTTACGAAACAGGCAAGCATTACCGAGAGGATATTTATGCCTTGTTGGGAGGCCTGCGCTCAAAATTCGGAGACTTATTGAAGAAGGCGGTCGCATTTAATCCCGATAATGATATCCAAAAATTCATAACCGAATTTGTCTGTGACAGTGAGAAAAATGTTGATATCAGTCTGATGCAGGAGAACATCAGAAACTATAAAAATCTTGAGCGAACAGCAACGGAGCTCGAGAGAAAAAGGACGGCACTTGAGCAGATTTCCACAAGCTATTCCGAGTTGCAAAGAAACAGGAATAATGAGAAAATATATGAATATTTACTGGATAAATCAGAAATAGATATTATCGAGGTGAGGCTTGACAATCTTAAAAAACAAATAATAGCCTTTGAAGGAAAATTAAATAACATTAAGCAAAGTCTTGAGATTGAAACAAAAAGCTATAACCGTTTACAAGATGAATACAACGAGCTGCGCTTTCAATTATCTTCTGATGAAACACAACGGCGAATTAATGAAATAGACGGAAAAATTGCACAGCTGAAGCAAAGTATTAATTACGCTGAAAAAGAGTACGACAAAGCCGTATCGGATATTCTTGCAGTTAAAAACACAATTACAACAGAATATAACACACTGATTCAAAAATACAATTCGGTTGATATTGAATTGATAAGCGGAGTTCTCGGTTCTTTGCTCGACAGCTTACTTGAGGTCGGAGAAAAATTAGCGGAGAAATTTGAGGAGCTTAGCGACATAACTCCCGAGCGCATTGTAGAATGTTCCAAGACCAAATTCGAAGATATACGTACCCTGACGGATAACGTTAAATCCAATGCGAATGTTTTGTATTCAAGGCTCGAAGAGGAATTTGAGCGCACAGGTACGAAAATTAAAGAGCTTAAGGCTGAGAAGGAAAATCTTGAAAAAGGCATTTACAAATTCCCGCAAAATGCCCTGGATTTAAAGCAGGCTGTTATGGCCGAAATAAAAGCAAGTACGGGCGAAAATGCTGATATTGTAATAGTAGCCGAGGCTGCAGAGATAAAAAACCCCAGGTGGAGAAACGCTATCGAGGGCTATCTTAATAAGCAGAAATTCTATCTTATTGTACCGCCCGACCACATAAAAACAGCAATCAGAGTTTTTGACCGAATCAAAAAAGACAAGGCGGTTTACGATACAGGTATAGTAGATGTACAGAAAATTAAAGATAAGAATTACATTGCAGAGAAAAACAGTCTTGCAGCGGAAATTGAAACAACAAATCCGGATGTAAGAATTTATCTTGACTATATCCTGGGAAGAGTTATGAAGTGTGACAATGCTGACAATATAAGGAGATTCCCTACATCCATAACTGATAATGGCTTGTTGTACAAAAATTTCGTAGTCAGAGCATTAAATCCTAAGCTTTGGCAAAATCCTGCGATTGGTCAAAATGCAATCAGGCTTCGCCTTGAGGGGATAAAAAGCGAGCTCAATCGCGCAAGAGAGCTGTCGGGAATTTACTCGACCATAAGGGTTGGTATTGACGGCTGTACAACCTTGGGAAATTACAGCAAATCCGATATAGAGCATTTTACTAATGCTGCCGAAAGTTTAATTAAATCAGCTGATTACAAGAGTGAGCTTGCCAAGCTTGGCAATGAAAAGGCTTCTCTGGATACCAGAAACCTCATTATTCTGGGAGAAAAGCTTGAGGTCAAAAAGCAACGGCTGGCTGACTCTGACAGGAAAAAGTCTAAGCTTCAGGGAGAGATCGGCAGGGTACAAGAACAGCTTCGCGGCTTAGATGAAGAAAAAATACCTCAGACAATTAATTCCCTGAAAGAGAAACAAATCATTTTGGAAAGCAATTTTGACTCTGATTGGATTGAACAAACAGGCAAACTGCGCTATGTTCAGGAACTTTCAAAAAGAGGGTCTGCTGAGAAAATCAATGAAGCTTTTCCGAGAGAGCTTAGCAAGGCAAGAAACGCTATTGAAAAATTTGAAAAATTGCTTGCCGAGCTGCGCTCGGAGTATAACCACACCTTTAAAATGGGATATAATGTAAATTCCTACGATAATGTGGAGTTTGATAATGCTTTAAAAGAAATTAACGAGAATGAGCTTCCTAATTATCTGGTGCGTATTGAAGACACAAAGAAGAAGGCTATGGAGGAATTTCAAGAGGATTTTCTCAGCAAGCTTAGCGATAACATTCGTTCGGTAAAAC
This sequence comes from uncultured Clostridia bacterium, assembly GCA_946500295.1. Taxonomy (GTDB): domain Bacteria; phylum Bacillota; class Clostridia; order Oscillospirales; family Acutalibacteraceae; genus UBA7067. The sequence continues at coordinate 30,373 of CAMMVF010000003.1, read as the reverse complement.
GAGAAATTTTTGAATTGAACCGGGCTATTTCCTCGGCTTCATTCGGCGAGGATACATACAGCTTCAGAGTTGAACCCAATAAGCAATACGAAAGATATTATAAAATGATAACCGACGATATGCTGCTCATTGGCGGATATAATTTAATGTCAAATCAATTTAATATAAAATATAAAAACGAGATTGAAGATTTGTTTTCAATCATAACCGGCGAGGGTAGCACATCGCTCGAGCAAAGCGATTATGAAAATCGTATAAGAACCTTTACCGATTACAGAACCTATCTTACCTTTGACATTGAGGTCACAAATAAAGTCGGAGAGGTGCAGAGGCTGTCAAAAACCATAGGCAAAAAGTCAGGCGGTGAAACACAGACACCCTTTTATATCGCTGTTTTGGCTTCTTTTGCTCAGCTTTACAGAATCGGCAGGGATAAAAAAGCGAACACCGCAAGGATAATCATTTTTGATGAAGCCTTCTCAAAAATGGACGGAGAAAGAATTGAAAAGAGTATTGGGCTTCTCAGAAAGTTGAATTTTCAGGTTATACTTTCAACGCCGACAGAAAAAGCAGGGGATATTGCGCCGTTGGTGGACAGAGTTCTGTTAGTTCTTAGAAAAGGTACAAGCGCACGCATAACTTATTTTGACAAGGAAAGAATCGGAGAACTAAATAATGAACAGTAAATGGTGTCGGCTTATATTAAACAGAATGATTGATAAGTACGAGCGCACTTCTGCGTTTAGAATCGGAAAAGTGCCGGATAAGAGGATTATTCTTAATTTCTACGGTAAAAATAAGACCGATTTTCCGGAGTATGATATTGAAAATTTTAGTGTAAGTACCGCAATCAATGAAGCTGTGTGTAAGCTGGATGAAAAAGGCTATATACACTATGAATGGATGAGGGGACAGGACAATCACATACTTTCAAGAGCTTGGCTGAATTTTGAAAAAACGGATGAGATATATAAATATCTGAACAGAGAATCCAAGCGAGATGTAATCCTATCGGCAGTAGATGAGCTGTCTAATGAGATTAAAAAGGTAAATACAGAGTGGATACTTCGATTTTACGGCGATACTTCAGAGTATATGAAATCCCGTATGAAATTTGATATTCTGTTGCCCGAGGACAAATCCAGAAGGAAGGATATTTATAAGCTTCTCTCCTTCATTGACAGCAATACCGACTCAGCGTTGAAGGAACGTGTATTCTCCGAGAAATGTTTTGGAGATTCGAAATATTTTGAAAATAATTTAAAGTCCGTTTTGCTCTCGATTTTAAGAAAATATGTCGGCTCTGATTTAAACGATAGCGAGCTTTTGCGAACTATTGGAATTACAAAATACCCGGAGCAGCTTGAAATGAGCGGCAATATTGCTGTAAATTCAAGCAATATGGGTGTGCTGAAAAATGGTTTTTGCATTTATTCGAGTGATATAGATGGGGTGAAGCTGTCCATAGATAAGTCGGTTTCCAGGATAATTACGATTGAAAACAGAGCAAACTATTTTTCTTATCTTAAAAGCAGAACATCAAATGAGATTGTTATTTTTCACGGCGGACAATACAGTCCGGCAAAGAAGAAATTGTTTTTGGCGGCTTTAAATGCAATGCCTCAAAATTGTCAATGGTATCATTGGGGTGATATCGATTTCGGTGGTTTTAGTATGCTTTTGCGCCTCAGAAAAGAAATATGTCCTTCAATACTTCCATTCAGAATGGATAAACACGAACTGGAAAGATATAAAAAATACACCTTGCCGTTCAACAATGAATACTCAGAAAAATTAAAGAGATTGTATAAATCAAAATTGCTCGAGGATTGTCGGGACTGCTTGGGATATATGATAAAAAATAAAATCAGGCTGGAACAGGAGGCTATGCTTATATAGTGCAACAATTTATTCTCACTATTCATAATTATTCTGAGATACGCAAATTGCAATATCAAATAAGACACTCTGAAAAAGTTCTTCAGAAGAAGCATAGTTAAACATTTTGCGCGGAAGATGATTGATCCAGTCCTCCACATGCTTGATCGCTTCCTCTGATACGCCATCTAAACTCTTCCCCTTTGGGAAAAGCGGCGAACGAGGGAATTTTGCTTTTCATTCGTCCCTCTTTCATAGGCTGAATAAGGATGCGCATAATATATCGGCGTATCCGGTTGTTTAATAATTTGCAGTGGTACTTTGAAATGGGTTGCGAAAAGAGCTGTTTTGCACTGAGTAGGTTTACACTCGGTGGGGAAAACATCTCTTTTCGCTTTTGGTTGTTTAGTTTCGGAAAAAGTTTTGCGGGTATGCTCCTGCGGACAGGAGCTGAGGCTTTGTCTTTGGTTTAATCCCAGCTCGGCTCTTTGTGCTTTGAGGCAGGAGCAGAATTCGTCAAATACAAGCAAACATCTCTTTTGCATATATACCGATATCATTTGGATTAATCATATTGTACTTTTCTTTCACAGAAAGAAAATAATCTCCGATAAATTCTTTAGGAATGATACGGTTTGAATGTTCTAAAACAGATAAATTCCCCCTCGTTCTAATCCACGGCGTTTCAATATGAGTAAATCGCTCTAAAGTTTTGGCGCTATAGCAACAAAGGTTGTTTATCACACTGTCATAAATAGCTTTTTCAGATGTATTCAAAATAGATTCATCAAAAGGCTCACTCTGCTTAATCGGGTTAAAAGAATAATCCTTATATTTTAAATACACATTTTTATATACAGGTCCATGTACCCACGCTTCACAATCCTCAGAAAATATATAGGTATGATTAAAAGCATAGTAAAACCCCTGAATATAATAGAGAGCTTTTTGAAGAGCAAGGGAAGTAATACTTCACACTGATTTAATAAATATTTAATAGCGATATTAAGTTTACTATCAGAATCGCTATTGATACTTAGTAAATCATCAACTGCTTTTTTTGTTTTTCTATATGCTACATCTGACTTAAGTCTGTCTTTACCATTTTCTAAAAGTTCAGCGTAATAAGTTGGGTCGTTATATATTTTGAGTAATATATCAGAATACTGTTTAGAAGGAACGTCACCATAACAATATCGAGAAAAAGTTTGTTCACCCCAACCCAACATAAGAGAAAGTGGACGTTTACCTATTGAGTACTTTTCAGGTATTGCTAATATGGTATCAAGTGAAATAATTCCATTCTCCTTTCTATAAACATCATACAGCGCTTTTAAATTTTCGTCGACAATGTCCGGCACATACACCAAAGAATCACAATCAGCACATCGAGCTTCTTTGCCGATGTAATGATATTCCTGTTCTTTTATCTTACCGCACATATGTTTTTCGGCAACGGTGTACGCAACATAATCTCTGCATTCTTCGCAAAATACTGCTCTTTTTTTCATAATCAGTGCCTCCTTTTTCTTTATGTAAATTACCTAAATAGGTGCTCAATAGGTCTATTTAGTTCGTGGAATGAAATCACCACTGTTGTAATACCAGAAGATGACTCTATAATGTTGAATTTTGTCAGTTGTAACTTACAAACTTAAAAAGTTACCGTTGTGTTTCAGTTGTAAATGTGATATACTACAGTTAGACACAAGAAAGGTGGCTGAGATGTGGTGATTAAACGAGAAATGTATATGAGCCGTATCCGTCCATTCATAGGCTCGGATCTGATAAAGGTAATGACCGGTATTCGCCGTTGCGGAAAGTCGGTCATGCTGGAGCTTATCAAGCAGGAACTAATGGAATCTGATGTCAGTTCAGCGCAGTTTATCTCTATCAATTTTGAGGATATGAGCTACTCCCATTTGCAAACTGCGAATGCACTGCATGATGAAATTTGCAAGAGAGCGGCTGATATTGAGGGCAAGGTATATTTGTTTTTTGATGAGATTCAGGAAGTAAAGGACTGGGAAAAATGTGTAAACTCTCTGCGCGTTTCGCTGGATTGTGACATTTACATCACAGGGTCAAACGCAAAGCTGCTCTCCGGCGAGCTTGCAACCTATTTGGGAGGACGCTATGTTGAGTTTGTGATTTATCCCTTTTCTTTTGCGGAGTTTGTGGAATTGTACCGCACTGCTGTACCTGATGAGCCGATTCAGAAGTGTTTTCAGCAGTACCTTTTGTCGGGCGGTATGCCCTATCTTGCAAACCTCCGGTATGCGGATGCACCATCCAAACAATATCTCAAGGATCTCTTTAACTCCGTTCAGCTAAAGGACGTCGTGAAGCGGAACAAAATTAGAGATGTAGATTTGTTGGAACGTATTATCGCCTATGTTATGGCAAATGTGGGCAACACCTTTTCTGCAACCTCTCTTGCAAAATTTCTCAAAAGTGAACAGCGAACCGTAGCGCCGGAGACAATACTGAACTACATCAAATATTGCTGCGACGCATATCTGTTCTATCAGGTAAAGCGACAGGACTTGCAGGGTAAACAGCTTCTTTCCTCAAACGAAAAATACTACATTGCAGACCACGGAATCCGCGAAGCTGTATATGGCGGTAATACAAGGGACATCAACCAAATTCTTGAAAATATCGTTTACCTCGAACTGCTGCGCAGAGGCTACACGGTAACGGTCGGCAGAGCAGGAGATAAGGAGATTGATTTCGTTTGCGACAGGTGCGGAGAAAAGCTGTATGTTCAGGTTTGTTATCTGCTGGCGGCGGACGAGACTATTGCCCGTGAGTTCGGAGCGTATGACAGTATCCGCGACAACTTCCCGAAATATGTTGTTTCTCTTGACGAATTTGACATGAGTCGAAACGGTATCAAGCACCGGAATATTCGCGACTTTCTCCTGATGGAAGAATGGAACTAATTGACAACATAATATCTCAAAGCGAAAGAGCTGTTTTCCCCCACCGAGTGGCAACCTACTTGGTACTAAACAGCTCTTTTCGCTTAGAGGTTTCACATATATACTAATTTCACACAAGAGGTGGTTCACCATGCGCAGGATTTAGCACAATATATTCAAAAAAATGGTAAAAATTCAGAAAAATATATTAATATTTTGTACCAGTGGTATAAAATATACTCAAAGCCAGTAACATTCACAAATATTAAACATTAAATCGGTATTAAAAAAGATGAGAGGAGAATTATTATGACTAGGAACACAGGAAAAAAGCACAACAAAGCAATGGCTATTATTCTTGCAGGAGCACTTATAATAAGCGCAGTAGCCCCAATGACAGTCTCAGCCGCACAGCTGCCGCAGGAGAACATAATATCTTCTGCCGCAACGGTAGCGCCGAACATCAAGAACACGTCGGCAACAGTAGGCGATGGCGAGACCATGAGCGTAAGCTATATGGGCAGGTCAGCGGCTAAGTTTTCAAACTACACTGTCAAAAGCTCTAACCCTTCTGTATTGAAAGCTTGGCGTTACGGCTCAATCGTAAAATACACGGGGTTGAAGCCCGGTACTGCAACAATTACCGTAACCGAGAAGAATACGGGAGCTAAGGACAGCATTTACGTTACAGTTAAGAATCCCGTTAACCCCAAGCTTACAAAATCATCTGTTACAATGACTATCGGCGACACTCAGCAGATATCCTATATGGGAGTATCAGCTGACCTGTTCAGGTTCTATAAGGTAACGAGCTCAAACAGCAAGGTTGTTTCGACAAGCCGTTATGGTTCTGTAGTAAGGCTCACGGCTAAGTCAGCCGGAACGGCTACAGTAACAGTTACAGCCTGTGACGGCGTTAAAACAAGCATGAGGGTCACAGTCAACAAGCAAATAGTAAAGCCGTCAATCGCCATTGACAGCACAGAAATCGCAGTCGGCGAGACAGCACAGATAAGCTATATGGGCAAGTCGGCAGCTGCCTTTTCCGATTATATAATCACCAGCAGTAACAGCAAGGTTGTTCAGGCAGTCCGCTATGGCTCGGTTGTAAGATACACGGGAGCAGGCACGGGAACAGCGACAATCACAGTCAAGGAGAAAAACAGCGGAGCGACAGACAGCTTTAAGGTTTCTGCCAGAAGGGCTGTAGCTCCGAGCTTTGGAGATACCCAGCTGGTAGTTAAGCCCGGTAGCGACCCGGTTTACGTTTCATATATGCCTAAGTCCGCTGATGAGTTCAGCTACTATACAATTAAGAGCAGCAACAGCAGAATTGCCACAGCTTCACGTTATGGCTCAACAGTTAAGATTACCCCGAAAGCTGAAGGTGACGTCACCATCACAGTCACATCAATAAGCGGTGATACAGCTACAATAAATGTCAAGGTAACAAACAAGACCTGGCATGAGGCTGTGTACAAGGATGTCTATCACCCGGCAGAAACAGAGCAGGTTTGGGTTGTGGATCAGGAGGCAAGTACAACTGAGGTACCGGTGTATGAATATCGGGGAAGAGCAATATGTAATGTTTGTGGAGCAGATTGTACTGATGATCTTGACGAACACCAAAAGACACACGTTTTAAACAGAGATGGCAGTGGTTATCATGTAGAGTCCGTTTGGTGTTATTATGATAAAGGTGAATGGCTAGTTAAAAATAACGATGCGGGTAATATGGAAAGAGTTCTTGCTGATGACGGTAAATATCATTCCATTGGATATCTAGGTGCAAAAGAAGCTAACAATAAAGCACAGGAAATGGTGAACGATCTGTTTGCTACAGGAGACTACGAGTTTCAAACAAGATATATAATTCAATGTGATACATGTAATGATGTATTAATGGATGTAATAGCTGAATATGATATAGATACTTTCAATGAAGCCAAAAAAATCTGGGAAGAACACAAGGCAGAACACGAAGCCAAAGGCGAACGTTCAGATGGTGATTGTTTTACAACTCAGATACTATCCAAAATCGAAACCACACCTGAGCAAGGACATTACGAGACTGTAGTAGTCAAGGAAGCTTGGACTGAGAAGGTTTTAGTCAGAGAAGCGGGCTGGTATTAAACCGCTATAGAAACACTGATACAATTAAATAAGCGGCATATAAATTTTGTTAGGGAAAGTATGCTGTAAATCGCTAAAGGGCGAAGTCTGCGGACGTCGCCCTTTTTTCGTGCTCAAAATTAAACAGGTTGCTAACAAGGCAGGGCGAAAGCTCTGCCTTTTCATATAGATTAATTCTACAAAATAAGGAGGTGTTATACATGTGGGTTTTTCATCTCACTGCCTTATACAATGAACGGTGTGCAGTGGGATTATACAGCCGATGCAAGCCCGAAGCTTGTAATAAAGATAACTGAGACCGAACCCCCGAGCAATCCAACATCATCTAAAACAGGCGGGTATGTTACAGCTTCAACAGCCGATAAGGGTGCTGCTGCTACAGTAGATATGCAGACAATGACTATAGCAATAATCGTAGGAGCTTGCCTGATTTCCTTTGCAGTTGCTATGCTCTTGGCGGCTAGACAGAGAAAAAACAACAAATCTCAATAATTATTAATTTTTTTATGAAAGGAGGACGGCTTGCCTCTCGCCGCAGAGCAGTGAGGGGCAAGCCAAAGTACTATGGATAACATATTAATGATAGTAGCTATTGCGTCAGTGGTTGTCTTAGGTATCCTGTTTTTTGCAACCCGAGGTGGAGGCAAGGGCGGAAAAAAGAAATAAAAAGACGGGGGAGTTAATAAAAACAACTCCCCCGAAAAAATAAAGGGGTGGTAATTTTGCTCTCTTTGAAAAGAAAATCAGGTGTAATATTGCTCGCTGTATCAATAGCGCTGATATCAGTATCCTCTGTATTTTCAGTAAGCGCAGCCGAAATTGAGGAAAATCAAGATGGCAGTCTTACTTTAACGGAGGGTATGGTGAACAGTCAGCTTATCCGAAAATTCAAAGAGGAGCAGGAGACAGAACAGAAGCAGAGAGGGTTGAGGGATAAGTATGACGTTGAAAATGAGGACGTTTATGTCGTTGAGAAAAACAATATTTTCAAGTTCTTAATGCGCGGGCTTTGGTGGTGTATAAGAGTGCTTGCGTATATCGTCTTTATAGCTTTGGCGGCGGTAGGAATAATAGCTATAATCTACCCTGATACCAGAGACGGTCTCATAGAGGCTTTTAATGGTATATTTGCAAATTTTCAGCAACTGTGGGGAAGCTGAGAAATTTCACTATTGACAAATTTACTTTTTTGGCATATACTAAGATTACTAAGTATAAGTGCTTAGTAATCTTAGTATAAAGGAATGATAATATGAGTTCTAAAACAGTTACTTGTTCGTTCACGATGGATCGTGATATTTACAATGCCTATAAAAGTATAGTTTCACGAAACGGGGAAAATGTAAAGGGAAATTTAGTAAGATATATGCAGAATGTTATTCGTTACGAGACTCCTAATGCTGATACAATACAAGCGATTGAAGAGGTTCAAGAGTTGAAGAAAAACCCGAACAAAAATACCTATAATTCGTTTGATGAGATTTTAAAGGAGCTGGATGATGAATAAATATAAAATTATTCAGACCGGGAGATTTAAAAAGGACTTAAAAACAGCGAAAAAAAGAGGATATGACCTTGAATTACTAAGAACTGTGGTTAATATTTTAGCTTCGGGAAAGATTTTGCCTGAGAAATACAAGGATCATAATTTGGTGGGCAAATATATATCTTGCCGAGAGTGCCATATAACGCCGGATTGGCTCTTAATATATGAGATAGACGGTGACGAGCTTATACTGTACCTAACTAGAACTGGCACTCACAGTGATTTGTTCTGAGTTTCTTGTATTCTCTGAGAAAATGCTTTAACCCGTTGACGGCGGCAAAAGTAAGTAGTAAAATAATATTGTATTAATTATTTGTTTTGCATTTTTTATGCCGCCGCACCTAAGTCTGTAGGTGTGCTTTCCTGGTAAAGCTTATCTTTACACAGGCGCTCCGGGTTGGAGCTTACAAAAGGGCGTATTGCGCCTACATATGTAACATTAGTATAAAAGACGAATGGAGTTTATTTCTGTTTGTCTTTTTTTCTTTTGGAAAAATCGCCGTGGTTATTTTAGCTGCGGCGTTTTTTTATACAAATTTTTGCGTAAGCCCTGAACCTTTACGGCAGGCAGCAGAAGGAGGATTTTTTTTGTGCGATGCGTTCCTAACTGAAAAGGTTAGGCACTAATAAAAGAACGTAAAGTTTTCTATTAGGAGAACTGATAATTCGACAGGTAGAATGAAGGGGTAACGCCCTGAAATGCCGCCCTAATACTCCGACCGGCGTTTGCAGGTGTAATACTGCAAGGGTTGGGAGCTCGGTGAAGTCGGCTGAAAGACACCGTAAGCTGTGCCTGCACAGCACGAAAGCTGGCCAGAGGTGGGTGGTGTGTCCTATAGGTCGGGGGTCTATAAAATAACTATGGTGAGAATGATAGAAATATCTGACGAACTGGTGAACGTACGGGTCTAAATCATTGGGGCATAGAAATGTGCCTCTGCCTGAAAATGGCAGTTAGTAGTGGAAAAGTAAGAATGTTATGTATGAAATTCCATATAGCGTTATAGGCGCTATCATGATAACAGGCTCAAAGTCAGCGCCTAAGGTTATACATGTACAGATAGAATTATCGGAACGCAGAAAGGTCAGAACGCTTATTTAACCGATTACACGGGAGCGGTTTTAAGGAAACAGATTATCTGATAACTTAAATTAATCTGGCTGAGAGCGGAGGCACGACCTATGAAATCTCTGTAATGGAGATGGAGGAACAGCCTCTAGTCATAATTAAGTACAATCAAAGCTTAATTACGATGGAACGCCGTGTGCGGTGAAAGTCGCATGCACGGTGCGGTGCGGGGGAAAAGATGGAGATAATATCAAAGTCTTACCTATCGCATATGAAGCGGCGAGGAATTTTTGAGATTTCTTGAAACGCTTGAAAACGAGCAGACAGAGTGGAAGTTAGTTCCAGTGTCAACTCTTACACTCGGATTTCCTGTAGTGACCGACATATCACAGGCTGTAAGAAGGGATTATACTCTTTCACTGCCAACGGGTGAGGTTTATCTCGTTCCCGATGGATATGCGGGTTCTATTTTTCAGAGGGCAGCTCTTTACATAATTATATCTACTGTATCGACATTAGACATAAAAACGCATATTCTAATGATAGAAACAACTGAAAGGAGATTTTTGTATGGCTCTTAAATCAGATACCAGTATGACTATTAGAATGAACAAGGAAATAAAACAAAAGGCACAACAAGTTTTCGCTAATTTGGGAATAGACATGACTACTGCTATAAATGTATTTTTGCGTCAGGCGATTTATTACAACGGATTTCCTTTTGATGTACGCTTTGAAACTCCTAATGATGTAACAGTTTCAGCTATAGCAGAGGGTGAAAAGATGATTGCTGATCCAAACGCAAAAAGATTTTCTAGCGTTGACGATCTGTTTGAGGATTTGAATAATTTGGAAAGCGCATTCCCCATCCATAGCCGTTAGGCTTGGGTGGAGAGGTTCACTAAAGCCTCCTCAAGACAGTCTAAGAGCTGTTTTGGGTGGTTATACTTTTCTATATAGTATATTACATCTAATTGACGAGATTCTTATTTGTGTTATAATTAGGTACAGGAGTGCTCATTTACAAGATACTACACATCGGAGATTGACAGTAGAAATAATATAATCAAGAGGGGAGTAACAATGCAATTTCAAGATAAATTTCGCTTAACACCGGAACAAAGCCTATTCCTTGCCAAAAAGAAATGGGACGAGAATGTATATTGCGGAATGAAGATGGAGAACAGAGCCGTAACTTTTCCGCAGACAAAAACAATATTAAATGGAGTCAACGTATCAAACGTGCAGCTTGATGATATACAAGCAATACTAAATATGCGAGATGCTTGGAAATATCTATTAAGCACCATAAATGAGCCTTTGACATTTGACTACTGGTGTAAGCTTAATGAATATATTGCAAGAAATGAAGCTTTAGAATGGGGTAAGCTGAGAACCGGCACAGTTTCTATATCCGGTACTGATTACGTACCGCCTGTTCCTGAGCGAGAGAAAGTTTTAAGTGAGTTTAAAGCTATAGTTTCTAATACGGATACCTCTGCTACGGATAAAGCTTTAGAAGCTTTTACGTGGGGAACAAGAGGTCAATTCTTCTGGGATGGAAATAAGCGTACAAGCTTACTTCTTGCAAATAAGCTTTTAGTTTCTGCTGGAGCTGGTATTATGACAATTACTGACAAACATATGGAGCATTTCAATGTTTTACTACTAGATTTTTATAACACTGGCAATAGTGAGACTTTGAAAAAGTTCCTATACGAAAACGCCATCCAAGGTATGACGATATAGTCAACTACCCACTTGCCTTGGCAGGTGGGTAGTTGACGTGCATTGCACTTGAAAAAGTGCAATAACAAGCATATAATATAAATATAAAAAACAGTGAAAGGAGTTTTTTGTATGGCTAACAAAACCAATATGACGCTTCGAGTTGACCCGTAACTCAAAGCTCGTGCTGCGGAGCTTTTCAAAGAATTTTCAAATATTCATTATTCTTGACAATCTTCCATATTACAATTCAAAACATGTAATACAAAAATGGGGAACTTTTACAGCTCATAACGCTCGAAAGTATATAGTCTTATCTCATGATGATGAGAACGCATTTTATCACACCCCAGATAAGACACTGATTTTTGTTGTGCATCCGCCAAAAGGGAGAGAAATACATAATAAAGAAGATTACGATAATTTCTATAGTATTAACCCGGAAACATTATCGTTAGCCGATACTAAGTTTGAGAAACTTGGAGACTCAGTGATCTTAAATGATTATGAGACGTTTATAGACAAATCCGTCCACAGAATTTTATCCATATAATAAAATTGCGTAGTCAGGCAAGAAGTACTCATTCTTCTTGCCTGTTCGTGCCTTATTATTCAATATTTAGATCACTTTAACCGCACGGGTAGTGATTGAAAAAGCGATATCTGTTAGTGCCTCATCAAAATCCGGCTCATCGGATAATTCAAACGGAATTCCTGTCTGCGCCAACATCTCGCATAGATGCTGTTTTTAGGATTGCGTCAGATATTTAATGCCGATAGATACCAAACAAGAAAACTCCTCACTGGCGGCGACGCCCCGCAAGATTTTCTGATGGAAATCAGTCTTGCTCATTGCATTGATCTGTTCAATACATTCTTCAGCATCAGCCATGCATGTTTTCATTAATATTATCCTCCCCAAATTTAATACTTAGGCAGAATTAATCTCTTTTCTACCACCTCGGCCACCAACTGCAAGGTATTCTGGTAGCCCGTTTTCTGCAAGATATTCTTGATGTGGTACTTGACTGTATTTGGTGTAATACCAAGATCTGCTGCGATCTCCTCATATTTTCTGCCTTGTGCAAGCTCCCGAATAATATCAAATTCCCGGCCGGTAAACTCAGTGCTGTTGCTGTACCCAATGCGAATCACCGGTGTGTTCTCGGGATAAATAAATTCGCCATTCATCACCAGGTCGCAGACCTCCATTAAGGCAGTGCTGCCATATTCCTTGTACCAAAAGCCATTACATCCACATGCTTTCGCCTTTTGAATAAAGGAATGCTCCGGCATGGAGGTCATAATAATAATCTTGATTTTAGGGTTGTACTGCTTGATCTTTGCCGCAGCTTTCAGACCGGATTCTTCCTCAGCCGTACAAACATCCATCAGGATCAAATCCACACGCCCGCGCAGACATGCAATTTCAGCATTTGCCGCATTTTCTATGGAGGCGTACAGGACATATCTTTCTGATTTGGCAATCTGGCTCTCTATGGCGTCCCGGGTAATCCTGGAATCTTCTACTACTAAAACCTGTATCATTTCCGTCCTCCTTTCTGGGAGTTGTCTAAATCAAAGGGAATATCGATAATAAGAGAAACGCTATTGTTACAGAGCACCTTTAAGGAGGCTCCTTCCCGCTCCAGTCGCTGTCGTAATGAACTAAGACCGTTACCCTCGGTAATACTTGAAACAGATACGCCGCCGTTGTCGGATATCTCTATATGATAGTTTTTCTCGTCTTGCTCAATTTTTACCATCAATTCCGTGGCATCTGCATGGCGCACCGCATTGGTTAGCGCCTCCCGAATGGCGGCATACAAAAGCTGTAGTGCCTTGCGCTGGGTGGGCTGTTCCCCAAGGAATATAACCTTACAGCCAATCAGCTCCGCCACCTGCATCAGTTCAGACTGCAAGGAGGAATCGGGAACCGTCCATACAGTAGAGATATTGGAGAAATCGTGAATGGTGCTGTTCCAGCTTTTCCGCAGCGTGTCGGCGTTCTCAGCCAAACTGTCTTCCGTGATTGCTTTGGTGGTAGCCAACAGACAGTGTCCCAGCTCATCATGGATATGCATTTTTGCGGCAAGAATCTCTTTATTCAAATTGACTTCCACGATGCTGTCCAGCAAGGCTTTCTGCCGCTTTTGCATCTCCTGCAGTCGGATAGTGTTCTCGTACAGCTCTTCACTGATCCGGTAGAGCTCTGTAATTTCCGCCGCCTCAATCTGAACGGTATTGGAATCAAGAAATCTCAGCTCAAAACGCCAGACCGAGCTGTCGGAGAAGCGGAAGAACAACTGTTGTTGGGTGCTTTCATTGCCATTGTCCGTATCTTTCGGCAGCCAGGATTGGTCTAGCTTTTCCGCCCTGCCGTTATTAGCAAAGTTTGTGAGCTCCTCCCATGCCACCTTTGCGTTCAGAATCGTGTGTCCGGTCAGCTCCAGCATCAGCTTGTTCATCTTGTCATTAACAAGAATGACCCGCCCGTCCAATGCGGAGAAGCAGTTTCCGCCGGGGTAAGAGTCGATGGCTTTTTTAATCATTTTAGCTGATGTATTCTTTTTCATGACTGCACCACCTCTCCTTCTTTCAAAAGCATAAGCCGATAACCCTCCGGAATCTTTTCCGCCTGAAGACGATATCCTCCCTCTAAAGAGCGAGGAACAAATTCGTGCTCTGTACCGGTAATCTCAAAGCAAGCCGTGTCGCTGATTTGGATTGTCATTGAGGTCAGGCAAAAATCCGCCTCCTCGAGAAGCGCTTCTAAGGCTTTCATGATCAGAAGCGTAAGCTCTGGATCTAAATTCGAGGTGGGGCAAAAATCTAGGCTTGTCCTGATTTCAAGATTCTTCATACATTTCGTCATATCCTGTAAGCTGAGGGCTAAGTCACCCAACGGAATCGTCTGCTGCTCCTGATGAGTAAGCCGTAAATTGCAGAACCGCTTGATGTAGGTGCCGATCAGACAGATGCGGTTCCAGTCATCCGCCGCAATGGTTTCTTTCGATAAAAGCTCTGTCAGCAGGGTGAGCTGTCCGGCAACCTCCGCCGACAGGCTGTCGTAAATATCGTTGCGCGCCTGAACACTTGCTTCGTCCGATTGGAGGCGGATTTCCTGTGCCAGCAGATCTTGTTCTTCTTCCAGCTCCGCATTCAGTTTCTGAAGCTCCCGTAAAGAATGGTTGATCTGCGAGAGGTCTGTTTGCCAGATCATGCATCCGCCCGGAATAGGGTGCAGATGCATGGTAATATCTTCCGTAGACGAAAATTGCTGCTCCCGCTTTAGGGCTTCCAGCATAGCAGGTGTGATTTCCGCCGCATTTTCCGATGCTGCAATCGTCTCCCCACTTGGGGAAAGAATCTGCATTGCCACCGTAGACCGCCGGAACACTTCCTCGTACTGCGTGTTCACGGGAATCAGTCCGGTGAGGATATAGAGCTGCCAGCAAAGCACAAGAATAAAAATCAGCCCTGCCGAATATTCCACAAGCTCAAATCGAACCACGTATGCCGTCGCCGCATATGGAATACTGAACAGGAGCAGTAGAATCGGTTCATAAAAGGGAATCAGCTTCCGGTAAAGAGAATCTGACTTCGTCGTGCCATTGCGCCGGTAGATCACATATACCTGATAACTGATGATACTAAGTCCCCAAATATAGACGATATATGTTCCGATGTAGGGGTGGAAATACAAATTTGGCTGGGATTCCTCCGGCATAATGTAATAGAAAAAATGATGCAAATCGTTGGTCAGTGCCATCACACTCAAAAAACAAGCCGGTATCAGAAGCAGATACCACTTTTTGCTGATTCGGTAATCCTCCGATCTGCCGAGATAGAATGCACCGTAAAGCCCGAACAGTGGGATAAAAATAGCCGCAATATTGATAAAGTATCCGGTAAAGCGCATCCATGGAATATTGACATAGAGGAAAGCATCCTGAACGAAGCGGACCGTTAAATATAGGATACTGACGATATTTTGTGCAGTCAGGTGGCCGCGCATAGCTTTCTGGGTGATTTTTGTTGTAATGGTATGCTGCCAGCCGAAGAGTAGCAGCATATAAACAGCCCAGACAAGATATGGCCGCAGGAGATCCTCTGGCAAGCACCGCAGGCTGATCTGCCGGTATGTGGAGACTGCAAACAACAGCGCCGCTGCCCAAAAAAGCCGGACAACGGATTTTTTACGCTCACTCATCCTATCCCCCCTTACAAAAGATAGTTCCAGCCGATGGATACAGTTAGAACATGATAAGCATATTATAGCATGAATAGCCAGACTCGCCCCACACAAAAGGATAGTGTACAGAATTTTTTCAAATTTTTTCTGGAAACTACCTGATTGTGTGGGGCGCTTTTTTGTCGGTTCAGGTAAAATGGGATAGAAAATAAGCTGGGGCTGCTTTTGTCTCCGGCAAGCGAGAGGAGTAGAGATTATGTTCTGTTCAAAGTGCGGAAATCCTTTGTCGGATGACGCGAGATTTTGCAGTGTGTGTGGTGCACCTGTAAAGATATCACAAGAAGCTTCGCCGGTGCCGCAGCAACCGGCAGGCAGACCGGATGAAGTGGAAAACATCCAAGTTCCAAAGCCGGAGCCACTGATGCAGGAGCCTAATTTTAATGGGCAAATGGGCTATGGTGCGGCGGCTTCGGTTCAAAAGAAATCTAAAAAGGGGCTTATCATCGGCCTTTCTCTTGGCGGCGTATTGCTGGTCTTGGTAACGGTGGTGATTATGTTTGCTTCGGGATTATTCAATTCGGCTTCCTCCAGTCCTTTCCCAGTCCTGGACACAGGGAAAACCCAGATTTATTACGGAGAGAATTTCGATTCTCTTGAAAAAGAGTTTCCGAACAAAGAAGAAAAAAGAGGATCCTTTTATTCACTGGAACGATCGGGGGATCAAAGTGTTAGCTGTTTAGTTCGAGCAGACAAAGAAACAGGAGAAACAAAGCTGGTTCATTGGATGACCAATATGGATCATACCGGTCTCGCCAATGGAATTTCCATAGGTGATTCTTATGAAAGAATTTTAGCAGAATATCCTGACGCAATGTGCTCGACGGAAATGGGCTATGGTAGTTCAGCACACAAATACAATCCGGAAACTGATTCAAGAGTATCTTTTGTGGTTTATATGGATGAAAACGGTAACACCTATTCGTATGCGGAATACGAACAGAAACGTGCCGATAGTATCAGGGAGCAGGGAAATTTTGACCTCGCTAAGTGGTATGGACTTTACTTTACTGTAGAAAATGGTCAGATTACTCAGATTCATTTTGGCGATCTAGCGGCGATACAACAGGGGCATTAAGTGACGTTTTTGTATGGTGGAGCAAACCACCAGGCAGTGATATTTTGGCAATCACAAAGGAGAAAAGTATATGTTTTGTTCGAAATGCGGAAACCAGTTAAAGGATAGCGACCGATTCTGCGCAAAGTGCGGAACACCGGTTGTAAAAGAATCAGAACTACAGGAAAAGCCTACTGGGGAGCCGGTATATTCGCAGACTCCGATGATTGGGAGCGTGGAAGCGCAGCCGGTTCATCGCCAAACTGCGGCTCCGGTTCAAAAGAAGTCGAAAAAGGGGCTTATCATCGGCCTTTCTCTTGGCGGCGTGCTGCTTGCGGTCATTCTTGCCGCGGGGCTGATTTTTGTGTTCGGCCTGAAAGGCGGCTCTAAGGGCAACGACGGCTCTGTCCCGCTGGGATATTCCACAGTTGTTTACGATGACCAGTATACATATTTTCTAAGCGAGACCGAAACCTGGGAGCCCTGCATTAAGCGGGTCAGCAATGATCTGCGTGGGAAGCCGGAGATTCTATACGAAGCAGAAGAAATTAAAGGCGATGGGTGGAGTCAGTATCCCATGGGCTGTATTTTCCTCTGGAACGAAAAAATCTGCTTTATCGAAATCACAAAAGCCACAGAGCAGGGCGACGAAGAATACGAAATTCATTGGCTCAGCAAAAACGGCAAGGAAAACGGGACCCTTGTAAGCTATGAGCAGCTCAATACATATGGCGATTTGCTGTCTCAAATGGAAGGCTGTTACTTCTTTGAAGACTATCTCATCTTCGGAAACAGGCAATTCTTCTACCGGTTGGATCTGAATACCGGTGAGCTGTGCAAACAGGAGGATTTTCTTGACCTTGAGGGGCCTGCCTGCTTTGTAGCGTATAACGACGGATACTATTATTACTTTATTCCTGACATTGAGAATAATCTCATGGGAGAAACCCTGTATCGAAAAACGGCAGATTCCGAGGCTGAGGAAATCGGTAGCGTGCCATCCCAGGACGATGATGACGTGGAGAAGTATTTTTCCTTTATTACCCAAGGCGATTACTTATATTATACGGACCGAGACAATGTTTACCGGTTAAACGTCAACGACGGCAAAACCGAAACCCTTGCGTCCTATGATGATGACGTATATAACAGATTTTGCCTTTCCGAGAACGGGCTCTACTATTCTAAGGATATGACCCTCCATTTCCTCAATACAGAGACCCTGGAGGAAACGATTTTTGACGAGGTTGAAGGGATTCCGAGATTGATTTATGCCGGAGCTGATGATGCATGCTGGATGCAGGGTGATGCAACCAGTCATCGGTATGACTGCTTCCTCCCGGATAAACAAGGCGGATCGATTGTTTATTTTGGAGAATCCGATCAGGACGCCTCAACGGATGGTCAGGAGACTGTCAATACCACCGAGCTGTATGCGATTGTGATTGACCGAACCATTGCAGAGCATGGCGCTCTCTGGTTTGATGAAGTTGAGTATGAATGCTGCGCACGTGGTGTATTCAAAATTGATCTGATGGACTTTAATCAGGATGGCACTGAGGAATTGGTGATGCTCTATAACAATGAAGAGAGCATTTTTCCGTTTGTTGATGTATGGACAGTAAAAAATGGCGAAGCGGTTCAGCTTTTCTGCGAAAGGCAGCAGGAGGAAAACCAAGAAGCTGCCATTAGTAGCCGCATTTATCAAAATGCCGGAAACCTGTATGTTCCGGTATATGATTCTCTGGATCAAAATCCCGTGTATGTTCATTTATATGGCCTCGACGAGAATGGGGAATTTGGAGAGGTTTATCAATATGAAAACAACGCCTTTTATATGAATCAGCTTCCGGATGGTATGGAATTTACGGAATATAGCTCAGTTCAGTTCTACGTATGCGACCGTGTCACTGATTACGGAGCACAAAAAAACCTGATGAAGGAATCGCTCCAGACAGATATGGAAGATATCCTAAAACGGTTGGAGCTTGCTGTTCCAGAGAATTCATCAACGCAGACCAGCCAATCGGAATTTGACATCACCTCTATGCTGGGCGAGTGGACGCTTGAAGTTGCGCAGCCCAATACGGAAAATGTCAGCCGTCACCTGATTCGACTGAACGCTGACGGTACGATGACTTTAAGAGCCGAGGACGGAAGCTGGCTTGATTATACCTATACGATGGATGAAACACATTTTTATTATACCTATTCGGCAACCGGTATCACAGGCGGCGGAACGTATGCGATCTCCGGGGACAAGATCATCCTTTCCAAAGAGAGCTAGAAAAGGATCTAGGCTTTTGGCGGCGCATATGCTCTGCTGATAGCGATTGCGGCCATTGACGGTCTAATTATATTTCTTGGAGGTAGAAACAGGAACGAAACAAAAAAGCTGAAATTTCCGATCGCCTCGATTTTCACAGCATTGCTGGCGCTTGGATTGATTGAAAACTTAAGATCTCTGTTGTTACGAGCAGGAATGCTGGATCAGATGATCGGTTGCCGCATGGCGGTGGAGTTTGGCAGCACCTACTCTGTACCCCATATCATTTATCAGATTTTACTGATCGGCAGTATGGTACTGCTGACGGTTCTGCTGTTTATGCGCAAACGAAATGGACTTCTGTCGGGTGCGCTGGCAATGCAGGCTCTATTACCCGTCTTTACACTTGTAAGCTTTTTGCTCAACAGTGGCTCCCGGGGCTTTTTTGAAACCTATGAATATGAGCTGCACTTTGGCCCGAAGATGTGGGCAATCGGTATCTGCGGCTGCTATGTGCTGGAAAGTTTATGCTATCTGCTCCTTACCCTCATGACGATCACGCCGTGCGCCAAGGACGGTGAGCGCAAGCGTGGGCTGCACAGGCTGTGGTTCCTGCCTGGCATACTCGGCATCTTTATCGCCTTTGCGCATTTTGCGGGAAACATCTATTTTAAGCGCAGCGACTTATTCTTTTTCTCTGACCTGTTCCTGACTCCTATGGCGTTCCTACTGGGCCGGTGGCTGACGCATCCCTATAAAAAGGAAAAGCCTGTCTACCAAATGCCTGTTGCGCAACCATATGGACAGCCGGTCTATCAGAATGTCGTCATTCCAGATACCACACAAAAGGTGTTTTGCACCAACTGCGGCCGGGAACTGCTACCAGACGAGACATTTTGCGTCAACTGTGGCGCCAGACGTCCGGAACCGCCTCGTCCTGAACCGGATCATGCAGAGCAAAAGGTATTCTGTACTGGCTGTGGCAGAGAACTCCCGCCGGACGAGGATTTCTGCGATGCCTGCGGTACAAAGCGTCCTGTAGATAAAGCAAGTAGGCATACAGAGCACGGCGGTCATATCGACCTATAAAATAATGTTATTGATACTGGAAGAAGCTGTATAAAAGAGAGATTGGGAGGAATCTATTTTGAACGCACGTCTTTTTATATTTTTGATTATTATTCTTGTTTTATTACTTCTTGTAACAGGGATCGTCTTACTTGTACGTTGGATTGTTCGTTCAACTGAAAAAAATCAAAAGAACCAGTATGGGCAAATTCCTGTAGTATATTCCGCACAAAAGGTGTTCTGTGCCGGTTGTGGCAAAGAACTATCGGCGAGTGAAGAATTTTGCAGTGTCTGCGGCAGGCAGCGCACGACACCTGCACAAGGTGCACAGCCTACATTCCAGCAGCCTGTATATCCGCAGATGGGATATGTGCAGGATGCCCCCTCCGGTGGTATGACGGCGCTTGGCTTTTTCTTTCCAATTGTCGGATTGATTCTCTATTTGGTATGGAAAGACCAAACACCGCTAAAGGCACACTCCGCAGGGAAAGGCGCACTGATTGGTGTGATTGTATGGACGGCTCTGAGTGTAATTCTTGCGATCCTGGCGTATGTAATTCCTTTGTTGGTTTTCTATTCTTATTATTAAACATGGGGTGTTTCACGATGAAAACGAAAAAATTTATATCTTTGCTTGTTATGCTGGGCATTACAGTCGCAATGCTGACTGCCTGCGGAGGCTCAAAGCTCGATGGCACATATCGCTCTCAGGGTCTTATTTCCCAATCGTTTACCTTTGACGGAGACCAAGTGACCATGTCTGCTTTTGGTATCAATGCCAGCGGCACATATCGGATCGAGGGTAATCAAATCATCATCACATATACCCTGTTTGGCCAGGAATACACCTGGGAGCAGTCCTTTTCACAGTCGGGAAATGTGATTAACATCGGAGGAACCGAATTCAAAAAATAACAAAGGCAGGGTGGAGATAACATGTATACAAACAGAAAGCTTTTAGAGAATCAAACGGCAGCGGAAAGAGATAAGTTTTACTGTGAGAAAGCGTATGAATATACGTTAAGAGCAAACAGTGCGGCGCAAATTCTGAATCATTATAAAACAGTGCTGGGTGGATTAAAAAAAGCACATACAGATTACAGATTTTTCAAAGAAAACATAATGACCATTTCTGTTTTCGGAGCCGCTTTTTTTTCCATCAAGATTGCTGCGGAGGAATCGGGCTGTGTACGATTCATACTTTACTTTGATCAATGGAAGGTGTATATGCTGAAAGAGCCAATCGCCTCTGGCAAGGAAATGAATCTCGCTTTTACAGCGTTTGAAAAGCTGTTATGTGAAATCGATCCTTATACATGGTTAAGAGAAATTCCCACAAAAAGGAAATGCAAGCAGCCGATGGCGCGGCCTGAGATTTGGAACACATTAAGCTACGATTCGATGCTTACCCAGGAAGAAGCAAACAAGCAAAATCTGAAGGACTGTTATCTTGCCGATGCTCTGCGTTCTATGGGGATCGATGTGCGCGGCGGCTCAGAAATGCCTGCTGCGGATGAGAATCCGCTTTTGAAACAGAAGAGAGCCGAAATCGTTGAGTCACAAGCGAAGAATAAAGAGGCAGAGGCGAAGAAAATGCAGGAACGCCTTGCGGAGAATGAACGGAGAGCTGCAGCCGGACAGATATCGCTGGAGGAGGAAGAAGCGAAAAAAGCCCGCGAAAAGGCAGAATTTAGAAGAAAGTTCCCGACAGTGGATGAGTATCCGTTTTTATTTTTGGCAAACAGCGCGGAACCGTCTCACCCATATATTTTCGCAAACATCAACGAGGATAAGACCCTTTGCTTAGAACCGGAAGATGGTGAAGTGTTGCGCATCAGAATGACCGGTCTCTACGTTTCAATGCGTAAAAAAGGGGAAAAGCAATTTGCAAAAGCAATATCAGATACAGCCTGCAGCGATTATGTCCTTTATGTTACAGACGATAGGATCGCTGTGATCAATCCTAAGTATAACAAGGATAGAAGCGCCGGATGGATCGGTATAGGAGATCTTTCCACAATGATGATAGCAAGCGTCCTTACATATGCAGAACGCGGAGTAAGAGCCGTACTCAGACAGGAAAAGGCGCATGCGGGGCAGATTCGTTACGAATGGATTTCATCCATAGGCTATGATCATAAGGTTAAGTTTTTGGATGACGAAACGTTGAGAATAACATACGAGGATCACCAAAATACCGTATGGCTGGTGGATCTCTATATTAATACAAAGGATGCGGACGCGGAGTCCCTTGCAAATATGATTCTCAAAAAAGCGGCCGGGATCCGCGCCTCTATGACGGATGAAAAGGAGCAGGCTTCTGCTGATTTTATTGCAGATGTATTGAGCGGAAAGAAAATAATAAAGAAAAGTGACGATCCTTCAAAATTAAGCATGATATCATTCCCTGATTACTTCCTTGCTTCATATGGCGCCCAGTACAGGAACATGAAGTATTTAGAGGCGTATGAAAAACAAAAACAGATGAGTGAACAGAGTCAAGTTGACAAGGAAGGGCAAAATGCAAATCAGCCGGCAGAAAATAATGCGCAGCCTTCGGGCGGCAATGACAGGGAGCCGGAGAAAAAGCCAAATTTCTGCCCAGCCTGTGGAACAAAAGTAATTCCGGACGCTAAATTCTGTTCTAAATGCGGTAACAAACTTATATAAAGCTGCATAAACACTGACAAAATCTGGATTTTTCCAATGATCATGACAAGGGAAAAAGGCTGCTGTTGAGAAATTCAGGCTGAAATGTGGAACAGAACTGAAAAAGAACTGAATACCAAGGCGGCGTCAGAATTGAAGAAGAGTATGGTGAACAGTCAGCTTATCCGAAAATTCAAAGAGGAGCAGGAGACAGAACAGAAGCAGAGAGGGTTGAGGGATAAGTATGACGTTGAAAATGAGGACGTTTATGTCGTTGAGAAAAACAATATTTTCAAGTTCTTAATGCGCGGGCTTTGGTGGTGTATAAGAGTGCTTGCGTATATCGTCTTTATAGCTTTGGCGGCGGTAGGAATAATAGCTATAATCTACCCTGATACCAGAGACGGTCTCATAGAGGCTTTTAATGGTATATTTGCAAATTTTCAGCAACTGTGGGGAAGTTGAGAAACGTGAACCTCTCCACCCAAGCCTAACGGCTATGGAAGGGGAATGCGCTTTCCAGATTAATCAACACTCAGAAAATGCTTTAACCCGTTGACGGCGGCAAAAGTAAGTAGTAAAATAATATTGTATTAATTATTTGTTTTGCATTTTTTATGCCGCCGCACCTAAGTCTGTAGGTGTGCTTTCCTGGTAAAGCTTATCTTTACACAGGCGCTCCGGGTTGGAGCTTACAAAAGGGCGTATTGCGCCTACATATGTAACATTAGTATAAAAGACGAATGGAGTTTATTTCTGTTTGTCTTTTTTTCTTTTGGAAAAATCGCCGTGGTTATTTTAGCTGCGGCGTTTTTTTATACAAATTTTTGCGTAAGCCCTGAACCTTTACGGCAGGCAGCAGAAGGAGGATTTTTTTTATGAATAAAGTAGTTTTAATGGGAAGACTCACAGCCGACCCGGAACTCAAAACAACGCAGTCGGGTAAATCTTTTGTGGATTTCAGCTTGGCTGTAAACCGTCCAAAAGCTAAGGACGCAACCGAAACCATAGCTGATTTTATCAGATGCAGAGCTTGGCAGAAATCAGCGGAGTTTTTATGCAAGTACTTTGGTAAAGGTCGTCTTGTAGCTGTGAGCGGACGGATCGAAACAAGCTCCTATGAAAAGGACGGACAGAAGCGTTTTTCCACTATTGTTGTAGTCGATGGAATACACTTCACCGGCGATAAGGGGAATAACCAGAATCAGCAAAACGGTGGTGCTCCACAGTATCAGAACCAGCAAAATCAGCAGTATCAGCAGCCTAACCCGTATCAAGGTGCGCCGCAAAATCAGCAGTGTCAGCAGCCTAACCCATATCAACAGCAGAATGTGCCTGATGTACCGCAGAGCGCTGATGATTTTATGGACGACGACTTGCCTTTTGGCTGATTGTCAGCTGCACAAACATCAACCGCCGGGAAAAATCTCGGCGGTAATTTTTTTTATTTAAAGGAGTGATTTTAATGTTAAAAAAGTCAAATGAGCTGATTAAACAGCTCCCTCAAACTGAGGTGAAAAGCCCCGGCGCAACCAAAATATATATTGCTTCTCCCTTGAGAGCAAATACAGCGCAGGAGCAAACGAAGAATATGCTTTATGCCCGCAAGCTTCAAAGTCAGATTGAAAGACTTGGCTACAAAGCTGTTGCGCCGCACGCATGGCTGCCAATGGTTTTGGATGATTCCGTACCAAAGGAAAGGCGGCTAGCGCTGAGCATCGGGCAGAAAATTCTCAAGCGTTGTGATGCTGTCCTTGTTGCCGGCGATAGAGTCAGTTCGGGAATGATGGCGGAAATAGCCACGGCAAAGGCTCAGGGAATACCGGTGATTTTTTACACCGCAGAAGCACAAAATGATTTTGCAAGACAATTTACCGTTGCAAAGGAGGAATTGGTATGACTTTGGGCGAAATGTATTCCTCCAAGGAAGCAAAAAAGTATTTTGGTGATGAACTGAAACGACTTCCCAAAACTGAGCTTAAGCATAAACTGTTTTCGTTTGTCGAATTTAAAAACGAAAACGAGTTTGACAGTGGCGTCTATAGCCCTTTTTACATGGAAATCCCCTCGCTTACCGCTTTGTTAAAAGCTATATCCTGTTCAGATAAAGATACAAACATAGCGGTTTGCCGTGCAGGAGATTTTCTGTGTGCTGAGGTTCACTGTGAAGAGTGGGAATATACACCTTGCGCTATCCTCAATACAAAAACAAGGGAAATAAAGTACGCTTTTTTGTACGATAAGGAAAATCAAAGACCTCTGTGCCCATATACGTTCTTTGTAACGAGTGTGAATATGGACGGTAATACCATTCCCGTTGAAAGCTGTCAATATGCTATTCTTGCCGTTGGTATTGCTCATTTAATGGATGGGCTTGAATCTAAAGAAAATCCACCGTATTGGTATATGGAAATTACAAGCATGCTTAAATACCTCCGTGATAAACCAAAAATTTCTCCCGAGCTTTTGGAAACGTTTGCGGATTTTGTATTTCATCATAAAGATGGGCTTGAAAGCCTCAGCATTCCTGCAAGCGGAGTTTTCCCGAATATATCCGGGGAAGCACTTGAACAGTTTAAATGCGATGAGTGTTTGTTCGGGAAGCCGTCTATTTTTATGAGTAGTTCAAAACAATCACAAGTTGCCGAAGTAAGTTTGGATGAGTTAAAAACTGACCTTGACTTTAACCCTGGTGAGGATTCCGAGAGTTCTCTCGAACTAAAGCAGCAGCTTGCTTCGTATGTAGTACCGGCATATTTACCGCCGCTCGCTAAGAAGATAAAGCGGTTTTATGCTGAGGACACAACCTCAACCAACATTATGTTCTATGGTGAGTCGGGGTCAGGAAAAACGATGGCTTGCAAGGCTCTGGCATATAGCTTGGGTGTACCTTATTACACTCACGTTTTTTCCTCCGACAGCGATATAAATAACTGCACAACGTTAATTCTGCCAAACACCTCAAACTCACAAAAAGCTGTATCGCTTTCATTTGAAGATATTTCATATGCTCCAAGCGAGGCGTACGAAAAGCTCACAGGAGAGCATAAAGACGGCGTAACCTCTAGTGAGGTATTTGAGATGTATTTACAGCGGCAGGATAAGGGCTATACAGGTGCGATGCGTTCCTAACTGAAAAGGTTAGGCACTAATAAAAGAACGTAAAGTTCCTCTATTAGGAGAACTGATAATTCGACAGGTAGAATGATGGGGTAACGCCCTGAAATGCCGCCCTAAGAGTCCGACCGGCGTTTGCAGGTGTAATACTGCAAGGGTTCGGAAGCTCGGTAACGTCGGCTGAGAGACACCGTAAGCTGTGCTTGCACAACACGAAAGCTGCCCAGAGGTGGGCGGTGTGTCCTATAGGTCGGGGGTCTATAAAATAACTATGATGAGAATGATAGAAATATCTGACGAACTGGCGAATGTACGGGTCTAAAATCCAGGGGCATAGAAATGTGTCTCTGCCTGAAAATGGTAGTTAGCAGTGGAAAAGTAAGAATGACCTGTATGAAATTCCATATAGCGTTACAGGCGCTATTACGCTAACAGGCTCATAGTCAGCACCTAAGGTTATATATGTACAGATAGAATTATCGGAACGCAGAAAGGTCAGAACGCTTATTTAGACCGATTACACGGGAGCGGTTTTAAGGAAACAGATAATCTGATAACTTAAATTAATCTGGCTGAGAGCGGAGGCACGACCTGTGAAGTCTCTGTAATGGAGATGGAGGAACAGCCTCTAGTCATAATTAAGTAGAGATTATAGGCTATTTAGTTCATAGCTTCGAGTATGACAAAGAAAATCAAAACCTGAAAGGTGGAGATGCCTATGACAAAGCAGAAAAAGCTACGCCATAACGAATACTATGATATGCAAGAAATATATGACAGTCTTTATTCTGACAGCAAAGAAGGTAAGATTTTTAATCACCTTATGGAGTTGGTCAGGAAGCCTGAAAATATACAACTTGCATACCGTAACCTCAAAACCAACAGCGGAAGTATGACGGCTGGCGTGGACAAACTCACAATCAAGGACTACAGCAATATACCAGCAGACAAATATGTCAGTATGGTACAACGCAAATTAGATTATTACCAACCAAGACCTGTAAGAAGAGTAGAAATCCCAAAACCCAATGGCAAACTAAGACCATTGGGGATACCCACCATAATTGATAGGCTAGTACAACAGAGTATCCTGCAAGTGCTCGAGCCAATCTGTGAAGCTAAATTCCACGATCGGAGCAATGGCTTTAGACCTAGCAGGTCAGCACAGAACGCAATAGCACAATGCTATAGGATGATACAACGCAGTAACTTGCACTTTGTGGTTGATATAGACATCAAAGGCTTCTTTGACAATGTCAATCATACAAAGCTCATCAAACAAATGTGGTCTATGGGAATCAGAGACAAACAACTAATCTGTGTTATCAAAGCAATGCTCAAAGCCCCTATTGTAATGCCTAACGGCAAGATAGAATATCCCACTTGTGGAACCCCACAAGGAGGAATCCTATCGCCGCTGCTATCTAACATTGTACTCAACGAGCTTGATTGGTGGATTAGCTCCCAATGGGAAAACCACCCAACGCACAAAAAGTACAAATGTAGTATAAACAAAAACGGCTCTGTCAATAGGAGTAACACATACCAAGTACTCCGCAAGAGTAATCTTAAGGAGATGTACATTGTGAGATACGCAGACGACTTCAAAATCTTCTGTAGAACAAGGAGCGATGCTAACAAAGTATTCATTGCAGTCAAGCAATGGCTACAAGACAGGCTTAAGCTTCAAATCTCAGAAGAAAAAAGTAAGGTTGTAAATCTCAAACGGCACAAGTCTGAATTTTTAGGCTTCGAGCTTAAAGCCGTCAAAAAGGGCAATAAGTACGTTGTACAATCCCATATGAAAGACAAAGCTATTAAGCGAGAAACTGATAAACTGATAGAACAGATTAAGAAAATCCAACACCCAAGTGATAAAAAGCAAGAGGTTCTTGAAATCCAACGCTACAATCAAATGGTTGAGGGTATTCAAAACTACTATCAGTGTGCTACCCATATCAGTACTGATCTGGGAAAAATTCAAAGACAAGTGGCAACGGTACTCAGAAACAGGTTTGGCAAGAAGAGATTAAAATCCAAAGGAGACAGAACTAGCAAGCATATAAAGGAAAGGTACGGAAAGAGTAAGCAGCTACGATGGCTAGATGGCTTTTCAATCGTACCAATCGGATATGTGCAAACCAAGAATCCTATGGACAAAAAGAAAAGTATTTGCAAATACACTAAGGAAGGACGAGCAGAGGTACATAAAAATCTGCAATTCAGTCCATATGTGCTATGGGTTATGAGTCAGCTTAAATACTGGCATAATTCAAAAGACACTATGGAGCTGACAGATAATCGTATCTCGCTCTATGCAGGGCAGTATGGCAAATGTGCAATACTTGGCACAGAATTGGGGATTGACGAAATTCATTGCCACCATAAACAACCAAAACATCTAGGCGGCAACGATAAATATTCAAATCTCATTATCCTGCATAAGAATGTACACAGACTCATACACGCCACAAAGCCTGAAACTATATGCAAATACTTATCAATTCTCAATCTCGATGAATCACAACTCAAAAAGGTAAATAATCTAAGGTACAAGGCTCATAATGAGCCAATCGTAGTTCAACAAAACAGTTTACTTTCTAACTTTGAAGAAATTGGTCGTATAATCAAAACTTAATTACGATGGAACGCCGTGTGCGGTGAAAGTCGCACGCACGGTGCGGTGCGGGGGAAAAGGTGGAGATAATTTCAAAGCTTTACCTATCGCATATAGGCAACACAAACAACCAATGAAATTGCGGGTGTTGAAACGCAATACACCGACAACGGTAAAACCGCTATATCGTATCGTGGATTAGAAAACCCGTGGGGCAATATGTGGAAATTTATTAACGGTATTAATATTTGGGGCGATGGCACAATGTTGGGCGGCCAGCCATATATAGCGAATGATTTTAATTTTGCGGAATTAAAACACGACGATAACTATGAACCGGTTGGGTGCGTATTGGTAAATGAAAATGGTTATTCCGATGCAATGGGTTATGGCGGTGATAATTATGACTGGCTATTTGTGCCATCAGAAAATGGCGGAAACACGGAATTGCCCATTGGCGATTACATATACGTCACACCAAATGTCAATGATTATCGCAATATAACATATGGCGGTAGCGCGTTGCACGGTGTGAATGCTGGCGGATGGTATATTGCATGCAATGTAGCCACATATCAGGCACCATCTGGCGGCGCACGTTTACTATACGTCCCAACCGCAACCGTCTGACAGGGGGTGATTAAAAATGACCGATTACGGATTAGTGCGTAGTACCATCAAACCCGACCCGAAAACCATTGATGAATATTCCGTGTGGGTGAATACTGATATCACGGAAATACAGATCGAGATTGAGGACGAGACCCATACAGAATATGAATTTCATCAGATTCGATACAGCAAAAATGAATACATCGAAATGATTGATGATAAAAACAGCGATTTGGAATCGCAATTGACCGATACGCAGTTGGCATTGTGCGAAGTTTATGAGCTGATGATTTAAGGGGGTGATATCATGGCTAAAGTTTATGCGGAATTGATACGCAAGGGGTTGAAAAACATTGACGATGTGCCGGACAAGCTTAAAACAGAGGTTCAATCTATTTTAGATGGTGACGGCTGATGTTTTGGTTTATCATGTTAAAAATTTTGTTCAGAAAGGAGGTGACACAAATGGCAGTTGTTTATGCAACCCTTATTATCAAGGGAAAGAAAAATATTGCAGATGTTCCCGCTCTCATAAAAGAACAGGTTAAAAGTGTTTTAATTGACCTTGACTGCGAGGGCTTAATCACGGAGTGATTACAAAAAATTAAAGGGTATATAGAAAATGATGAATGATTTTTTGAAATTGTTCGGGGGTATGACGGTTGCGCAGGTGGTTATTATTATTTCGGGTGTTGTGTTTTTGTTCGGCGTATTTAAGGTTGTGTCAAAATATGTGACTAACCGCATAAAAAAATCCAACGAAAAAGCAGCTGAATGGAAGAAAATAGCCGAGCAAGTGCAGCAGTACCCCGAATGGCATAATCAATCTATTCAAATCAGGGACGGATTAAACAATGCTATCCACGAACTGGGGAACAAGATTGATGAAACGAACAATGCATTGAACGAAATGCAGTTGATGAACAAACGAAATTATGCGACAACTTGCCGCTATCGGATAATTCGTTTTAATGATGAATTGTTCGAGGACGGCAGGCTACATACCAAGGAGCATTTTGACCAGATTTTAGAAGACATTGATGAATATGAGGATTATTGCAAAAAAGACCCTGATTATCAAAATTCTAAGGCGGTTATGGCAATAGAGCATATTCGACAGGTGTATCAAAAATGCACCGAGAAAAATACATTTTTATAAGGAGTGTTTTAAAATGAAAGAAAGCACAATCAAATGGATTAAAGCAGCGGCAATCCGTGCAGTAAAAACCGTTGCACAGACAGCAGTAGCGACCATCGGAACAACCGCTATGTTCACAGAGGTGAATTGGGCGGTTGTAGGTTCGGCGGCATTGCTGGCGGGTGTATTATCAGTGCTAACATCAGTAGCTGGATTGCCTGAAATTAAAAACGAGGAGGAATAATTATGGCAACAATCAGAGAAAAATTTGTAAGCGCAGCCAAGGGTTACATAGGCTACGGCTGCACTATATTTAACG
>CAMMVF010000002.1 GCA_946500295.1 uncultured Clostridia bacterium | reverse complement strand
TGGAAAAAGACACGGCTGGCTACCGTGCCTTTAACCTTATTTATTATTGTAGGAGATGTAATCTCTATGCAGAGGAAGTGACAAAGCTATTTGCAACTTTTTTGTGAACGCTGTCCCACCCACTTGACAGCTAATCCAAATTAGCCTATAATAAGAATGGCTAATTCGGATTAGCCAAAAAAGGAGGATGGCATGAATGAATACAAAGCAAAAGATATTAGCTGAAGCACTGTCACTATTTTCTGAAAAAGGATATAGTGCCGTTTATGTCGGGGAAATTGCAGAAGCTGTAGGAATAAAAGCACCATCATTATATAAGCATTATAAAAGCAAACAAGATATTTTCAACTCTTGTGTTGAAGTGTTTTCACAGCGGATGGAAAAAATTCGCAATGCTATGAGATTACCAGAAACAAATGGAGCAGATTTTTCTTATCAGACCGTTTCAACAGAGAAACTTGTAGATGTGGCAACTGCCCTATTCCTATTCTATCTACAAGACGATGTAGCTGCAAAATTTCGTAAAATGCTGATAATAGAACGCTATCACAATCCAGAAATAAACAAGTTATTCGAAGATTTGTTTATTAAGGGTGTAATTGAACATGAAGAAAAGATATTTTCTGACCTTATAGACGCAAAAGTCATCAAAGGGGATAATCCTCATGTTATCGCATTACGCTTTTATACTCCTATTTTTTATTTGCTGCAAAAATACGATATGCACCCTGACAAAGTAGAAGAAGCAAAACAAGAACTCACTTTAATGGTGAGGGAATTTTGCGATACCTATAAAGGAAGTGGAAAATGAGAATGAAAAAATCTGTAAGAAAGGTTTGGTATAAACATATGTGGGCATACATTGTAGGAGGCATTCTGCTTTTTCTGGCAGCATATTTGATTATTCAAGGAATACGGTGCAATGCTGCGGTAAAAGCCGGCAGAGAAAGGCTGTCTACTTATGGAGCAAAAACGCTTGCCTTGAGTTATGGAAACATGAGCTATGTTGATAAAGGGGAGGGTGAAGCAATTTTATCTGTTCATGGTATTTTTGGCGGCTTCGACCAAGCCTATGACACCTGTAAAGATTTTAGCTCTGATTATAGAATTATTGCCCCATCAAGATTTGGATACTTAGGAAGTGACATTTTAGGAAACGGAACACCTGCCGAGCAAGCAACAGCATATGTGGAATTGTTGGATAAACTAGGAATTGATAAAGTGTATCTGCTGGCAACATCAGCAGGCGGAAGTGTTGCTATTCGCTTCGCTTTGGATTATCCAGAACGAACAAAAGGACTGATTTTATACTGTTCTGCAATGCCATTTACAGAAAAACCAGAAAAATATTCTGAATATGCAGGACCGCCTGCGTTTTTATGCAATGACTTTACAATGTTTCTTATTAGCCCATTATTTGACCCGATTATGGGTATGGAACCGTCTACGATTTACAGTATGCTTCCCGTTGGTGATAGAAAAAATGGTGTGGTATTGGATGCTTCTGTAACAAATCTTGATATGGCGAGAAATTATGATGATTATCGTATTGAAGAGTTACAAGTGCCGACATTGGTTTTTCACGCCAAAGACGATAAATTGGCAAGCTATACAGATACAGAAAAAGCAGTTAAGAGGTTTCCCAATTGTACATTTTTTTCATTTGAAACAGGTGGTCATTTGCTGTCTGGACATTCAAAGGCAATAAAGAAAGCAGTATCGGAGTTCATAGTGGAGTAGATACAGAATTGATGTATAAGATGTGGAGAAAATGAGTAGATAGGAGATTTCTATGGAGAAAACAGAATGGATACGCTGTCCTGTTTGCGGAAATAAAACGAGGTTGCAGATACGGGAAGATACGGAACTTAAAAACTTTCCACTTTACTGCCCGAAGTGCAGACAGGAAAGTTTGATTAACGCAATGAATTTACAGGTAACTGTCATTAAAGAGCCAGACGCACAGACGCAGAGCCGATGAACTTGTAACTACACTTTGGAGGGAAAACAAAGCTTTATAAAAGACCAGATAAGGAGTAAAAAT
The DNA here is from genome assembly GCA_946500295.1 of uncultured Clostridia bacterium. GTDB lineage: Bacteria > Bacillota > Clostridia > Oscillospirales > Acutalibacteraceae > UBA7067. Next base: position 145,008 of record CAMMVF010000002.1, on the reverse strand, counting down.
GATAAATTTATCAGAATTTCACAGTTATGTTGCAGATAACCAGTCAAATATCTGTTAGGTGACAGCAGTTCAAAACGGCAAGACAATTATTAACGATACATGGAATGACTACAAAGCTGATGATACCGTACATACGATGTCTGTTACAAAAAGCATTGTTTCTCTATTAGTTGGCATTGCTATTGAACAAGGATTGATTGGCAGTATAGACGATTATGTGTTAGATTATTTTCCTAATTACAAAATTAAACGAGGAGAAAAGACAATTCAAAAAGTTACTTTGAAAAATCTTCTGACAATGACCGCACCCTATAAGTATAAATCAGAGCCTTGGTCAAAAATATGCGTACAGGAAGATTGGAGCATTGCCGCTTTGGATTTTTTGGGCGGCAGGAGTGGCATAACAGGAGAATTTCAATACTCTACCTTGGGTATCCATATTCTCACAGGTATCATTGCAACGGTAAGCAAAATGACAACGGTAGAGTTTGCAAATAAATATCTATTTGAGCCGTTGACGATTGCGCCACGGAAAATATATGTTGCTCCCGATGCCGAAGCGCACAAGGCTTTCACAATAGGAAAGACACCCAAAGGGAAAATATGGTTTTCAGACGAGAAGGGAGTTGCGGCTGCTGGATATGGACTTTGTTTGTCTGCTGATGAAATGTCAAAGATTGGCTTGCTCTGTCTGAAAAAGGGTGCTTTTCATAACAAGCGCATTATTTCTGAAAAATGGCTTGAAGAAAGTACCATAGTTAGGCTGCGCTGCGGTAAAAAATTTCGTGATATGAAATATGGTTATTTGTGGTGGATTATTGATGAAAATGAGGGAAGTTATGCGGCTATCGGCAATAGTGGAAATGTTATTTACATCAATCCCCAAAAGAAATTGGTAGTAGCGGTTTCCAGTTATTTTAAGCCAACAGTGTTTGACCAAATTGATTTTATTAAAGGACAAATAGAGGAAAAAATCGAAACTTTGGGAAGCTAAAAAAGCAAAATAAAACAAGGCATAGCGTAATGGAGGATTTCTATGGAGAAAACAGAATGGGTACACTGCCCTGTCTGCGGGAATAAAACAAGATTGCAGATGCGGGAAGATACAGAACTTAAAAACTTTCCCCTTTACTGTCCGAAGTGCAAACAGGAAAGTTTAATTGAAGCAAAGGATTTATAGGTAACGGTTATTAAAGGGCTTGAAGCTAAAACGCACAACTGATTATCAAAATGACAAATCGGAACTTGAGGTGATGATATGAAAAAATTAGGTTTAGTAGGTGGAATGGGAGTGGAGTCAACAATTCCTTATTACCATGATATTGTTTATGGGGTACAAAACAGAGTTGGAGAGAAATTCTTTCCGAATATAACTATTGAGAGTGTAAATGCATTTGATATTTTGGGGTTGTGCAGCGAGCAAAAATATGACGAATTAACAAACTATCTAATGCAGGCGATTAAAAATCTTACAGCAAGCGGAGCTGACTTTATAGCGTTATCGGCAAATACGCCACATATTATATTTGACAGATTGCAAAATATATCAACGGTTCCATTAGTTAGTATTGTTGAAGCTACATGCAATGAAGCAATTCGCTTAAATAAGCATAAGCTGGGGTTGCTTGGAACGATTTTTACTATGACAGAAGATTTTTTTAAGAAGCCATTTTACAACAGCAATATTGAAATCATTACACCGACTGCGGAAGAAATGGAATATATAAATCTAAAAATATCTTCCGAATTAGAATTTGGTGTCATAAAAGAAGAAACATTGCAGGGCTTTCAAAAAATAATAAAACGTATGCAGCAGGAAGATAGTATTGAAGCTGTAATATTAGGCTGTACAGAATTGCCTCTTTTACTTAATGACGAAGTAAGTCCTATTCCATGCTTAGACACCATGAAAATACATATACAGCTTTTAATTGATTTGATTGTTGAATAAGACAAATTCAAATTTATCGGGATAGTGTATATAAAGAAAAATTGGGATTTCAAGTAGGAGAAACATTATGATAGAAAAAGTAAATTTGAATAACGGCGCAGAAATAAGCCGTCTTGAAAGAGGGCTGGGCGTGGTCGAATTTTATCGCTCAAAGGAGATAATCCTTCAATATCTCGGAAAAAACATGACGATTTATGATATCGGCGGGGGAGTTGGTATGTATTCTCAGTGGCTTGCCAAGCAAGGTCATAATGTTACTTTAATAGAGCTTGCACCTACGGCTGTCGAATACGCTAAGGAGCATATGAGTGCACAGAACCCTTACGTAGCAGCGGTAGGAGATGCAAGAAAAATTGAAAAGCCGGATGAAAGCGCCGATATGGTTTTGCTTATGGGACCTTTGTACCATTTGCAGAATGAATCACAGCGCCTTAAAGCCTTGAACGAGGCAAACCGTGTGCTTAAAAAGGGTGGACTGCTAATAGCCGCAGGAATTTCAAAATTCAGTTCAACCACCTGGGCTTTGTCCGTTTATGGAAACGGCTGTGATTTTATTGATGACGATGTATATTTTAATATGCTCAAAACCGAGCTTTCAACAGGAGAGCATCATCGCCCGAAGGAATATCCGTTCATAATAGCCGGCGCATACTTTCATACTATTGACGGCTTGAGAGACGAGGTATCAAAATGCGGATTTACACCCTTAAACAGCCATGCTGTTGAGGGCTGTATCTGGTTTACGCCGAAGCTGGATGAAAAATGGCAGGATGAAAACAGCCGAAAGCGCCTTCTTGATATAATCCATCAAACCGAGCACGAGGACACCTTAATGGGAATGAGCCCGCACTTTATTGTTGCGGCAAAAAAGAAATGAAAAATAATATAAACAAACATAAACAAATCACCGCCGACGAGCAGTAAGCTTGTCGGCGGTGTTATATTTTAGTGCACCGCAGGCTTTTCGGCGCAGTTTGGGATGTTTGTTTGATAATTATGATTTTCGTTTTTATTACGCTTTTTGTTGATAAGTATAGCCAGTGCCATAAAAATTCCTGTTCCAATCAAAACCTCAAGCGGATATATCATAAGATTCTCTGTCGGTACAAGCATCGCAAGAATTGTGAGCGCTCCCGCAGGCGGCAGATACATTTTAAAGGTGTGCAATATAACAACCATTATAATCGCCGCTGCAACGGCTGCGAGCGTGAGGCTGAGATTCAGCCGAACAGTTAAAATATATCTGCACAAAGCTCCTGCCAGTGCGCATATGAAAATCAGTCCGACTGCCTTTATTGGTTTTTGCCTCGCCATTGATTCTTTGCGTGTAAACTCCGTAAACGCAACCAATATAGGCGGCGCAACCGCAAATAAAAAGTTTACATTTACAGCCAGGCAAATGCAAGCTGTCGCCGCCACACAGCGCACCAGTAAAGCTGAATAGTCACTTTTTGACGGCGGCGGCAGCGGAATAAATTCTTCCTTTTCCGTGATGTGCAGCTTTTCAAGCAGAATGTATATCAGCAGAATTATACCGGTCAACCCGACTGCAGCAAACAGACAAACTAGGCTTTCCGTGCAGAGCATAACGGGAAGCACGGCGGCAGAAATCAGCGGCGCAAAGCTTGTCCTGGAAAATAGCAGTATGAATTGGCAGATTGTAAATGCGATTGATAGCTTAATCCACAAGGGCAGGGGCAGAAATACCGAAATCATCAGCCCGAGTGCTGAGCAAATGCCGATTAAAACAAATATTCTCGTCTTGCTCACCTGCCAGCTGCGCTTTGGCGAGAGAAAAAGCCCCACCAAGACCGAAGTAGCCTCGGGAAAAATAATCTCCCTTTGCTGCAAAAGCTCTGATGTACCAATCATCATTGCGACAACGGCGACAGATATAACGCTTAAAACTATTTTTTTGTAATTCATATTTTCCTCCATTTTTATCCCTAGTAATTATCCGGCAAAAGCGTTTAAAAGTCAATGTTACCTGCGGTGGAAATTACAAAAGCGTTGTCGAAACATAACGAGGAGGCGACTGTCGGCATCATTTTATATTTCTGTTTCACCTTTAGGAGAATATCATACTGGAGGTATATCGCCCGTTCTTGTGGCGGGATATTATTGAAAAAAGCGTTGCCTAGGCAACGCTTTTTTCGTGGTCGAGGTGACAGGACTTGAACCTGCGGCATCTTGGTCCCAAACCAAGCACTCTACCAAACTGAGTTACACCTCGAATTATTAAGTTTGTAAATACGGCTTCATATAGCACGGTAAGGACTGTGTATTTAAACACGACCATGATATTATATCCGATTATCTTTGCTTTGTCAATCCCATGGATTGTATTTTATCCACTTAACCCCAAAACGTCTTGATTGTATTACTTTACAGGGGCTGAGTATTTCTGTGTTGTTTCGGTTATACTAAGCTTGTGTTTTATCATAATCAGTCGTCACGGCAGTATTCCTCCCTCCATCTGCGCGGGGATATACCGTAGGTGTTTTTAAAGGCTCGGGAAAAGTGAAGCTGGTCGTTATATCCCACGGCGGAGCTTATCTCTCCGATAGGCATTTTAGTCTCCTTTAAAAGCTCGATTGCCTTTGCCATGCGAAACTGCAGCAAAAATTCCTGCGGCGTTTTGCCGAACTCTTCCTTGAATTTCTTCCCGAAGTAGCTTCTGGTGAGACCGCAGTTGGCGGCTATTTCCTCTACGCTGATGTCATTTTGGTAGTTGAGCTCTATATATCTGATTGCTTCGTTGATATAAAAGCTTCCGGAATTGCTTTTTCGTTCGGTCCTTTGAGAGGAAGTTGTTTGAGCGGCAGGGCGGCTAAGAAAATCCAAAAACAGGTACAGATGCCCGATAAGCTGCAGCGGGGCGGCGTCCTTGTTTTTAACTATATACAGCATTTCATTTAGCAGGTTATTCCGTGTTTCGATCGAGGAGGGGTGGTACACGGGGTTGTTCTCGGAAAGACCCGATTGCTCAATCGCGCTTTTTACCTGAAGACCGTCAAACTCTATCCACACATATTCCCACGGCTGCTCATTGTCGGCGACATATAGGGATATTTGACTTGGGAACAGCAAAAATCCCTCGTTTGAGTTGATTTTATAGCATATGTTTTTTCCCTGGGAATCATGGGCGTGTAGGATTCCCTTGCCGGAGATTACAAAATGAAATAAATAATGGTTTCTCGCTGCCGGTCCAAAGGAATATGCGGGAGAACAGCGTTCTCTGCCAAACTGGTACAGCCCGAGATCCATATAATTGTTCTGCGGAAAGACCTTGAAATTGTAGTCGTTCATAGGAATTGCCATCCTCCTTTAGAATAATTTATTATATAATACCATAAAATATGCCCAGATGCAAGATTTAATATGTAAAGCTGGCAAAAAATAAGCTTTTTTACATAAAACTTCGTGCATCTTGATATTTACCATCGTTAAAAATTTTGTTACAATTTAGACAAAAGATTCGGTAAAATTCAAAACGATTAGGAGGAATTGCCATGAAAAAAACGAAGCTGCTGTTGAGCTTGTTTTTGATAATCGCTATGCTGTCCTCTGTGATACTGAGCGGATGCGGCTCGGGAGGAGATAGCGGTAAAATTGAAATTGAGCTTGTACAGTACAAACCCGAGGCGGTTGCCGCATTTGAGAAGATTGAAGAGGGCTTCAACTCAACTCACGACGACATCCACCTCACGATTCAATCGCCCAACGAGGCTATGACTATCCTGAAAACCCGCTTCATTCGCGAGGATTATCCTGACATAATCGGAATCGGCGGAGATATTAACTACTCAAACTTCCTCGATGCCGATATGTTCATGGATATTTCTGATTTTGAAGGTGTTGATGACATCAAGCAGTCTTATATGGATATTGAAGACGAGCTTGAGTTCATTCCGGTCGACGGGGTATATGCCCTGCCCTATGTCGCAAATGCGGCGGGAATCCTCTACAACAAGGATATGTTCGAGGAACACGGCTGGGAGATACCGACTACCTGGGATGAGTTTATCGAGCTTTGCGAGACTATTCAGGACACGGGTATTTATCCGCTGTATTTCGGCTACAAAGACACTTGGACCTGCCTTGCTCCGTGGAACGCTTTGGCTGTAGGACTTGCTCCGTCGGACACCTGCGCCCAGGTGAACGCCGGCGAGACTACATTTTCCGAGGAATATGCGGAGGTAGCGGATAAAATCAAAGCTTTGCTCGATTACTGCGAGCCGAACCCCTTCGCCTACGGCTATAACGATGCCTGTACGGCGTTTGCCAGAGGTGAGTCAGCAATGTATCCTATCGGCAGCTATGCCGTACCTCAAATCAAGTCCGTAAATCCGGATATGAACATCGACTCCTTTGTTTTCCCAAGCGGCGACAGTGAAGAGGACAACGTGCTCCATTCAGGTGTGGATTTGCAATTTTGCGTAATGAAGAACACCGAGAACAAGGAAGCAGTTTACGAGGTGCTTCGTTATTTATATGAGGACGAAACCATACAGATTTATCTTGACGACCAGAATGCAATTCCCTGTAAAGAGGGGGATTTTGAACTGCCATCTATGCTCGACGGCATGAAAGAGTATATCGAGCAGGGCAGAATGGCAGACTATCAGGATCACCATTATCCCAGTGAGATGAGCGTTGACGCCATGATTCAGACCTATCTGCTCGATACCGGCGATGATGCGGCTGAGACATTTTTAAAGCGCTTTGATGATGAATGGGTTCGATATAACCGTGACTTGATTGAAAAGGTAAGGCAATATGAGGAGGAGGTTAACACATGAAACCCAAGAGATCCTTGCTAAATAAAAATAGAACTCATCTGATGATGATAATACCGATAGTAATTCTATTTTTTGTATTCAACACTTTGCCGCTTATAATCGGTGCATTTTACAGCTTGACAAATTACAGAGGCTACGGCAGCTTTGATTTTGTCGGCGGAAGGAACTATCTTGACCTTCTCACTGACACCAGGGTATGGAATTCGTATTTATTCACCTTCAAATATGCTATAGTCGGAACTATACTTGTCAATGTTATCAGCTTGCTTTTGGCGCTTGCGCTCAACAGCAGGATTAAATTCAAAAGCACACTCAGGGGAATTTACTTTATTCCGAATATTCTCGGCGGTTTGATTGTAGGTTATATTTTCAGCTTTATTTTTACCTATATTATTCCCGCTGTCGGTCAAACCTTTAACATACCGTGGATTCAAGACAGTATCCTTGCGGATGAAAACCTGGCGTGGATAGGCGTACTCATAGTCGGCGTTTGGCAGGCTGTGGCTATGAACACCATTATCTATATTTCGGGGCTGCAAACTATTCCCGCAGATGTTTATGAGGCTAGCAAAATAGACGGAGCAGGTACATGGTGCACCTTCCGCAAAATCACGCTCCCAATGCTGATGCCGTTTATATCCATCAACTTGGTTTTGAGCACAAAGAATATGCTCATGGTATTTGACCAGATCATGTCCCTTACCAAGGGCGGACCTGCACAGAGCACGGAGTCTATTTCTTACCTGATTTACAGAAACGGTATGGACGGTGGACAGTTCGGCTTCCAAAGTGCGAATGCAGTTGTGTTCTTTATTTTGATTGTAACTATTTCGGTTATCCAAATGAGGATGACAAATAAAAAGGAGGAGCAATTATGAGGAGACTCGGAAAAAAACAGCACACAAACTGGTTTTTGACCATTGTACTTATATTGGGCTGTCTCACAGTTCTCTTCCCGCTGTATATGACTGTAATCATAGCCTTCAAAAACCCCTCCGAAATGACAAACGACGTTGCCGGAGCACTGTCGCTGCCCAGCAGCTGGAGTTTTGACAATTTTGCAGAGGCGATGAGAGTAACCAACTTCTGGAGCGCTCTGGCAAACAGCTTGGTAATTACCGGTGTAACAATAGTTTTGTCCATATTGATTCACTCAATAGCAGGTTATGTTATTGGCAGAAATATGAGAAGAAAAAAGGGCTACAGATTTCTTTACTTCTATATCGTCAGCGGTATGTTCGTTCCATTTGCCATTCTGATGATGCCGCTTGTCAAGGAAACAGCGGTTATCGGGCTTGCAAATCCCGTGGGTGTAATTTTGCTCTACTTGGTATTTTATATGCCTATTAACGTCATGCTTTACAGCGGCTACCTGAAAAACATACCTCTTGCAATGGAGGAGGCAGCTGAAATCGACGGAGCGTCATCGTGGAAAACCTATTGGAAGGTTATCTTCCCGATGATGAAGCCCATGCACGCTACGGTAGCGGTGCTGACGGCGCTGGGTACTTGGAACGATGTAATGACGCCACTTGTTATTATGTCCGGCTCGGAAAACACTACCTTGCCGCTTGCTCAGCTCAATTTCCAAACACAGTTCGGCACTAACTACAACCTGGCCTTCGCCTCGTATCTGCTCGCGTTGATTCCGATTTTGATCTTCTATGTAATTTGTCAGAAACAGATTATCGGCGGCGTTGCAAACGGTGCAGTAAAAGGCTGATTATTAAAAAGAATATACAAACAGCATAAAGGGAGAAACCGGATATTAAGTTTCTCCCTTTATATTAAAGCTACAGGCGGTGATTATTATGGCAATTAAGGTGACAGGTCAGGGAAAAGAGTTTTATATTAAAACCTTAAATACTATGTATCAGATGAAGGTCGATGAGTTCGGAGTGCTCAAGCACATTTGGTATGGGGCAGATACGGACTGCGACATGGAATATCTTCTTGATTATCCGGATGTGGGATTCTCCGGAAATATTTACGACGCAGAAAATCGCAGAAATTATTCTCTGGACACGCTTCCGCTTGAATATTCGGGAGCGGGAGTCGGGGATTTCAGATGCCCTGCGGCGGAGGTTATTCATTCAAACGGCAGCGAAGCGCTCGATTTGCGGTTTGAAAGCTATCGCGTAAAAAAAGGAAAATACTCCATTAAGGGCTTGCCCTCGGTTTATGCTGATGAAGATGAGGCTGAAACACTCGAAATTTGCCTCAAGGACACAAGCTCAGAGGTGAAGGTAGTATTAAAATACGGCGTACTTGAAAATCAGGATATCATAACAAGAAGCGCGGTTTTCTGCAATATGGGCGATACGCCGATAAAGATAAATAAGGCTTTCAGCCTTTGCCTCGATTTACCCTACGGCGATTGGGATTGGGTGCATTTCCACGGCCGCCACACAATGGAGAGGGTGGCGGAGAGGGTGCCGCTGATTCACGGTATTCAGGAAAGCTCAAGCCTCAGGGGAATCTCAAGCCACCAACAAAACCCCTCCGCCTTGCTGTGCAGTCGAGACTGTACCGAGAGCAGCGGAAAATGCATAGGAGCAGTGCTGATGTACAGCGGCTCATTCCAAACCAAGGTTGAGTGCTCTCAATTAAAGCAGGTGCGTATGGTTATGGGGATAAATCCAGAGATGTTTAACTGGGAGCTAAAAAGCGGAGATGAGTTTTACACTCCCGAGGTTATCCTTTCTTTCAGCAGCTGCGGAATGGAAAAGCTCTCGCATAACTTTCACAATGTTATCAGAAACAACGTATGCAAGGGCAAGTACAAGCTCATAGAGCGCCCCGTACTTATAAACAACTGGGAGGCTACTTATTTTGATTTCAACGAAGAGAGGCTTATAAATATAGCAAAGCAGGCGTCTCAGCTGGGTGTGGATATGTTCGTGATGGACGATGGCTGGTTCGGCAAGAGGGACGACGACTGCTCTGGGCTTGGAGATTGGTTTGTGAATGAAAACAAGCTCCGAGGCGGACTTGCGTATTTGGTTGATAAAATAAAGTCCTATGGGATGAAGTTCGGAATTTGGATTGAGCCTGAGATGGTATCCGAGAACAGCGAGCTTTACAGAAATCACCCCGATTGGGCAATTCAAATTCCCGGCAGAAAGCCGATGAGAGGTCGCTATCAGCTAGTGCTCGATATCACCCGTCAGGATGTGAGGGATTATGTGTACAGGGTGATAAGCGATATATTGAGCAGTGCGGATATTTCATATGTAAAATGGGATATGAACCGCAGTATCAGCGACTGGTACACCGCCTCTCTGCCGGCTCAAAGGCAGGGTGAAATGCAGCACCGCTATGTGCTGGGGCTTTACGAGCTGCTCGATAAGCTGACCTCGGCCTTCCCCGAGATATTGTTTGAGGGCTGCTGCGGCGGAGGCGGCAGATTTGACGCAGGTATTATGCATTACTGTCCCCAAATTTGGTGCAGCGACGACACCGACGCCTACGAGAGAACCATAATCCAGTACGGAACTTCCTTTTTCTATCCCATATCGGCAGTCGGCTCCCATGTGTCAACTGTTCCGAATCATCAAACAGGCAGGATTACTCCGATTGAAACCAGAGCAGTGACGGCTATGAGCGGCAGCTTCGGCTATGAGCTCGACCTCAATACCCTCACGGGAGAGGAGAAGGCGGCAGTGCGGGAGCAGATTCTACGATTTAAAGAATACGGGCTGCTGATTCACGACGGAAAGTACTACAGACTGAGCAATCCGCTTAAGGATAAATTCGCCCTGTGGTCGTTTGTATCTGAAGATGAGGTCTTAGTGCACGGAATGGTGTTCCGCACCGAGCCGAATATGGTGAGATACAATGTAAAGCTGCGCGGCTTAGACCCGAATGGAAATTATGCCTTAAGCGACAGCGACAAGGTTTACACCGGTAAAGCCCTGATGGAGGGCGGAGTGCTGCTGCCAAAGACCTGGGGAGATTACTTCCCGGTTGAGCTGCATTTCAAAAAGCTGTAATTTAAATACTCACTTTGTTAAGCCAATGAGCAGAACGGAGAATAGATATGAAACCACAGGATTTTACAGACAGACTGAATAAGGGCGAGTTTGATGCGGTGCTGAAGGAGCTTTACGGCAGCTCCGACACAGTTATTGAAAAACAGAAAATGCGATATACGCAGGCTGTCAATAGCTTTGCTCAGCTATATCCGAACAGAGACGATATATATGTTTATTCAGCGCCCGGGCGAACGGAAATCGGAGGAAATCACACCGACCATCAGCACGGCTGCGTTCTCGCAGCCGCAGTTAATCTGGACGTTATCTCGGTGACGGCTTTCCATGACGAGGGTGTCATAAGGCTGAAATCAGAGGGCTATCCGCAGGATATAGTTCGGCTTTCGGATTTGAGCGTACAGCCAGAGGAGAAGGGGAGATCCTCTTCGATAATCAGGGGTATTGCCTCGCACTTTGCGGATATGGGTGTGGAAATCGGCGGCTTTGATGCCTACACAACCTCAGATGTTTTAAGCGGCAGCGGTCTTTCATCGTCGGCGGCCTTTGAAAATCTCATAGGTACCGTTATAGATAAGCACTATAATAACGGTGCGGCAGGTGCGGTTGAAATTGCGAAAATAGGGCAATATGCGGAGAATGAGTATTTCGGCAAGGGCAGCGGACTTATGGATCAGATGGTCAGCTCGGTCGGCGGCTTTGTATTCATAGATTTTCACGATACGGAAAATCCGATAATCGAAAGACACAGCTTTAACTTTGAGCGGGCAGGGTATTGTATCTGTATAACCGATACCAAGGGCAGCCACGCCGATTTGACCGATGATTATGTATCTATTCCCGCTGAGATGAAGCACGTTGCTCAGCAGTTCGGTAAAGAGGTTTTGCGCGACGTGGACGAAAGCGAGTTTTATAAATCTATCCCGAAGCTTCGAGCTAAGTGTACTGACCGTGAAATTTTGAGGGCGGCTCACTTTTTCGGCGAAAATGAAAGAGCCAAGCTCGAGGCTGAGGCTTTGGAGCAGGGCGATACCGATAAATTTTTCGCACTTGTCCGCAGCTCGGCGGATTCATCAGCGAATCTCCTTCAAAATCTCTACTCCTGCAAAAAGCCCTCCGAGCAGGGAATCCCGCTTGCCATAATGATGAGCAAGAGAATTTTGGGGGACGGGGCAGCAGTCAGAGTTCACGGCGGTGGATTTGCAGGTACTATTCAGGCTTTCGTTCCGATAGATAAGTCTGAAGAATATTCACGGTCAATGAACGAACTTTTTGGCGAAGGAAGCTGCTATATTCTCAGAATCAGACCGGTAGGCGGAATTGAAATTACAAAGGGGTGAAGAACGTGATTTACGAAGACATTCAAAGGCTGGTAGATTATTCGATAAAAAATAAGCTGATAGAGCCTTGTGACGAGTTGGTAATCAGAAATCAGCTCATGGACGCGCTGGGCGTTTACGATTGGGAAGAGGTTAACTTAACGGACAAAAATGAGAAGATTGACGATATACTCAACACTCTCACAGACTTCGCCTGTGAAAACGGGGTTTGTCAGGATACGACAGCCTCCCGTGATCTCTTCGATACAAAGCTGATGGGTATAGTCACTCCGTTTCCGAGGGAAATTATCCGTACATTCAAAGAGCATTATTCAAGCTCACCCAAGTCAGCGACAAATTGGTACTACGACATAAGCCAAAAGCTAAACTATGTCCGTGCAGGGAGAATAGCAAAGGATCTGCGCTGGAAGTACAGTTCATTATACGGACTTCTCGACATAACTATAAACCGTTCAAAGCCGGAAAAAGATCCCCGTGACATTGCGGCGGCTCGTGCTCAAAAGTCAACTGCATACCCCAAGTGTCAGCTCTGCCCCGAAAACGCAGGTTTTGCCGGAAATAAAAATCATCCGGCAAGGCAGAACCTCCGCCCGATTCCGCTTGAAATTGCAGGAGGAAAATGGGAGCTCCAATACTCTCCCTACGGCTATTACAATGAGCACTGTATTGTATTTAATGAAAAACATATCCCGATGAAGATAGATGGGGCGGTGTTTGAAAAGCTATTTGATTTTATTGAAAAATTCCCGCATTATTTTGTCGGCTCAAACGCCGATTTACCGATTGTCGGCGGCTCTATTCTCTCTCACGAGCATTTCCAGGGCGGAAACTACACCTTCGCAATGGCGCAGTCGGAGGTAGAGTATAGCTTCAACATGGCAGCTTTTCCGAATGTTTCGGCAGGCGTGGTGAAATGGCCGATGTCGGTTATAAGACTTAACAGCGAAAACAGAGAGGAGCTATCCGCAGCCTGCGCTCATGTGCTCGAAAAATGGAGGAGTTACAGCGATAACGACGCCGGGATTCATGCCGAAACCGAGGGTGTGCCGCACAACACAATAACGCCGATTGCGAGAATGAACTCGGGACGGTATGAGTGTGATTTAGTGCTGAGAAATAACCTCACTACCAAGGAGCGCCCGCTGGGAGTATTTCACCCCAATCCCTCTCTACATCATATTAAAAAAGAGAATATCGGACTTATTGAGGTAATGGGGCTGGCGGTTTTGCCGGCAAGACTGGCTGGGGAGCTTGATGAACTTAAAAAAGCCATGCTTGATAAGTCCGATTTATATTCAAATCCCGCCACCGCAGCTCATGCTCAGTGGGCGGAAGAAATACTGCAAAAGCATCCTGATTTTTCCGATTCAAATGCGCAGGAGATACTTGAGCGTGAGGTTGGAGCAGTGTTTGAGCAGGTGCTGTGTGATGCAGGCGTTTTTAAAAGAGACGATAAGGGAAGAGCTTGCTTTAAAAAATTCACTGACAGTCTGAGTTGAATTATCAAACTGACAGCCATGTCTTTATGTCAAGTTGAATAGGGGGCTATATTATGTATGATGTTACAACCGTGGGTGAGATTTTGATTGATTTGACCCAGAGCGGAATTTCGGATACCGGCATACCGATATATACCGCAAACCCGGGCGGAGCGCCTGCCAATGTTGCGGTGGCGGCGTCAAGACTGGGCGCAAAAGCGGCGTTTATCGGAAAAATCGGAGACGACGCCTACGGCAGACTGCTGATTGATACTCTAAAGAAAAATAAGGTCGGTACAGAGGGCGTAATTGTTGACAAAAGTGCAAACACAACCCTCGCCATCGTTTCGGTGAATGAAAGCGGCGAACGCAGCTTTGCCTTTTACAGAAAAAACTGCGCCGACACACTGCTGTCTGAAAACGAGATAACCGATGAGCAGCTGAGAAACACCCGCGTTCTTCACTTTGGCTCTATTAGTCTAACAGACGAGCCGTCAAAAACTGCGACAATATCGTCGGTGCGCCGAGCGAAAGACCTTGGAGCAACGATTACCTATGACCCAAACTATCGTGAAAGCCTGTGGAGCGGCGCAGATGAGGCTGTAAAGGGCATGAAAGAGCCGCTCGGATTAGTTGATATACTCAAAATCTCCGATGAAGAGCTCCCCATGCTGAGCGGTGCCGATGACCCGGACGAGGGAGCTAAGGTTTTGTATGCTACTTACGGAATCAAGCTTATTTTAGTTACTCTCGGAGCGAGGGGAGCGTATTATCGCTTTAAGGATTGCTGTGGAATTGTTGACGGTGTTAAGGTCAAGGTCGCAGATACCAACGGAGCGGGAGATACATTTTTCGGAGCTTTTTTGAGCAGAATGGCAGCCGAAAATAAATTTGAAACCTCCAAGCTTACGGAGGAGGATATAAGACGGATGCTAAAATTTGCAAACCGGGCTGCGGCACTTACAACGAGCAGGAGCGGCGCAATCCCGGCGATGCCTGCGCTCGACGAGCTGAGTGCGGAATGAAACCGAGGTGAGATAGATGAGTATATCGACAAAATGGGAAAAGGAATTTGTAAAGAGGTTTGAAAAGCATTATGATGAGTTGAAGTGGCTTTACTGCGAGGTTTACCACAATGATATGAAGGGGTTCTACTGGCTTTGCGATTCCCTGTACGGATATTATAAAGAGCGCAGCGCCGAGCTGAAAAAGATAGACAGAGAAAGAGAGAAAAATCCAAATTGGTACAGCACGAACGATATAGTTGGCATGATGCTCTATGTTGACGCCTTTGCCGGTGATTTAAAGGGCGTGAAATCGAAGATTGAATACCTCAAGGAGTGCGGTGTAAATTACCTCCACCTGATGCCGCTGCTTAAAAGCCCCAAGGACAGGAGCGATGGCGGCTATGCGGTGTCGGACTTCCTTTCGGTGCAGCCTCAGCTCGGCACAATGGCGGACCTTCAGGCTCTTACCTCGGAATGTCACAAAAACGGAATAAGCTGCTGTCTTGACTTCGTGATGAACCACACCAGCGAGGATCATGAGTGGGCGAAGGCGGCGAGAAACGGAGACGAGGAAGCGAGAAAAAGGTACTTTTTCTTCGATAACTGGGATATTCCGGCTCAGTTTGAAAAAACAGTGCCGCAGGTGTTCCCGACCACGGCTCCGGGCAACTTTACTTATCTTGAGGACTGTGGTAAAATTGTCATGACCACTTTCTACCCCTATCAGTGGGATTTGAATTACGGCAACAATGTTGTCTTTAACGATATGGTCGGCTATATGCTGGCGCTTGCGAATAAGGGAATTGACGTTATTCGCCTTGACGCCGTTCCGTATATATGGAAGGAGCTTGGAACAAGCTGTAGAAACCTGCCTAAGGTTCATTCTCTGGTGAGAATGATGAGAATGATAACCGAGATAGTCTGCCCGTCGGTGCTTTTACTCGGTGAGGTGGTCATGGAGCCTTCCAGGGTGGTGCCGTATTTTGGTACAGTCGAAAAGCCCGAGTGTCACATGCTTTATAATGTTACGACAATGGCGAGTACCTGGCACACTGTGGCTACTAAGGACACAAGACTATTAAGGCGGCAGATGGATCAGCTCAGCGAGCTGCCGAAAAATTATGTATTTTTAAACTACCTGCGCTGTCACGATGATATCGGTTGGGGGCTTGATTACGAGTGGTTAAGCCAGTTCGGCATATCCGAAATTCCCCATAAGCGCTATCTCAACGATTATTTCACGGGCAAATGGCAGGGCAGCAATGCCAGAGGCGAGCTTTACAACGACGACCCGCGCCTCGGAGACGCAAGACTTTGCGGCACTACCGCAAGCTTGTGCGGAATTGAGGCGGCAATTTATGAAAAAGACGAGGAAAAGCTTGCAGTGGCGATTGATTGCGACATTATGCTTCATGCCTATATGTTCACACAAAGCGGAATCCCCGTTTTGTACAGCGGCGATGAAATCGGTCAGTTGAACGATTACACCTACCACGATGACCCCGACAAGGCTGCCGACAGCCGCTATTTGCACAGGGGTAAATTTAACTGGGAGCTTGCAAAGCTTCGTGATGACAAAGAAACCGTTCAGGGAAAGCTGTTTAACAGTCTGAGACAGCTTGAGATTTGCAGGGCTCAAAACGAGGTGTTCACTGCCGAGGCTCAGTTCCACACAGAGAATACCGAGAACGACAGTGTTTTGTGCATTTATAGAGAGTACGGGAAGCAAAGATTGATTGCTTACTTTAATTTCAGCGACAAGGAGCAGACCGCTTACTTTGATGGGTTAAAAAGCGGCACGAATCTTTTTACCGGCGAGGAAGTTCGAGGCTTGATGACAAACCTCAAGCCATATGGCTTTTTGTGGCTTCTACTTGACGACAATAAAACATGAGTAAAGGAGATATAACATGAAAATTTTAGTGCTTGGAGGAGCCGGATATATCGGCTCGCACACCGTTTACAGCTTGATTGAACAGGGCAACGAGGTTGTGATATTTGACAATTTTGAGACAGGACATATTGAGGCTGTTCACCCCGAGGCAAAACTTTATAAGGGAGATTTGAGAAACAGAGCCGAAATAGACCAGGTTTTGGATAAGGAAAAGGATATAGACGCAGTTATTCACTTCGCCGCAAATTCCCTTGTCGGCGAGAGTATGGTAAAGCCGCTGAAATACTATGACAACAACCTGTGCGGAACTAAGGTTCTGCTTGAGTCACTCGTGGAGCACAAAATTAAGAATATTGTATTTTCCTCTACTGCTGCGACCTATGGCGAGCCGATACACACACCGATTCTCGAGGACGATCCGACGAATCCGACCAACTGCTACGGTGAAACCAAAAAGGCTATGGAGAGGATGTTCTACTGGACTGAGGTAGCACACGGGCTGAAGTATGTTTCTCTGCGCTACTTCAATGCCTGCGGAGCTCATATAAGCGGAAAAATCGGCGAGGCTCACAATCCCGAAACCCATCTTATCCCGATAATTTTGCAGGCGGCAAATGGCACAAGAGATCATATAAGCATATTCGGTACGGATTACAACACGCCCGATGGCACCTGTATTCGCGATTATATACATGTCACGGATCTTGCACAGGCTCATATATTAGCCGTTAAGTATTTGCTTGACGGCGGTAACAGCGATATCTTCAACCTCGGAAACGGCGTTGGCTTCTCGGTAAAAGAGGTAATCGAAACTGCAAGAAAGGTTACGGGTAAGGAGATAAAGGCGATTGAGGAGGCTCGCAGAGCCGGCGACCCGGCGGTGCTGATTGCTTCCAGTGACAAGGCGAAGAAAATCCTCGGTTGGAAGCCGGAGTACGATGATCTTTCAACCATAATCGAAACCGCATGGAAATGGCACTCCACCCACCCCAACGGCTACGCAACGAAGTAAAAATATAGTTGAGTTAAAGTTTAACTAAAATCCCCCTGACGTAGAATAACAAAAACTACGTCAGGGGGATTGTTTATTTGTGGTTGCGGCGTTTTCTTTTTAAAAGGCTTGAATTAAATATCGGGTAAGGTGGAAAACTTAGGTTAGGGGGTGGTTTATTGACAGATTTTGTAAAGGGTGTCGGATTGCTGGTAGTTGGGCTGCTTACAGCTGTTTTTATCTATCCCTTTATTCATGAATTGGGGCATGCCGCTGTTGCACTGATGGTTGGTGCTGATATTGAACAGTTTGCTTTATCTTATCCGCAACATATAATATGCGATATTTCACATATTGACAGTGTCAGCAGAGCTGCCATCGGAATTGGAGGAAATGTATTTCCGTATTTTATCTCATCGCTGTGGCAGCCGAAAAATTTTTGGGCTTGGTATGTTTTGCTTTTGATCAAGGTAATCAGCTTGCTGTCATTGGCTTTATCTATAATCTCCATTATTTTATATCAAAATGGCAGTTTTGACTCAAATGAGGATATAAACCAGGTGCTGGCCTACTTTACCAATGGAGACAAACTGTGCCTGATTGTATTTTCTCTTATGTTTATTTTTGGAATCAAAAGGATTGCAAGCAGCCGCCCGTTAAAGCGCTGCTTGCTGTACTTTGGAGTTTGATTTTAATTCAAGTCGGATATGGCTGGGAAGGTCAAGATAATATTCCCCCAATGCAATATTTTTGTGTGTAAAAAAGGACGCCATCCGCATCAGCGGGTGACGTCGCTTTTGTACTTTATTCGATGGAAATATTGGAGCTCTTAGGTAGTTGCTTTTGGGCTTTCTTTGGCATGGAAATCTTCAGAATACCGTCCTCATACTTAGCAGACACATCCTCAGGCTTTACATCACCAACATAAAAGCTGCGGCTGCAGGCTCCAGCATAACGCTCTTGGCGAATGTATTTGCCCTTCTTGTCCTTTTCGTCTTTGTCCAGACCCTTAGATGCGCTGATGGTCAGATAACCGTCCTTCAAATCCACATTGATCTCGTCTTTCTTAAAGCCGGGCAGGTCGATGTCAAGCTCGTAAGTGTTATCAGTTTCGCGCACATCGGTCTTCATCATATTCTTGGCGTGTTTTCCAAACAACGGATTGTGACTGCGCCACGTGGGTACCATACCAAAATCGTCATCAAAGAAATCGTCAAACAGATTTTCACCAAAAATGCTGGGCAACATAAGTCATTCCTCCATTCGTTGCTCTTGTCCTTTGTGGTTAGTGATTTGTCATTTGTTCTAAGGGGGTCTCTTTTCTTCCTTTCCCTTTGAACAACTTTATTATAGCACCATAAATTAGCACTTTCAACGAGAGAGTGCTAATATTTGCAAAAGCTTAATTTATTGTTCACAAAATATGCGATTTTAACTTTTGATTCTGTTGGAAGTACACATATAGAGTGCCTTTTTCTTAAACTTCGGTCAGTGATTGTACAATAATTGCACCGGAGATATGCTGTGTTTCACTGTAAAATTAAATAAAAGCTAAAGAGGTCGGTGAGCCTGCGGCGAATAACCGCTAGCTTTTACCAACCCCTTTTATCTTGGGTTGCAGTTTGAGACTGCAATTTATTAAACTTTAGCTTACCTTCGATATTTTTGCGTAGTTTGCCATGAGCTTCTTTGTGCCGACCGAGTCAAAGGCGACCTCGAGCAGGGTGTCGTTGCCCATCGGTGTGGCGGCGGTCACGGTGCCCTCGCCGAAGGCCGAGTGGCGGATTCTGTCGCCGGGGCGGAAGCTCTGTCCCTTGCCCGTAGGTGTGTTTTTCTTCGGCATATTTATCTTGGGCAGGCCTCCTCCCAAAGGTAAACGTGCGCCTCCGTAGCGCTGCCGTGAGACTTCACCTGAATATGAGCCGATTCCCGGTGTAAAGCTTTGATAGGAGCTCTGGCTGTATTCTAAAAGCTCGTTTGGTATCTCGTCTATGAAGCGGGAAGGGAGGTTTCTTGTAGTCGAGCCTCTGAACATTCTCTCCTTAGCGTTTACGAGGTAGAGCCTTTCCTTTGCCCTGGTGATTCCGACGTAGGCAAGACGTCTTTCCTCCTCCATTTCACCCGGCTCCATTATCGACATAGCGCCGGGGAAGATTCCATCCTCCATTCCCGGAATGAATACAATCGGGAATTCAAGCCCCTTGGCTGCGTGCAAGGTCATTAGCACCACATAATCGCCCTGTTCGTCGTAGTTGTCTATGTCGGTGAACAGCGATATCTCCTCCAAAAAGCCGCTCAGGCTTGCATCGTCCGGGTGATCCTCCTCGAACTTCTTTATACTGGTCAAAAGCTCGTCTATATTCTCGGCTCTCTCTTCGTGATCCTCTTTTTCAACTTTGAGCCAATCAAGATACTTAGTCGAGCGTAAAATAGCGTGGTAAATATCCTCGATGCTCACTTCTTCGTCCTGTGCCATCTCGATAATCGGATCCATCATTCGGCAAAAATCCTTCATTTTGGCGGCAGCGCGGCTGAGAACCGAAAACTCGTCTGCGTGCCTGATGATTTCATACAGGCTCTGCCCGGTTTCGGCGGCAAGCTCCGAGGCTTTAGCTACTGAGGCATCGCCGATTTTTCTTTTGGGCTTGTTGATTATTCTCATAAGCCGGACATCGTCGGCAGGATTGTTAACGAAGCTTAAATAGGAGGTTATGTCCTTGATTTCCTCTCTATCGTAAAAGCGGTGACCGCCTATGAGGCGATAGGGAATGGCGTTACGGCTCAGACTCTGCTCGATTGAGTTCGACTGCGCCTTCATTCTGTACAGTACTGCAAAGTCGGAAAACTTTCGCCCTTGACCGACAAGCTCCGATATCGTCTGGGCTATGTAGTTGCCCTCGTCCCGTTCGCTGAGTGCCTTATACTGTACAATCTTCTCTCCGCCTTTTTTGGCTGTCCACAGGGTTTTGCCCTTTCTCTCGCTGTTGTTGCTTATCACGCTGTTTGCGGCATCTAAAATTACCCCTGTGGAGCGGTAATTTTGTTCGAGACGGATTACCTGTGCGTCGGGATAACTGTCCTCAAAGCTGAGTATGTTCTCAATGGTCGCTCCCCTAAACTTGTATATACTTTGGTCGTCGTCGCCGACTACGCAGATATTTCTCCTGCCCTCGGCGAGCATACTGACGAACTTGTACTGCACTGTGCTCGTGTCCTGATACTCGTCCACCATTATGTATTTGAAACGGTTTTGATAATACTCAAGCACCTCGGTGGCAGTCTCAAACAGCTTGACGGCGTTAAAAAGCAAATCGTCAAAGTCCATAGCGTCGGAGGATTTCAGTCGTTTTTCATACAGCTGATATGCCTGAGCTATGCTTAATTTTCGGCTGTCGCTGCCGGCTTGCTTTGTGTACTCCTCTGCATCGATCATCTTGTCCTTAGCCCTTGATATTGCGCTGAGTACCGAGCGCGCGCTCAAAAGCTTCTCATCTATATTTAAGGTTTTGAGACATTCCTTCATCAGCCTCTGCTGATCCGCTGTATCATAGACCGTGAAGTTACGGGTAAAGCCTATCCTGTCGCCGTAGGTGCGAAGCATTCTGGCGCAGGTTGAGTGAAAGGTCGCCGCCCAGATATCATCCCCGCCATTGGGAATTTTTGCGCAGATTCTGTCCTTGAGCTCTCCTGCCGCCTTGTTTGTGAAGGTGATGGCAAGAATCTGCCACGGTTGGGGCGCGCTTACGCTGAGCCTGCGTGTGAGCTCGTCTGACGCAGGGGTGTTCTGCTCGGCGCAGGTTTTGAGCTCAAGCTGCTCATCCTCGCTCAGGTCATAGGGAATAAATTCGCTGTGGTAAGCCTGACCGTATTTTATGAGCATGGCTATCCTGTTTACCAGCACGGTTGTCTTTCCGCTGCCCGCTCCCGCCAAAATCAGCAACGGCCCTTCGGTGCAGAAGATCGCCTTTTTCTGCATATCGTTCATATTGCCGACTTCGTTTTCCATAAGTCGTTGTCTGTACTTTAAAAGCTCTTGTTTTGTAAAATTCATTTTTCCACCTCGGAATAGTTGTGTTTATTAATTCTACCTTATTTGTTCGGCTGTGAAAAGCGATTGGCTTAAAAAAGCCGCAGAATAATTATACGAAAAGTATACAAGATTGAATTTTTGCAATTTGTATATATGCTGAGTAAAAGCCGCTGCCATAATGACAGCGGCGGTATTATTTTTCGACTTTCGGAAGCTTTAGTATCTCGATGATTTTTTCAGCTGTTGCCGCAGGGGTTTTTCCCGGGTGAATTACGAAGCGTGCGGCGGCATGGTAGTATGGCAGCCGCTTTTCGTACAGCTCCTTCATCGCCTCGTCCTTGTCGGGTCGCTGAAGCAGGGGGCGCTTGGTGTCGTTTCTCAGTCGGTATCGTATCTCATCAAGCGGCACGCTCAGCAGGACTATTATGGCGTCGTTTTCCATAGCCTTGACGTTGCGCTCAAAGGTCATCGCCCCTCCTCCGGAGCTTATCACGCAGTTTTTTCTGGCGGCAAGCTCCTTGCAGGCCTTGTGTTCCAAATCTCTGAAGTAGCCCTCGCCGCGTCGGGCGAAGATATCTTTAATTTTCATTCCCTCTTTTTGCTCTATATAAATGTCCATGTCGATAAATTCAAGGTTAGTGCGCTTTGAGATGATTTTGCCGACGGTGGTTTTGCCGCAGCCCATGAAGCCGCACAGCACTATGGGAGCGCCCTCCTTCATATTATCACCCCTCGTATAATTTTCTGCAAGCAAAATGTTTAAAATGTTTTTTTAAGGTATTCTGCGCTGTCGGCACAGAGCTTCTCTATGTCGTCAGAATTAAAGCTAGTACCATTCCATATCTCGTGAGATACTACGGCCTGCCATACCAGCATCGACATGCCGCCCGCTGCATTTGCACCGTTGGCCTTTGCTTTTTTTACGAGCGCGGTCTCGAGCGGGTTGTAAACAGCGTCAAAGACATTTGTGCATCTTTTGATTATATCATCACCTATGGGACAAGCATCGTCATTCGGATACATTCCGACCGGGGTGGCGTTTATCAGCAAATCTATCGTGGTTTTTTCAAAGTGGTCGAGCCTGCTTATTTTGCAGGTATCTACGGTTACGCCCCTGACCTTCTGTTTGAGCTCAGCTGCAAGCGCTGCGACCGTATGTAAATCACTTTCTCTTACTGCAATGGTCAACGCACAGCCCGCAATAGCCGCTTCAAACGCCATTACCCTTGCAACTCCGCCGGTGCCGAGTATGACGACATTGTATTTCAAGGGCATATTGTGGTGCTCTAAAGCCTTCAAAAAGCCGTTGGGGTCTGTGGTGTAGCCCTTTGCGCAGCCGTTTGAATTATTGACGGTATTTACGCTGCCATACAGCTCCGCTTTGCTGTCGAGGCTGTTTAGTAAGGGTATAATGTTTTGTTTATGGGGGATTGTAACGTTATACCCGTCGAGCTTACACAGCTGTTCTTTGTAATTCATTGTGAGTTCCTCGGGGGTAATGTCCATCACACCGTACTCGGCGTCTATACCCTCAAGCTCAAAAAGTCTCTTATGTATGAACGGCGACATCGTGTGACCGATCGGATGACCTATGACTGCATACTGTTTTTTCATAACAAAACCTGCTTTCTGTAAGTGTAAAAATAAATAATCATGGAGAGATTCACGTGTAAATTATATAAAAAATATAAAAATTACAAAATTGTAATTGACAAAGACTTGATTTGCTAATAATATGTGTTTGTAGCAAATACGGCGCTGCATGTAAGTGCGAAATTTGTCTCTGTCTTAGCTTACATTTTATCACATTTTTATGTGGTTTGTCTATAACCCGGAGGCAATGCGTCCAAAAAATTAACAGGAGGTAAAATTTATGGTACTGGAGAAGGTAAAGAGTATCCTTTCTGAGCAGTTCGACGTAGAAGAGGATGAGATCACCGCAGAGACTTCCATTCAGGATGATCTGGGTGCTGATTCTCTCGATGTAGTTGATCTTCTCATGTCAATCGAGGATGAGTTTGAGGTTGAGGTTCCCGATAGCGAGATCGAGAATATCAAGACTGTAGGCAACCTTGTTGATTTTATTGAGAAAAACTCCTGATTACAGGATTAAATCTAAGATTTAAGAGACCGGAAGGTCTCTTATTTTTTTGGAAATTTGCAGACGGAGCGGAGCTATTTTGTGGTTGTGTTTTTCAGAGTTTGATTGTATAATGTAAGAAGGTATGTCGCACGCATAAAAGCGGCTTTGCGATATTGAATTGAAACTAAACTAGGTTTACGAATAAAGCGTAAAGGATTGGAAATATGAACAGAGTAAAAATCAAAACCCTAATCGGTTGTGTTTCGGCTGTTATGATGGCATTGGTTATGTGCCTGACGGTATCGGCTGAGGTTGAACGTCAGAGCGTACACATCGACAAGCCCGGCATAAGCATGGAGATACCCGGAGACGCTGTGTACACTGTGTATGAGGTGGACGAGGGACAACTGCTAAATGCATCTGATGAAAATAACACATATACTATAACTCTAACTTCGGAAAAGTCTGATGATTTATTTACATATAAGGATTTGACGAAGGATGAAGTCGAGCAGACAGAGCAGGAAATTCAGCAGAGCGCAGGGGCGGACAAGATATCGACCTATGAGACCTCGCAGGCTATATTTTTTGACTGTATAAACAACGAGGACAACTGTCTGACAAGCTCCACGGTTGTCAACGGCTACAATTACGAGCTTAAGCTCAGCGTCGGCAACAGGGAGTTGACCATTTCCGACCACGGAATTTTCAACACAGCCGCAAGAAGTATAGTCTTTGACGAGATATTAACCCAGCCAGCCGAGGTCAATGTGCTCGGTGCGATAGGGACGGTCGTCTGTGTGGCTATTGCCGTGTTGGTAGCCGCAATACTTGCTTTCTTGGTGATAAAGACTATCAAGAGCAAGCGCTCGGCAAAGCCTGACGATTATGCTGAGGCAGTGATATCGGAGCAAAAGGATAGGCACAGCGAACAAAAACAGGTCCGTCAGAAAAGAGATAACAACCTTACTCAGACTGACAGCGACGAGTACGCAGGGGTAAAGACGGCAAAACCCGTAAGAACAACGCATCATCACAAGCCCAAAAAAAAGGACCCAAGAGGCGAGGACGCCGCAGAGAGCTACTTCCGTGAGATAGAAAGCGACGGCCTGTTTGATGATCAGTCGGAGATCCCCACTCAGGTTCAGCTTGACTATCTTAAAAATACCCCGGGCGACGAGAATTTTGAAAACAGACCGGTTCGCCTCAAGGTGGATATAATAAAGCAGGCCGACCAAAGCGATAACCCTGAGCAGTCAGACCTTTATGAGCTTTCGAGAAATAACAACGAGGATTACGACGAAGCGTTTGTAGATGATTATCCGGAGGAGAACGGTTTTAAAGGCAAGGTCAAAGGGGCGCTTGCAAAGTCATCAAAAACAGAAAAAGAGCCGGCGCACGAGCACAAACACGCTTCGGAAAGCGAGAAGCGCAGCCACAGTCCAAGACCAGAGAAAACCGAGAAAGAGCGTGCGGCTGCGGCTAAGCGCAGGGCGCAGCGTGAGGAGAGATATGCCGCAAGGCACAGCTCAAGCGAGGACAGTGAGTTTGTCAAGAACTTTGACAGTGACAGCTATTGGGATAAGTACAGGTAAAGGAGCTAAGTATGGGCTTAATTATTAAAAATGTACGCATCATAGACCCGACGGTCAACAAAGACGAGATCGGGGACATCTATATAGACGGCGGAGTGATCTCCGATGAAGCTCGGGAGTACTTTGAGGTTATAGACGGCACGGGATTGGTGGCAGCTCCTGGGCTTGTCGATATGCACGTTCACCTCAGAGATCCCGGGCAGACCGAGAAGGAGGATATAATCTCCGGGTGCAAGGCGGCCGCAGCGGGCGGCGTGACGAGCCTGCTCGCAATGCCGAACACTGCCCCGACGGTTGACAACGAGGAGACAGTGAGGTATATCCTTGACAAGGCAAAATCAGCGGATGCGAGAGTGTACGTTGCAGCGAGTATTACAAAGGGCTTGAAAAGCCGTGAGTTGACGGATATTGAAGCCCTCGGCGATGCCGGAGCAGTTGCTCTGACTGACGACGGCAGACCGGTGGAGGACACAGCCTTGATGGCCGAGGCTATGTTAAAGGCTGAAAGCCTCGGTATGTCGGTGGTTGCACATTGCGAGGATTTGTATCTCGCAAGCGGCGGAAAGATAAACGAGGGAGAGGTGTCCGATGCTCTGGGAATCAAGGGTATCCCCAGAGCTGCCGAAAACTGTGGCACTGCCAGGGAGATAGCCTTGGCTTCGTCTTACGGAGTGCCGATTCATATCTGCCATGTCAGCACGAAAGAAGCGGTTGACATGATAAAGTCGGCAAAGGAGAATTTTGTCGAGGTTTCCGCCGAGACAGCTCCGCACTACTTTGCTCTGAATGAAAAGGAGCTTTTGAAGCGTGACGCCGATTACAGAATGAATCCTCCGCTGAGAACAGAGGAGGACGTGGAGGCTATAATTTACGCACTCCAGCACGGGATAATAGACGCCATAGCCACCGACCACGCTCCGCACACCGCAGAGGATAAAAGCGACTTTGAGTCTGCCCCCAACGGTTCGATAGGAATGGAGACTTCGCTTGCCGTGACGTTGACGTATTTATATCATACGGGGAAGCTTAATCTGCTCGATATAATAAGTCTGATGAGTACAAATCCGGCAAAAATCCTGGGAATAAGCGCGGGCAGTCTCAGCAAAGGCGCAGCGGCTGACGTTGTAATTTTTGACCCTGACGAGGAATGGGTAGTAGATGTAAATAAACTGCATGGAAAATCAAAGAATTGCCCGTTTAAGGGAAAGACCCTCAAGGGAAGGGTGAAGTACACTGTTCTGGGAGGAAAAATAGTTTACTGCGATAAATAGATTAGTTGTTGATAAATATATAATGTGAGGAGAATAGAAATGTCATTTGATAGACTTATTGAAAAAATAGTTGAAAAGCAAAATCCTACTGTGGCAGGGCTTGACCCAAAGCTCGGCTACATTCCCGAATATATAAAGAGCGCAGCCTTCGAGCAGTACGGCAAAACCCTCGAGGGTGCGGCTGAGGCGCTGTGGCAGTTTAACAAAGGACTTATAGATTCTCTATGCGATATTGTACCGGCGGTAAAGCCGCAGGCGGCTTATTACGAGATGTACGGCTGGCAGGGCGTCAGGGCGCTTGAGAGGACAATCTCCTATGCAAAGGAGAAGGGAATGTTCGTCATAACCGATGCAAAGCGCAACGACATAGGCACAACAATGCAGGCTTATGCCGCTGCTCATCTCGGCAAAACCGAGATAGAGGGCGAGCGCGTCACTGCCTTCGGCGCTGACGCGCTGACGGTAAACGGCTATCTCGGAACTGACGGAATTGCACCGGTGATTGAGGTTGCCAAGGCGGAGGATAAGGGTATGTTTGTCCTCGTTAAAACCTCCAACCCCAGCTCTGGCGAGCTGCAAAACCTCGAGCTCGAGGGCGGCGAGACAATTTACCTTCACATGGGTAAGCTGTGCGAGAGATGGGGAGAAGAACTTCCCGGCAGATACGGATATTCTGGAGTAGGAGCTGTGGTCGGCGCTACCTATCCGGAGCAGCTCACTGAGCTTCGCCTGGAGTTGCCCCACACCTTCTTCCTGGTGCCCGGGTATGGCGCTCAGGGCGGTACGGCGGACGATATCGCAGGTGCATTTGATAAAAACGGGCTCGGCGCAATAGTGAACTCGTCAAGAGGAATTATGTGCGCATGGCAAAAGTCGGGCTGTGCCGAAGGCGACTTTGCCGCCGCAGCAAGGGACGAGGCTTTGAAGATGAAAAAGCTCCTCACTGATGTGACAGGGGAAATTAAGAAAGACTGATAAATATACAATTTTGGGTTGTCGCAAATGGTCAAGATTTGCGGCAGCTTTTTTATATAAGCAAGTCGCCGATGTTCTCCGCCTGAGTAGGCGGCGGGGACATTCGGCCTTTCGGTGAGGTTTAATCCCCCAACCCTGAGGAGCGAAGCTCCCCGGCGACGATTTAAATTAATTTGATATGTGGCAGCTTCAGATGTTTTGAGTAGTCAGTGCTCAACTCTTTTCTTTATTTCCGCCTTTTTGCTTGATTAAAATTCGCTTTGGCTATATAATTATACGGTAAAAGTAATTTTGAAAAGGTGATAGCTTTGAAGTATGTAGTAGTGCTTTGCGATGGCATGGCGGATTACCCGGTTGAGAGTCTTGGCGGTAAAACTCCTATGTCTGTGGCAAAGAAAGATATGATGAACGCTCTTGCTCCCAAGTCGGAGGTGGGGCTTGTCAAAACTGTAGCCGAGGGTTTAAAGCCCGGCAGTGACGTGGCCAACCTTTCAGTCATGGGCTATGACCCCGCCGTATACTATACGGGGCGCTCACCGCTCGAGGCGGCAAGCATTGGAATAGATCTCAAGGAAAGCGATGTTACACTGCGCTGTAACCTTGTCACACTGAGCGATGAGGAGAATTATGAGGACAAAACAATGGTGGATTACTGTGCTGATGATATCTCCACCGAAGAGGCTCGCGAGCTGATTGAATTTATACAGTCAAAGCTTGGAAACGAGGAATTTACCTTTTACTCGGGCGTTAGCTACCGTCATTGCCTCGTTTGGGATAAGGGCATACCTCACCCCGGAGAGCTTACACCTCCGCACGACATAACGGGCAGAAGGATTACCGACTATATTCCAAAGGGAGAGGGTACGCCCAAGCTGTATGAGCTTCAAAAGCGCAGCTATGAGCTTTTGAAGGATCACCCGGTGAATATAAAGAGAATTAAGGCGGGGCGCCGCCCGGCAAATTCTATTTGGCTGTGGGGCGAGGGACAAAAGCCTCTTCTTGACAGCTTTGAGAGTAAATTCGGACTTAAGGGTGCGGTTATTTCCGCAGTTGACCTTTTAAAGGGTATAGGAATCTGCGCCGGGATGGAGACCCCTGAGGTTCAAGGGGCTACGGGTTATATAGATACAAATTTTGAAGGCAAGCTCCAAGCGGCTCTTGACTGTTTGAAAAACGGTTGCGATTTTGCCTATATTCATGTAGAAGCACCGGACGAGTGCGGACACAGGGGCGAGACCGAAAATAAGATAAGGGCGATAGAGCTGATTGATGAGAAAATCCTCACCCCGCTCATATCCGAGCTGAAAAAGTATGGAGATTACGCAGTTATGGTGCTGCCCGACCACCCGACGCCGCTGGCAATTCGCACCCACTGCTCCGACCCTGTGCCGTA
This sequence comes from uncultured Clostridia bacterium, assembly GCA_946500295.1. Classification (GTDB taxonomy): domain Bacteria; phylum Bacillota; class Clostridia; order Oscillospirales; family Acutalibacteraceae; genus UBA7067. The sequence continues at coordinate 116,209 of CAMMVF010000002.1, read as the reverse complement.
TCTCATTTACCGCAGCTTTGACGAGAGAGAAAGCGGAGTTACCGTATTCGACGAGGAGAGCGCAAAATCCACCGGCGTATATATTGAAAAGGGCTGTACTCTCATGAACAGATTTTTGGGGAAATAATATATATTTTACTTTGTATTTTACTTTGCCGCCGTACTTTAACCGCCACGTTAAGCCTTTGATTGGCTGCACGGCGGCTTAATTTTTGCAACCGTGTTTTTTACAAATTCAGTCTTTTGGTTGTAATATTTCGTGAAAGGTTGTATAATTTTGTCGAGAGGATTATATTTAGCTTTGGTCGAGGAGGCGTAGCTTTAGTATAATCTATGACGAAAGGCAGTGATGTAATGAAATGTTTTAGCTGCGGAAAAACAGTAAGCGATGGAGCAAGGTTTTGCCCATATTGTGGTGTTGATTTGGAGACTGTGAATAGTGATCGTGAGCCTTACAACAGCTCGCCGGAAAATGAAATTGACGAGGACAACAATACAATAGAAAATGGGGACGTAAGTAACCCTAAGGACAACGCAATAGAGGATTATTCCGACGGATACTCGGAGGTGCCGGGACAAAATTCAAACTCGGAGACGAGAGTTTTCGACAGGGTAGAATCAACTTACGAAGCTCCCTACGCCCCGATGGATATAGACGAAAACGGAAACGAGAAGACAAAAAATCATAAAAATCTCTTTATAGCAATAATCGTAATAGGTGCGATTCTGATAACTGCAATGATAATTTTTGCGGCGGTGGTGTTCGGCGGAAGCTGCTCTGACGGAGAGTCGATCCCTACTCAAACCAGCTCTGTAATTGAGCCGACAGCGCCCACAACGGTGGACAGCATACCGGTGGAGGTGCCTTATCTTATCGGCTTGACACAGGAAGACGCCGAGTCGCAGCTTGAGCAGTTGGGACTTGAGGTGAGGATATCCGAACAGCCCAGCAATTTGGTTGAGCAGGGCTATGTAATTTCTCAGAGCCCCGAGGCTGGTGGCAGCATACACAGGGGAACGACAGTGATGTTGTATATCTCCACCGGATCTGATTATACGGTATCTGAGCCTCAGATAGTAACTCAGCCGTCGACGCAGGCGCAAACTGAGCCTGAAACCTCGGCCGAGACAGAGCCGAGCGACAGCTCAAATGACGATGAAATCAGTACCTACATTATCCCCGACAGCAGCGAGCGTTATCTGGATTATCCTGATTTGGAGGGGATAGACGGATTTGAGCTGGAGCTTGCCAGAAATGAGATTTACGCCCGTCACGGCAGGCTGTTCGATACAGAGGAAATTCAGGAGTATTTTGACCGCTGTACCTGGTATAACGGAATCATTGCTCCCGAAGATTTTGACGAGAGCGTGCTCAACCGATACGAGAGGGCGAATATAGACTTTATTCTCCAAAAGGAGTACAGTAATGAGGGCGAGGATTAAGCTTATAAGCAAGTCGCCGATGTTCCCCGCCTCTGTAGGCGGCGGTTGCAATCGTCGCAGGCGTGATCAAACGAGTTTGTCATGCTTTGCTCGATTTAAAATTAATTGCAAAAAATCGTCGTTTACCCTATAATAGTAAAATGGAATAAAACGAAAAGGAGTAAAACCAATGTACAATGACATCATGGATACAATAGGCTTTGTCGGTAAATATGACCCGGACGTATCCGCGGCAATGAACGAGGAGCTGAAAAGACAGAGAAGAAATATCGAGCTTATCGCTTCGGAGAACATTGTCTCTCCGGCGGTTATGGCCGCTATGGGCAGCGTGCTGACAAATAAGTACGCAGAGGGCTATCCCGGCAAGCGTTACTACGGTGGCTGTCAGTGCGTCGATGTAGTTGAGGAGATTGCACGCAAGAGAGCCTGCGAGCTTTTCGGTGCAGAGCATGCCAATGTTCAGCCGCACTCGGGCGCCCAGGCTAATATGGCTGTTTATTTTGCTATGCTTGAGCCGGGTGATACGGTTATGGGTATGAACCTGAGCGAGGGCGGTCACCTCACACACGGCTCGCCTGTAAATATGAGTGGAAAATACTTCAACTTTGTAGCCTACGGTGTTGACCCCGAAACACACAGAATAGACTATGACAAGGTCATGCAGCAGGCTATGGAGTGCAAGCCCAAGATGATAGTCTGCGGAGCGAGCGCATACCCAAGAATTATAGATTTTGCAAAATTTCGTGAGATAGCTGATGCCTGCGGAGCCTATTTGATGGTAGATATGGCCCATATTGCCGGTTTGGTAGCTGCGGGAGTTCACCCCAACCCGGTGCCGCACGCCCACTTTGTCACTACCACAACCCACAAGACCCTCAGAGGACCGAGGGGAGGACTTATTCTCTGTAAGGAGGAGTTTGCCAAGGCGATAGACAAGGCTGTATTCCCCGGCACGCAGGGCGGCCCGCTGATGCATATAATTGCGGCTAAGGCGGTTTGCTTCGGAGAAGCGCTCAAACCCGAATTTAAGCTTTACGGCGAGCAGATTGTGAAAAACTGCAAGGCTCTTGCTGAGGGGCTTGTTTCCAGAGGACACAAGCTTGTCTCAGGCGGCACGGATAACCATGTGCTTCTGCTCGATTTGAAGGATACCGAGCTTACGGGCAAGGAGCTTGAGCATCGCTTGGACGAGGTGTATATCACCGCAAATAAAAACACAGTTCCGAACGAACCGAGAAGCCCATTTATCACCTCCGGCGTGAGAATGGGTACGGCCGCTGTCACCACCAGAGGCTTCAAAGAGGAAGATATGGACAAGATAGCCGAGTTTATAACTATGGTGACGGATGACTTTGAAGGAAATGCAGATAAGGTCAGAGCTGGTGTTACCGAGCTTTGCGCTAAATATCCTCTCTACGAGTAAGAGAGTGCGGATAGTTACGGGGGAGCTGCTCAGCCCCGGCTGAGCGACTGCGCTGCCGAAGGTTAAGTGATTTTTATTCTGAAGCCTTCAGCAGCTCAGTGGTTCTCCGCTTCGGCGGAGAACAGCTCCCCTTGTTTTTATTAAGTGAGAAAAACGAGGTGAGCTTATGAGCACAAGCCCGCTGGCGGACAGAATAAGGCCGCAGTCGCTTGATGAGGTGGTCGGGCAGGAGCATTTGCTCGGCAAGGGAAAGGCTCTGCGCAGGATAATAGACAGCGGAGAGATTCCAAATATGATATTTTACGGACCTTCGGGGGTTGGCAAGAGTACTGTAGCGTCTATAATCGCAAAGCAGCAGAATAAAGCGCTGAGAAAGCTTAACGGTACTACAGCCTCAACAGCCGATATAAAGGCGATAGTCGCCGAGCTTGGGACTTTCAGCGGAATGAACGGGGTTCTTCTTTACCTTGATGAGATCCAGTATTTTAATAAAAAGCAGCAGCAGACCCTGCTCGAGTACCTTGAGGACGGCAGAATAACCCTCGTAGCATCCACGACCGAAAATCCGTATTTTTATGTCTATAACGCTATTTTGAGCCGCTGTACCGTGTTTGAGTTCAAGACGGTTTCCGCCCCTGCCATAGAAAAGGCAATCCGCAGAGCCTTTGCCTTTCTTGAAAAGGAGGGAGGGGATAAAATTGAGATCGGAGACGATACTGTCTCGTATATTGCGACAGCGTGCGGCGGAGATGTGCGAAAGGCGCTAAATGCAGTCGAGCTGTGCACCCTTGCAGCCGATACGGACGATGGTAAAAAAATCGTCACAAAGGAACTGGCGCAGCAGCTGACTCAAAAGAGCGCCGCCCGCTACGATAAGGACGGAGACGAGCACTACGACATAGTCTCGGCATATCAGAAATCCATGAGAGGCTCCGACCCCAACGCCGCAATCCATTACCTTTCAAGGCTGTTGGAGGCGGGGGATCTGCCCTCGGCCTGCCGCAGGCTGATGGTCTGCGCCTGTGAGGATGTGGGGCTTGCCTACCCGCAGATTATTCCTATAGTCAAATCCTGTGTGGATATCGCTCAGGCTGTGGGGCTGCCGGAGGCTCGGATTCCGCTTGCAGATGCGGTTATCCTTGTTTGCAATTCGCCCAAGAGCAACAGCGCCTATAACGCTATAAACGCCGCTATGAGCGACCTGAAGCAGGGAAAGTACGGACCTATCCCCAGACAGCTGCAAAACAAGCATTTTGACGGGGAGGACAACCCGAACAAGGGGCAGTTTTACCTGTATCCCCACGATTACCCTGACCACTGGACTTACCAGCAGTATTTGCCGGATAATATAAAGGACAGGGTTTACTACGAGTTTGGAGATAACAAAAACGAGCAGGCGTTTAAGGCGTATTGGGATAAGATAAAGGCGACGTCGGAGACGTCTGAGTGAAATAGCCGATGCCGGAGGCGCTTTTGTCCTACGTGCGCCTGCACTGCTGTTTTATAATTTGTACAACTCTGACGTTTGTACCCTTTTGCAAAAAAAAGTGGAAAGCCTTTCTTACAGGCTTTCCACTAATTAAATTTTAAATTATAATTTCAAAAGGAGTGTTTGCTGTGAAGTCAAACTGCGAAAGCTGCGCTCACTTCGTCTATGACGATGAATCGGAGTGCTACACCTGCGAGGTGAATCTTGACGAGGACGAGATGGCGAGATTTATACAGGGCTCGGTCTTCGACTGCAATTTTTACCGCCTTGACGATGAATACGCCATAGTCCGCAAGCAAAACTAAGTGCCAACGGCGCTTTTTGCTCATATATTCTATTGCGCTGTTTACGTTTTTCGCTGTGTCAATTTATGGCTTGGTTATTTCAATGCAGAAAGAATATGCCGTCAGTACCGACGCTTACACGAACTCGCAAAGCTCTCCTATATTTACCCTCTTTTTCGGGCGCAAAGTCCAGTCGGTGTAGCCGAGGGCGAGGATATTCACCGGTACCAGGTTTTCCGGAATATTAAACTCCTCTCTCAAAACCTCCGGGTCGAACAGGCACACCCACAAACTGCCAAGTCCCAAATCGGTGGCTTCAAGCATCATGTGGTCGGTGACGATGGATGCGTCGATGTCGGTAATCTGCTTGCTGTCGCAGGGGCGTTTCCATGCCTTATTGCAGTCAGCGCAAACGATGATTGCGGTGGGAGCACCGTATATATTAGCAGCCTTTGCTATCTTTTTTAAGGCATCGTCGCTTTGTGCGACTATCAGATGAAACGGCTGAAAGTTCATGCCAGTGGGGGCAAGCTCAGCGGCCTTGAGTATTTTATCGAGCTTTTCCCTCTCAAGCTTATCGGCTCTGTATTTCCTTACGGAAAAGCGGCTTGCGGCTAAATCTAAAAAATCCATAATCACTGTCTCCATAAAATTAAGGGGTGGGCTTATGCCCGCCCCCAAATTATTATAACCAAGTTGCCGATGTCACCTTGCCGCTGTCGGCGACGGGGTGACATTCAGTCTTTCGGTGAGGTTTAATCCACACTCAAAGACTGAGGAGCTAAGCTCCCCGGCGACGGTTTAATTTTTTCTGTTGAATGAATAATCAGAGCAAAATCTCTCCGTCAACCGTGCCTGCAAGACCGGCTGAATTGCTTTCATCGGTGTCGATGTGCATAGCGGGGGCGAACTTCTCGCTCACTCTCACTACTACATCGTCAAAAATAAGACTGCGTGCTCCGGGAGTTCCGACCTTCACGCTGACTACCTGCTTGTCCTTTACGCCGTACTCCTCGGCGCTCTTGGGGTCGAAGTGAATGTGCCTTTTTGCGGCAATCACACCCTGAGATATCTCCTTTTCGCCCTTAGGTCCTACAAGCTTGCACCCCGGTGTGCCCTCTATGTCTCCCGACTCTCTTACAGGGGCGGCTATGCCGAGTTTGCGTGCGTCTGTCAGAGCTACTTCAACCTGGTCGGCGCTGCGGACGGGTCCCAAAATCGACATGGTCATCTCGCCCTTCGGACCGACTACTGTAACCTTTTCAAAGCAGGCGAACTGCCCGGGCTGGGAGAGATCCTTTTTGTTTGTGAGCGTTGCGCCCTCGCCAAAGAGAGTTTCGAGCGTTTCCTGCGTTACGTGCAGGTGGCGGGCGGAGGTTTCTACCATTATTTTCATCTTTGATATCCCCAATCTATAAACTTAAATTTTACAAGCTATATTTTACTCCTGCTAATCGGGTTTTTCAACTGTTTTTAAGCTTTTTTTAAATCGGCGACTTGGTTATATCCTGGTTTCGGGAAAGCCGATGCCGAAGGCAGTACCCAGGGTTATGCAGGCGCAGTCGGTGTAGTCGGCAAAATAAAGCGCAGCCGCTGTAGCGTCGTGAATCAGACTTACGGTTATTGTCCGCCTAAGCAGCCCCGAAAGCTCGTTTGCGAGGTATTCGGCGTAATTTGGGCAGATGAGGCTGAGCTTTGAATAGCCGCCGCTGGGGTGGAGGAGAACACCGTCGCAAACATAATTTGCAATGCTGATTATAATCTCCGGATTTATATCATCGGGTATTTCATTTACGGTATCAAATATGCGCTTTACGAGGTAGGAAGAAAGCTGCATTGCAGTATCCCTTTCCTCGTCCTTGCTTTGAAACTGCGTTGACATGAATTTGGACGGCAGGCTTTTGAGCGCCCTGGTCTCAATTATTTCCCCGCTGCGCTTTTTTATTACGCTGCGCTTGAGGCTGGTCTGACCGAAGTCAAACACCAAAAAGCTGCCGTCCCGTTCTTTTAACGCTGAGGCGCAGCCCATAACGCCAATGTAGCTTGCATTGTCGAACATTACAAAGTTATATGGCTCTATGCCCGCTTGTTCAAAAACCCAAAGAGCTTCCGATTTTAAAATAGAACCGAGGATTCCGCTGGTGAGTCCGCCGACCAGAATAATGTTTTTAAGCCGTCCCCAGTAATACCAGCACTCGTCGCTCCAATCGGGTCTTGCAGCTCTGTTGGCTTTCAGCCCGGTTTTTAAGCTCAACAGAATAAGCCCCAGCCGCCTGCCGTATTTTACTGAGAGGCGCAGGGCTTCCTCGTTTCCGTCTGCAAGGGCTTTCATCATCCCGGATATTACCTCGCCGTCGCTCAAGTCAGAGCAGTTCAGTCTTAGCTTTTCCGAATTTTGACGTATATCAGCCGCTATTATGCCGGTGCTGAATATTTGTGAAACGCTCTTGCCCTGCACCTCGTTGTCCACGCCGTAAAGCGGCAGATCCTTTATTGTCATTCTGTTTATCGAAGCGGAGCGGTCTATGTACTCGTGACCGGAATCGGAGGTTTTTATAAAAGGGTTGCTCATACGATCACCAAAATTCATGTGATTTTATATATAATTATACTATATCAGCCATGAGTTTTCAATACCGAGGAGCTTGCAAAACTTTAGAGCTTGTATTATATTATAACCAGCTTTAGATTGCTTGCAACGCTATAGTTTGGCGAGATGTGGATGTGCAAGCGCAGAAAGTATAAAGAGGGATATTATGATAATAGAGAGCTGTAACCTCTGCTCAAGGCGCTGTGGAGTTAGAAGAGACGAAAACGGCGGCAACGGTTTTTGCAAAGCCGGCACGACCATGAAGGTGGCGAGAATCGCTCCCCACTTTGGAGAAGAGCCGTGTATCAGCGGCAAGCGTGGCAGCGGAGCTGTGTTTTTCAGCCACTGCGTGCTGAACTGCATTTTTTGTCAGAATTATAAGATTTCACACGGCGGATTCGGGAAGGATATTTCACCCCTGGAGCTTGCAAATAAATTTGAAGAACTTGAAAAAATCGGAGTTCACAATATTAATTTAGTCAGCGGTACTCAGTACATACCGCTGATAAGGCAGGCTCTGCTTCTGCACAAACCTCAGATTCCCGTGATATTCAACTGCTCGGGGTACGAAAGCGCAGAGGGGCTGAGACTGTTAAACGGCTTGGTCGATGTTTACCTCCCGGACTTTAAGTATAATGATAATTCACTTGCTTGTCGGTATTCCAAAGCTTTGAATTACAAAGCCTCTGCTGTCGCGGCTATTGAGGAGATGTTAAATCAGGTAGGAAGTCCGAGCTTTGACGATGACGGAATGATAAAATCCGGAGTTATCATCCGCCACCTGGTTTTGCCCTCGGCAACGAAAAATTCGATTGGGGTTTTAAAGCAGATAAGCGAAAGCTTCGGCTCAAGAGTGCTTGTAAGCCTTATGGCGCAGTACACTCCCTGTGCAAAAGCAGTCGGGCATGAACTTTTGGGTAGGAAGATAACAAAAAGGGAGTATCAAAAGGTATTAGACGTGCTTATTGAGTTGGGACTTGACGGCTACGCTCAGGAGCTGTCCTCCTCGGGGAGAGAAGAAATACCCGACTTTGACTTAACGGGGCTATAATTCGGCATTGCAGCCGGGGCAATGCCGGTGATATAGCGGCTTGCGCCGCTGTGAAATCTGGGGCAAGCCGCAGGTGAAATATTCGCCGATGGCGAATGTGAAATCGTGCCAAAGGCACGGTTGTGGAAGCCGCAAGCGGCTTGGATTTGAAGCAGCTTGTGCGAGACTTGTGGTTAGTTCCCCGGGTCTCGCACAGTTTTATAACGAGCAAAAGTAATGGAAGGACAGAGAGTTTAGATTGGTACAAATTTAAACGACAGCAGTGCAGGAGTACGTAGGACAGAAGTGCCTACGGCACCGGCATTTGCCGCCTCCTTTACTGCGCCTTGGCGCAATTTCACATTTGATTCATCAAATATTTCACTTGCGCCAAAGGTGCAAATTTCACTGTGCTCTGCATAATTTCACTGCGGCATAGCTGCACTTGCCGCCCCGAAATTCGTACAAGCTGAAACGAGCAGAAGTTAAAAGGATTACTCTGTAGAAAAATGCAGAGGATTTTTAACAAGGAAAAAGTAACGGAAGGACAGAGAGTTTAGATTGGCAAAGATGTAAACTAGAGCTGTGCAGGCGAACGTAGGACAGAAGTGCCTTCGGCACCGGCTTACCGCAGATGCCGCCTCCTTACTCAATCCCAATATAGCTTACCTCGCCGATGTCCTCAATACAGGAGTAGGCGGCGGTGAGAATATAACAGCCGTCCTTTATTTCATGCTTCAGCTTTCGGTCGGTTATCTCGCACTCTCCGAGGTTGAACACCTCATAGAGCGCAAGCTGCGCAAGGCAGCTTTCCTTTGCCTGCTCTTCGCTAAGCTTGATTTCCCTGTTTGTGTATTCAGTACAGTATTCATTGTATATGCCTATCGGCATTGTGTTGCCGCAGGCTATCAGATTCAGGTACTCGCACTCGGTGGAGTAATCCCCGGAGGGGATGTAGGTAAGATTTAAAGGCAGGTTTATTCCGAGAAAATTCAGGGAGTTCCTCTCAACTACCCTTCCGCTTGGAAGCCTCTGTGTGTATTTTAGCGGCTGTGAGACTGTCTTGGTGTGCTCGGTTTTGGCGAATACCTCGCCTACGGAGGGAGTGAGGTAGTCTGCGTCGTTTTCAACGCTGAGTACTCCGCTTACAAGCAGTTCCCCCTTTGTCACGGCGTCGCCTGCTTTAACTGCGGCGACGCCGCTTCTTATATCCATTCTGACTATCTGTCCGTCCTTAACCGCCTTTATGTTGCATGGTCGTGTTTCCTGAGGCTTTACATCGTCGGAATTGTACTTTTCACTGACAGACACCTTCGCCACAGTTCCAGTAATATTTACCGACATCCATCCAAACGAACCCAAATCCCTCATCGTCTCCCTTTCGATAGTGTCTGGTGCAAGATTTCCCTTCCATGCTCCGCTGTACAACCCCTGAGCATCAAGCGCCTGCCTGATTTTATATTCGCTTACGCTTGGAGTGCCGTCAACCTCAACGACCCATACAAAGGACGATAAAAAAGCACAGAGTCCAAAAAATAGTACAGCTCCGAGCAACAGTCCCCAGCGATTTTTGTTGTTGCTGTATATAAATGGTATGCCGCGGCAGTGCAGGGGAGTAATCTCGACGGCGCACCTGTCTCCGAGCTTTTTTAAGCTTTCATACTGAGATGAAATAACCCTGCCCCTGACGGTTCCATTGTCTCCGTGAGTTTTATAGACGTGAATACCTTTTTTAAGCGATATATTTATAAGTCTCTCGGGAAAGCTGCCTGTGGCTTCAAACTCTACATAGCCCCTTACAAACCTGATAATGTCGAGTATTTCCAAGCTCTCACACCCCTTTTGCAGTCTCAGGTTTCGTATTCAATAGCGGAAATTACCCCTGAAATCACCACGCAGCCGAGCGAGAGACATTTTATGCTCAGTCCCCTGCCCTTTACAGCGACGGCGGCCGACCCTACGCTCACACGGATAATGCTGCTGTCATATTCCAAAATACCTTTGCATCCCTCAACGGTGAGCTCCGAGTTTCCCATCATCTCTATATATACGGACGAGGGCAGAAGCTTTCCCACCTTGTTAAAAAGGCTGTTTTTAATAAAACCGCCTTCCTGTTTTTCGGACATAACCTCACACCCTGCATAATATTAGCTGCGATTTTCATATAATCAACTGCCGTAATAAAAATATGTGGCGGGGGTGAGACTTATGACTGAGCAGGCGCTCGAAGGGCTTATATACTGCGGGCAGGTTTTAATTCCTGCATTGTTTCCGTTCATGGTCTTGTCGGAGCTTTTGTGCGAGCTGGGCTTTTTTGAGAGAATATCGTTTATCTTTTCAAAGCCCTGCTCAAGACTGCTAAAGCTTCCGGGAGCGGCTGTCGGTGCGGTTATTTTGAGTATGGTCGGCGGCTTTCCGGTCGGTGCGGCCTGTACTGCACGACTGTATGAAAGAGGGCTGATAAATCATGAGCAGGGGTGCAGAATGCTTCGATTTGTAGTCGGAGCAGGACCTGCCTTTGTGATTGTCGCACTGGGTGAGAAAATGCTCGGTTCGGCTGTCGTGGGCTTAGTGCTGTATGTTGCCCAGGTTTTGTCTCAGTTGACCATAGCAGTCTTGGAGGGGATAATTTCAAAGTCCGAAATAAAGGATAAGAAATACAACCCAATAAAACCACCGCCATTTTCCGAGACCTTAATAAACTCCTGCTTCAAAAGCAGCGATAGTATTTTAAAACTGTGTGCAATGGTTGTAGTGTTTTCGGCGTTCATGGGCGTTTTATCTGATTTCAGACTGCTCTCAGCCGTTGAGAACCTGATGGAGCTTATCCGTATTCCAAGCTCTATCTCGCACAGCCTTGTTTATGTTGTGCTTGAGGTAACGGCGGGCTGTAGCGAAGCCGTCAGGGCGGGTGCGCCGCTTGAGTTTGTCGCCTTCGCCGTGGGCTTTGGCGGGTTATCAGTGCATTTCCAGATTTTCTCCCTGTTGGGTAAGCTTAATATATCAAAGGTTGATTTCTTTTTGCACCGCCTGCTTACGGGTGCACTGTGCTCAGGTTATACTTATATATTATCCTTGTTTATACAAGGAGAGGTTCAGACTATAAGCCTATCTACTCCGCAGGGGGTTGAGTTTTCTTCGAGTACGATTGTCGGCAGCATAGCGCTGATATTCTGCTGCCTGGTATTTGTTTTATCATTGAAAAGGAGCAGGAGAATAACACCGCCCCGCTCAGGGCATATAATAAGAGAAGAGGCAAAGTAAAATGATTATGGGGTGATTTTATGTGCGGAATAGCAGGTTGGATAGATAAATACGAGGATTTGAGCGTAAAGTCGATAATCATAAACGAAATGACGGACTCTCTTGAGCGCAGGGGACCCGATGACAGGGGCGTGTATTTATCAGAAGATGGTCACGCTAGCCTTATGCATCGCCGCCTTGCTGTAATTGACCCGAATAACGGACAGCAGCCGATGAGCCGAACACAGGGCGAGCATAAATACACAATAGTCTATAACGGCGAGCTATATAATGTCCCTGAGCTCAAAGCCGAGCTTGAAACCCTCGGCTGCCGATTTGAAACCGACTGCGACACCGAGGTTTTGCTCTACAGCTATATCTGCTTTGGCGAGGACTGTGTAGATAAGCTAAACGGAATTTACGCCTTTGCTGTTTACGATGAATTTGACCACAGCCTCTTTGCGGCTAGGGACAGGGTAGGAGTAAAACCCTTTTTCTTTTTTGAATACGACGGCGGATTTTTGTTTGCCTCGGAGATTAAGTCCTTACTTAAAAACCCCCATGTAAAGCCGGTAGTCGATGAGCAGGGGCTTTACGATATTCTCTTTTTAGGTCCGGCGAGGACTCCGGGTTTTGGGATATTCAAGGAAGTGCGGGAGCTTTTGCCCGGAGAGTGCCTGAGCTACAGCGACAAGGGCTTGAGACGCAAGCTTTACTTTAAGCTCGCCGCCTCGCCGCACATCGACTCACGGGAGGAAACTATAAACAAATGTCGCTCTCTGCTCACAGATTCTATCACACGTCAACTTGTCTCAGACGTGCCGCTGTGCTGCTTTTTGTCGGGAGGGCTGGATTCAAGCATAATCTGCAAGACCGCTGCAGATTGCTTTAAAGCCGACGGCAGGGGTCGTCTCAACACCTATTCGGTGGATTATGAGGATAACAGCCGCTATTTTGAAAAAAGCCTTTTCCAGCCTAACAGCGACAGTGACTATATCGGACTGATGAGCGATTACATTGGCAGTTGTCATCACTCTGTGGTATTGAATAACGACGAGCTTTATCAGGCTCTGTTTGATTCCGTCAATTCTCGTGACCTTCTGCCCATGGCCGACGTGGATTCGTCTCTACTGCTGTTTTGCCGAAGTGTAAAGCAGGACTTTACAGTTGCGCTCTCGGGCGAGTGCGCCGACGAGCTTTTCGGCGGCTACCCCTGGTATCATAACCGAGATATCTTGTTCGAGCAGTGCTTCCCATGGAGCCGCAGCACCGACATTCGCCGAAGCATACTGAAAAAGGGAGTTCTGCCTCGTGGTGAGGAGTATTCTCATCAGCGTTATCTCGATACTATAAGCCGTACCGACGCCCTCACGACCGATACCCCGCTCGAAAAAAGGATGAGGGAGATGTTCATGCTCAACTACTACTGGTTTATGCAGTGCCTGCTTGAGCGTAAGGACAGAGCCTCGATGTACTCGGGACTTGAGGTGAGAGTGCCGTTTTGCGACCACAGGATAGTGGAGTACGCCTATAATATGCCGTGGAAGCTCAAGGCGCTCGACGGCAGGGAAAAGGGAATACTCAGGACGGCGTTTGACGGGATTCTCCCCGACGATATAGTCTGGCGCAAGAAAAGCCCCTACCCCAAGACCTTCAATCCTCGCTACATGGAGCTTGTAAGCTCTGGTGCAAAAGCCGTGCTCAGTGACAAAAAAAGCCCCCTTGCCGCTATCTTAGACAAGGAAGGCGTTGAAAGTATTATTGAGCACCCCAATGACATAAGCTCCCCGTGGTACGGACAGCTCATGCGTACTCCGCAAATTTTGGCATATATAGTACAGCTTGATTACTGGATAAAGGAGTATAATGTGGAATTGAATTATTAATCTCCTGTTTGCGGTACGGCGAGCGGTTATATTTGTACCGTTCAAAGCACGGCGCTATTTTGAAAATGTTAAAGCACTATACAAAATTTGGGGGTCGATATCCACATCGCCCCCATTCATTTTATTTTATCCAAAAGTCCACGCACCCATTTAAATATAAGGTGTCTTAAAATATTAGCATGTAATGATAGACAGTAAAAGCGGTGCTCTACATGGAGCTGAGACGTCTTTTGCGCATATAGTCCTCGAGTATTATAGTGGCCGCTACGCTGTCTATTATCTTTTTGCGCTTTTTTCCCCTGGTATTTGTGTTGTTGAGGTAGCCCGTCGCCGTTACTGTTGTGCCTCTTTCATCCTGCATTACGCACTCAAGTCCAGTAAGCTGATGCAGTTTATCGGCAAACTCTCTGGCTCTTACGGCTGATTCGCCCTCGCTGCCGTCCATGTTCTTGGGCAGTCCTACTACAATAAGCTCCGCCCTCACTTCATTTACTTTTTGTGCGATTTTTTCTGCCAGCACGTCAAGCTCACGCTCTTCTATAACGCAAAGCGGTGAGGCGAGCAGTTCGCCCTTGTCGCAATATGCCAGCCCGGTTCTGGCAAGTCCTAAATCCACCGAAATTATTATCATAATCTCGCCCTCCTCATAAAGCTATGGGGCAGGGCTGCCTTTTTATATATACAGCAGCTTCTTTGTAGCCGAGATCTTTAAGTATTTCTACAGCGCCGGTTATGCCCTTTGCGAGGTCAGCTGTCTTGTGTGCATCCGAGCCGAGGGTGATAAATCTTCCGCCAAGCTCGCGAAATCTTTTTAAAAAGGGTATATCTCGACAACTATGCATGGCGCTTAAACCAAGGGCGTCGTTACGGCAGGTGTTAAACTCAAGAGCCAAGTCCTTTTCTGCAAGCAAAGACAAAACCTCGTCAATCTGCCCTTTGTACTCATTTAAATCTACCGCTATATTTGCTTTGTCACAGATATAGCGAAGAGGATAGGTGATGTGAGCCAGAGAGTTGAAATTTCCCCACTGTATGCACTCCAAAAGCTCAAGAAAATATGCCTTGAGCAGTTCGGGTATTTTATCGGCGCTGTAGTCGAGCCAGAAAAAGTCCTTCATGCACTTTAAGTTGTGCAAAGAGCACAATACAAAGTCGTAATCAGTAAGTCCTAAAACCTCTTCGGTGGCTTTTATATCCTGCAGCGGTTCGCCCAGCTCGATTCCGCAAAGCAGCTTTGTGCCGGTTTGCGCCTGCTGCTGAGATTTAATGTCCTTTATTGAATTTCTGATGAGCATCGGTATGTCGCCCATCTCCTCGTTTTGATTGTAGTAACATGGAGCTTCAAAATGATCTGTAATCGTAAGATATTCAAGCCCCAGCTTGTCAGCCCGAGCGAGCATTTCCTCTACTGTGTTTTCAGCGTCAAAGGAATTTGAGCTGTGGCAGTGGCTGTCAAAATACGGTTTCATGTGTTACCTCCGAAGTTTAAATTTACATGTATTATAAAAAAATAGCGTAGGGTAGTACGAGCGTGTGCCCGCAGTACTTTTGCGATGTTGATTGGTTAAATTTCTCTAATTTTAAGATTAACTGCTCTCCTTGACTTTGTCAAGCTGTGATTTTCTTTAGCTTTACTTTCGACAGAAAATCCTGCCTGCGCTATTGACAGTCCGAGCGAAAAATAAGATAATAGATAATAATACAAAACAACCTTAGGGGGAAAAATAATGCGTGCTTTTATAACAGTTATCGGTAAGGACACAGTCGGAATACTTGCCAAGGTTTCCGCTCAGTGCGCCTCATTCGGTGTAAATATTCAGGAGGTTACTCAGTCTGTATTGCAGGATATGTTTGCTATGATAATGCTGGTCGATATAGACAAGTCCAGCGTTCCCTTCGACGACCTCAGAGCAAGCCTTGAAAAACTCGGAGATGAGATGGGTTTAAAAATTCACATCATGCACGAGGACATATTTAACTCAATGCACAGAATTTGAGGTTGAAGATTAATTTGGAGGCATAGCTTTAATGATAAATACACATGATATACTTGAAACGATAAACATGATTGACAACGAAAACCTCGATGTAAGAACAATTACAATGGGTATTTCGCTGCTCGAATGTATAGACGAAAATATTGACAGAGCTTGTGACAAGGTGTACGACAAAATCTGCCGTTATGCCAAAGACTTGGTAAAAACCGGAGAGGACATCTCCAGGGAGTACGGAATTCCGATTATTAACAAAAGAATATCCGTCACTCCAATAGCCATGCTCGCAGCAGCCTGCCCCACCAGCGACCCGGTTAAATTTGCCCATGCTCTCGAGAGAGCGGCTCAAAGCGTAGGGGTGAATTTCATCGGCGGTTATTCGGCGTTGGTTCAAAAGGGCTTTGCAGGCGGAGATTATGCGTTGATTGAAAGTATCCCTCGTGCGCTTAACGAGACCGAGCACGTTTGTTCGTCCGTGAATATCGGCTCGACCAAGGCGGGAATAAATATGGACGCCGTAAAAAAAATGGGCAAGATAATCAAGGAAACCGCCGAGCTTACAAGCGACCGAGAGTGTATAGGCGCTGCAAAGCTAGTGGTATTTTGCAATGCCCCTGAGGACAACCCCTTTATGGCGGGCGCTTTTCACGGTCCTGGTGAACCGGATTGTGAGATAAACGTCGGCGTTTCAGGCCCCGGAGTTGTCAGAGCCGTGTTATCAAAATGCGGAGACTGCGATATCACCGAGGTTGCCAACCTGATAAAGAAAACTGCGTTTAAAATCACGAGGACGGGTCAGCTTGTCGCTCAGGAGGCCTCCAAAAGGCTGTGCGTGCCCTTCGGAATAGTGGATCTCTCGCTCGCACCGACACCTGCCGTAGGCGACAGCGTTGCGCATATTCTTGAGGAGATGGGACTTGAGCAGTGCGGAGCACACGGCACAACGGCTGCGCTGGCTCTGCTTAATGACGCTGTTAAAAAGGGCGGAGTGATGGCGTCGTCCCATGTCGGAGGGCTTTCGGGAGCATTTATCCCTGTTACAGAGGACGCCGGCATGATAGCCGCCGCTAAGAGCGGTTGTCTTACGCTTACAAAGCTCGAGGCTATGACGGCTGTTTGCTCGGTAGGACTTGATATGATAAATGTTCCGGGCGACACTACCCCCGAGGTTTTATCTGCTATCATAGCAGACGAGGCGGCAATAGGTATGGTCAATTCCAAAACAACCGCTGTAAGGCTCATTCCAGCTATAGGCAAGAAAGCGGGCGAGTGGCTTGAGTTTGGTGGACTTTTGGGCGGAGGCCCTGTCATGGAGCTTAACACAGCCTCACCTGCCAAGTTTATAAACCGCGGCGGCAGAATTCCTGCTCCGCTGCAAAGTCTGAAGAACTAACCCGCCCGTTATTGATTTGCTCACAAAATTGGAGTAACAAAGCAATAAAATATATACTTTTAATAAGAAAATTTGCTTTTTTCAAGTTTAGGGCTTTTTTTGTATTGAAATTTCAATTTACGAGTGCTATAATATCGACAACGCAGAACACGAGCACATTTGATATATTAAAGTATAACGATGTGTAGTTCTTGCTAATGTTATGCTCATTTCAACGGCGAAATGCGAGGACTGTGTTCCTCGCATTTATTATTTTCCGTGCGGAGGTGTTTCATAATGGAGGATATGCTCGCAAAGATTGTCGAGATGGACGAAAAGGCAAGAGAGCTGACAGAGGAGGCCAATAAAGAGAAGGCGACCTCTGAGCAGGATATAGCCAAGGCCAAAGAGGACGTTTACAACAACTATATAGAAAAAGCGAGAAAGCGAATTGTCAAAAACGAAGAGACCGAACGCAAAATTGCTGAGCAAAAGCTCAAGGAGGTTCAGCAAAAGCAAAAGGAGACTTTGGAACATTTGGAACAGCTTTACAGTGAAAACTGCGACAAATGGGTTGATGATATCGTTGATAGAGTAATAAGCTCCTGATGACGAACTGAAAATTTCGAGAAAGGAGCAAAGCTATGATATTTTCAAAATACGCTGCCAACGCCGTTATAGCAAAGGCAAGGTCGATGTACGGCAGGCGGCTTAAAGAAAAAGATTATTCAAGCCTTTTGAACTGTGCCACAGTCGGAGATGTCATGTCCTATCTCAAGTCTCACACCAAGTATTCGTCGGTGCTCAACAACATGAGCGAGAGAGACGTCCACCGCGGTCAGCTTGAGACTGTGCTCAAGCAGCAGCTTCTCAGAGAGTTTGAATCGCTTTCGCATTACGAGATTGCTACGGGCGAAGCTTTTTCCCAGTTTCTGATAATAAAGGCGGAGGTTGAGCAGCTGTCACATTTTTTGATGCTGCTGGATTCCGGTAACACCGAAAGATACGTGTTTGATTTGCCGTCTTATCTTGAGGCGCATACAAAAATCGACCTGACGGCGCTTTCAAAGGCGAAAAACTACGACGAGTTCTTGGCGGCGCTTGAGAACTCGAGATACAAAAAGCTCTTAAGCCCCTACAAGCCCGCCCCGGGCAAAAACATTGACGTTCCCAAAATTGAAAACGTAATGTAT
The DNA here is from genome assembly GCA_946500295.1 of uncultured Clostridia bacterium. GTDB lineage: Bacteria > Bacillota > Clostridia > Oscillospirales > Acutalibacteraceae > UBA7067. The sequence continues at coordinate 98,262 of CAMMVF010000002.1, read as the reverse complement.
TCGGATATGTACGACCATTTGTTTGATATAATTGACCATACCCGAGGCAAGGAAAAAAAGCAGCTTACTGAGATGTTTTCGACACACATAGACCTTATGAATTTTGTCAGGGTTTTAAGACTTCAAAAGTATTTCCATTTCAAACCCCAAGCTATCAGAGAGCAGCTGTTTAGCCACGGCTCAGTGCGTGAAGCGGTGCTTGACGAGATGTGTGAGGCGACCTCCTCAAAGGAGCTGTTCGCTGTAGCCTCTCAGTCCAGCGTCGGCAAGAGGATAGCAAAAATGGAGTATAACTATGCCGGCGAGATAGCTTCCAGAGGCAGGTATAACCAGTCAAGAAGGCTCATAAGGTTTTCGACGGTGCCAACCGTTGTTATGATGAGTTATTATTTTCTTGAGCAAGCCGAGCTTAGAAATATTATAAATATCATCGAGGGGGTACGATATAAGGTAGACCCTGATGTAATCAAAAAACTGTTGATATATCAATAATTTAAGGAGGTACCCTGATGGCTGTTTCTCCAATTAAATCAATTGGTATTATCGGTTTGAAGTCGGAGCTTGATAAGGTGATCAATATCTGCGGCGACTCGGGAGTGTTTCAACCCGACGACCCCACGAATTTCTACTCCGACACCAGGGGGTTTGTTCCTGTTACCGACAAAAACCCCTACACAGAGCCCCTTTCGGATTTTACCGAGACCCTGAAAATGGCCGGAATCAAGCCGCAGCTGCTGGATATAGCAGTAAACGGAAATGAAAAGCAGGTCATAAGCAGAGCTAAGGCTTTGGATGCGGAGCTTTCAAAGCTCATAGCTAAAAAAACCGATATTAACCAAAAGATTGATCAATGCAGGCGAGGCATTGAAGAAACTTCACATTTCATTGGAATCGGCATGGATTTTGACAGAATCCTCAGCTGTGAATTTATAAAGGCAAATTTCGGACGCTTACCCAAGGAGAGCTTGAAAAAGCTCGATAACTACAAGGACGACCCCTACGTTTACTTCTTCATCTGTACCGAGGATGAGTCGCATTACTGGGGAGTATATGTCACTCCGATAGACAGATGCGAGGATATAGACAGAATATTTTCCGGACTGTATTTTGAGCATTGCGACACAGCCGGCTTTCACGGAACGCCGGAAAACTCGTTGAAGATTTTAACCAAGCAGTTGGAGGAGTACACCAAGCAGGAGCAGGAGATTTCCGCGGAGCTTGATCTGTACTGTCGAAAAAAGAAGCTCGACATCAACACCAGCTACAGCGAGCTTTCTGAGCTGGAGCTTTTCTCAAGCATCAAGAAAAACGCCATGATTTACCACAAAAGCTTCATTCTTGTCGGTTGGGTTCCCAGTGAAAATGCAGATAAACTGAAATCGGAGCTCGAATCGCTCGAGAGCGTGGAGTGTTCACTGACAGACGGTAAAGAGGAGCTGAAGCACTCGCCGCCCATCAAGCTTAAAAATAACTTTTTTTCAAAGCCCTATGAGTTTTTCGTGGATATGTACGGTCTGCCGGGCTATAACGAACCGGATCCGACCTTCTTTGTTTCCCTTACCTTTACAATTTTGTTCGGAATAATGTTCGGTGACGTGGGGCAGGGCGTGGTGCTGATTATAGCCGGCCTTTTGATGTGGCGGTATAAACGGATGGACATCGGAAAAATCCTGGTTCCCTGTGGAATATCCGCTACTATATTCGGCTTTATCTACGGCTCGGTGTTCGGATTTGAGGAAGCCCTAGACCCGATATACCACGCACTCGGAATGAGCGGCAAGCCGCTTCCGGTGCTCGAAAGTGCGACGACCCTTGTTTTGCTCTCTGCCGGAATCGGAGTGTTTTTAGTTTTCTTTGCCATGCTTTTAAATATCGTTTCCTCGATAAAGCGGGGAGATATAGGCAGGGCGCTGTTCAACCCCAGCGGGCTGTGCGGGCTTATTTTCTACACTTCACTGATTACAGGCTTTCTGTGTATGCTGTTCGGCATCCAGATTATGAATATCTACTATGTGATCGGGCTTATTGTTCTTCCGCTCATCTTGATTTACCTCGGGGAGCCGCTTTCAAAGCTGGTCAACAGAGAGAAAAACTGGAAGCCTGAGAAGTGGGGCGAGTTTTTGGTTCAAAGCTTTTTTGAGCTTTTCGAGGCATTGCTCAGCTACTTTACCAACACAATGTCCTATCTTCGCGTCGGTACCTTTGCACTGGTACACGCAGGAATGATGCTGGTGTTCTTTACGCTGGCGGGAATGGTTGGGTCAGAAGGCTCAGTAGGATATATTATAATGGTAATATTCGGAAACGCCTTTGTAACTGTTTTGGAGGCGACCCTTGTTACCATTCAGGTTTTAAGGCTCGAATACTACGAGATGTTCAGCCGGTTCTATATCGGCGACGGCAGGGCTTTCAAGCCCGTAAGGCTTACCACCAGATAAGCTGAAAAAAGTCAAAACCTCCGCATTGCGGGGTTAAATAAAAACATTTAGGAGGCAATTATCATGTCAGTATTTACACTCATACTTTTAACTCTTCCCGTACTTTTCATCATTATTTCCATGTATCTTTCCTACCGCGGCGTAGCCAAAAGAGGCCGCAGCAGAAAGAGCGCAGTAGTAAGACAGCTTATTTCATTTGCAGCTATGGTTATCTTCTGTGTAGCCTGTCCGCTTGTAGCTTCAGCTGCAGGCGACGAAGCTACAGCCGCTCAGGCGGTCGCTGACAACTCAGTCGGCTTGCAGTACATAGCAGCAGGTCTTGTTACAGGACTTTCCGGTATAGGCGGCGGTATTGCAGTATGCGGTGCAGCTCCGGCAGCTATCGGCGCTACGTCAGAGGATCCCAAGGCCTTCGGTAAATCGCTTATCTTCGTTGCATTGGCAGAAGGTATTGCAATATACGGCGTGCTTATTTCAATTATTATCCTCTTTGTATAACCAAGTAGGCGATGTCCCCCGCCACTGTCGGCGGCGGGTTCCATTCAGTGCTTCGGTGAGGTTTAATCTCCCCACCGAAACACTGAGGAGCAAAGCCCCCGGCGACGGTTGCAATCGTCGCCGGCGTGATCAAACGAGCTTGTCACGCTTTGCTCCAATTTCAATTGCAGAGTATGCACTTAAATCAAAGATGAAAGCTTTGGTGATAAAATGCGTTTTTATTTAATTAGTGATAATGTAGATACTCAAATTGGTATGCGTCTTGCCGGTATAGACGGGGTGGTTATCCACAAGGACGACGAGGTTAGAAAGGCGCTGACGGAGGCTATGGAGATGGAGGATGTGGCCGTTATTTTGATGACTGAACGACTTGTCTCTCTGTGTCCCGAATTGGTCTATGACCTCAAGCTGCACAGGCAGCGTCCGCTGATTGTGGAGATACCCGACCGCCACGGCAACGGCAGGACGAAGGACTCTATCACAAGATATGTACAGGAGGCTATCGGGGTCAAAATCTGATTCCGAGCCACCAATAATAAACTATTCGGAGAGGAATGGTTGCTATGTCGGCTGATACAAAGACAGGTAACTTTTTAAATGCTATTCAGAAATATGCTGACGAGCAGAAGCATACAATTCGTTCCGAGGTTGAAAAGTTTAAGGCCGAGGAATTAAAAAAAGCTGAGGACGAGGGCATAAAAGACGCTCACGCCCTGATTCAGAAAGAAATGGCGTCCATGCGTACCGGCATAGCGGGAGAGCTAGCCAGAAAAGAGGACGAGGGAAAGCAGCAGCTTTACAGAAGACGCAGCGAGATGGTCGATGAGGTTTTCGACAAGGCTCAGCAAAAGCTGAAAAACTATACCCTGACTGAGCAGTATAAAACTTCCCTTCTCAAAAACGCAGCCGAGGCGGCTCGGTATTTTGCAGGTGAGCAGGTAGTAGTCTGCATTAAGCAGGAGGATATGCCGCTTAAGGACGAGATAGAAAAATGCTTTAATAACAATTGCAGCGTAGAGGCTGTATCAAGTATTTACATCGGCGGGCTTAAAGCACAGTGTGAGAGAATAGGCATTGTTGTTGATTTTACCCTCGATACTAAGCTTGAAAACCAGAGAGAGTGGTTTTTGCAAAACTCCAAGCTTAAGGTTTAGTTAAAGCTGAACCAAAAAATTTTGATGTACTGGAGGATGTATTTGATGGAAAATCAAAACGTAATTTACGGCATCAACGGCCCGGTCGTTACCGTGAAAAACGCCAAGGGCTTTTCCATGATGGAAATGGTCTATGTCGGGCAGCAAAGGCTTGTCGGTGAAATTATAGGAATTACAGATAAATTAACTACCGTACAGGTTTATGAAGAGACGTCGGGACTGCGTCCCGGTGATCCGATTGTCGGCACCGGCGCTCCTATGAATGTTACTTTGGGACCCGGAATAATAGACAATATTTTCGATGGAATTGAGAGACCGCTGTCGGAGATTGAAAAGAGATCGGGTGCGTTTATCTCGAGAGGTTCTGCAGTTTCTCCGCTTGACACTGAGAAAAAGTGGAACGTAACGCTCAAGATAAAGGTTGGCGATAAGCTTAGCGGCGGTATGATATATGCAACTTTGCCGGAGACACCGATTATAGAGCACAGACTGCTTGTGCCTCCTCTTATGGGAGAGTGCGAGGTTATAAAGGTAATGCCGGACGGCGAGTACACCCTCAACGATACAGTGGCAGTGGTCAAAGACAGCTCCGGCAAGGAGACGGAGCTTACTCTGTGCCAGAAATGGCCTATAAGAACTCCACGCCCGGTAAAGCACAGGCTTTCCGCCAAGGTACCGCTGGTAACAGGTCAGAGAGTAATTGACACTCTATTCCCGATAGCCAAGGGCGGTACAGCCGCCATACCGGGAGGTTTCGGAACAGGAAAGACAATGACCCAGCACCAGCTTGCAAAGTGGTGCGACGCAGACATAATCATCTACGTTGGATGCGGTGAGCGTGGAAACGAGATGAGCCAGGTTTTGCAGGAGTTTTCCGAGCTGATTGACCCTAAGTCAAACCGTCCCATGACTGACAGGACAGTACTTATTGCAAACACATCCAATATGCCTGTTGCTGCCCGTGAGGCTTCGATATACACCGGAGTTACACTTGCGGAGTACTACAGAGATATGGGCTATAACTGCGCCATAATGGCGGACTCCACCTCACGTTGGGCTGAGGCTCTGCGTGAAATCAGCGGTCGTCTTGAGGAGATGCCCGCCGAGGAGGGCTTCCCGGCATACCTCCCCTCAAGGCTTTCCGAGTTCTATGAGAGAGCTTGTATTGCCGACACACTGTGTGGAGAGAAGGGTTCTGTAACCATGATAGGAGCGGTATCACCTCAGGGCGGTGATATGAGTGAGCCTGTCACACAAAATACCAAGAGATTTATCCGTTGCTTCTGGGCTCTTGATAAGGATTTGGCTTATTCGAGACATTACCCGGCTATCAACTGGCTGACAAGCTACAGCGAATACTTCACCGATTTGGATCCGTGGTTTGCTGAGAATGTAGGTGCGGATTTCATAAAATACCGCAACAGAATCAGCGCCTTGCTTCAGGAGGAAAGCTCGCTGATGGAAATTGTCAAGCTCGTCGGATCGGACATTCTTCCCGACGACCAGAAGCTGGTAATCGAAATCTGCCGTGTTATCAGAGTAGGTTTCCTCCAACAAAACGCATTCCACAAGGAAGATACCTATGTACCGCTTGAGAAGCAAAAGCAGATGATGAAGACAATCCTGTATCTGTACAAGAGAGCTAAACACCTCGTAAACGCCGGAATACCTATTTCGAGAATCCTCGAGACCGGTCTTTTCGATAAGCTTACAAAGATGAAGTATGATATCCCGAACAACAAGCTCGAGATGTTTGAAGAATACAGAACCGAGATTAAAGATAAGCTCGGAGCGGTTGCCGAAGGCTGATAAGAGAGAAAGAAGGTAAGATAATGATTATAGATTATGTAGGTGTTAAGGAAATTAACGGCTCTCTTATAGTTATCGACGGCGTTAAGGGCGCCTCCTTTGATGAAATTGTCGAGATACGCCTTGATAACGGCACAAAAAGACAGGGCAGAATAGTACAGATGGACGGTGAAAGAATAGTAGTTCAGGTGTTTGAGGGTACGAAAGGACTTTCGCTTGACAACACAAGAACCAGACTCACCGGCCACCCGATGGAGCTTGCCCTTTCGCCGGAGATAATAGGCAGGGTGTTTGATGGAGTTGGCAGACCGATAGACGGGTTGGGGGAGATTTTTCCCGATACAAAGGCTGATATCAACGGTACGCCGATCAATCCAGTTTCCCGTGTCTATCCGAAAAACTATATAAACACGGGTATTTCTACAATAGATACCCTGATGACGCTTATCAGAGGGCAGAAGCTCCCGATTTTCTCTGGCTCAGGTATGAACCACAATGAGCTGGCTGTTCAGATAGTTCGTCAGGCTAAAATCGCCGACGAGGCAGGACAGGGCTTCTGCGTTGTTTTTGCAGCAATGGGCGTTAAAAACGACGTAGCCGACTACTTCCGCCGCTCGTTTGAGGAGAGCGGTGTATTGCAGAGGGTTGTAATGTTTCTGAATCTCTCGAACGACCCGATTATCGAGAGAACCCTAACTCCTCGCTGCGCGCTGACAGCCGCCGAGTATCTGGCGTTTACGCTGAATATGCACGTGCTTGTTATTATGACCGATATAACATCGTATGCAGAGGCTCTGCGTGAGTTCAGTTCATCTAAGGGTGAAATCCCGGGCAGAAAGGGCTATCCGGGCTATCTCTACTCAGACCTGGCTTCCCTTTATGAGAGAGCCGGAATGGTAAAGGGCTCGAGCGGCTCGGTTACTCAGATACCTATTTTGACCATGCCGAATGACGATATTACCCACCCGATTCCCGACCTTACCGGTTATATTACCGAAGGACAAATTGTTTTGGATCGTACTTTGCAGGGGCAGGGACTGTATCCGCCTGTGTCGGTATTACCGTCTCTTTCACGTTTGATGAAGGACGGCATCGGCGAGGGATACACCCGTGCCGACCACCCGGCGCTGCAAAACCAGCTTTTTGCCTCGGTAGCAAAGGTAAACGATGCTCGTTCGCTCGCTTCGGTTATCGGCGAGGAGGAGCTTTCGCCTACTGACAAAAAGTACATGACCTTCGGTAAGCTTTTCGAGCAGTATTTTGTAAATCAAGGCTTTACAACTAACAGAAGTATAGATGAAAGCCTCGACCTCGGATGGAAGCTTTTGGGCACTTTGCCGAGAGCAGAGCTTGACCGTGTGGACGACGAGGTGCTTGATAAGTACTACAAGGAGACTTCTCCTGAAGACTTCTCGGCTAATTAATTATGATTTTATAAGGTGGTGAATATTGTGGCTTCGCAGATAACAGCGACAAAAGGAAATTTAATGAGCACAAAAAAGACCCTTGCGCTTGCAAAGATGGGCTATGAGCTGCTCGACAAGAAACGCAATATTCTAATCAGAGAGATGATGACCCTGATTGATAGAGCTAACGAGATTCAGGGAAAAATTGACAACGCCTACAGCGCGGCATATTTTGCACTGCAAAGGGCAAATATACTCTCAGGATTTTGCGATGAGATATCGCAGACTATACCAATCGAGCGCAGGCTGAAGCTTTCGTACAGGAGCGTCATGGGCGTTGAGATACCTATAGTTTCGATGCAGGGCGACATGACTCCTGAGCTGCACTATGGTCTTTTCCGTACAAATTCACCCCTGGACGATGCTTATATCAAATTCAACGAGGTAAAGGTTTTGACCACTGAGCTGGCAGAGGTTGAAAACAGCGTATATCGTCTGGCGGACTCAATTAAGAAAACTCAGAAGAGAGCCAATGCGCTCAAGAACATTATGATTCCCCGCTTCACAGCTGCTGTTAAGTATATTACAGACGCCTTGGAGGAGAAGGAGAGGGAGGAGTTCTCCCGACTCAAGGTAATTAAGAAGCAAAAGTCAAACAAGGGGGCTTAACAGCCGATGCTGAAATCTATTGCCTATACACAATTATATAGAATAATGTAAAATTACCGCAGAGGGCGGATAAAAGCCTCTGCGGTGATTTTTGTTTGGAACTCATACCGCTTTGCAAATAGCGAATCTTTACACAATCTTAATACGAGCGGCAATACCATTATACCGTCTTAAAACTGAATGTAATAAAATAAATAATGCAAACGAGAGCGCAAAGGAGAAGCGTTATGACAGAATCAACACATAAAATAAGGCGAATTAGCTCATTTCAGATAATTATTTTGGGCTTTGCGGGGGTAATACTCTTTGGCGCATTGCTTTTAATGCTGCCCGTGTCCTCTAAAAGCGGAGTGGTAACACCCTTTAATGAAGCCCTATTTACCTCTACCTCTGCTGTGTGTGTTACCGGGCTGATTGTACAGGACACAGGTACATACTGGTCTGTGTTTGGTCAGGCTGTTATTATTACACTTATTCAGATCGGCGGTCTGGGGGTCGTAACGGTGGCGGCGTCCTTCGCATTGCTGTCCGGCAGGAAAATATCATTAATGCAGCGCAGCACAATGCAGGAGGCAATCTCTGCGCCTAAGGTGGGCGGCATAGTTAGATTGACCGGCTTTATCATTAAGGCGACCTTCCTTATCGAGCTGATAGGAGCCCTTGTTATGATGCCGGTGTTTTGTAAGGATTTTGGTATAAACGGGATATGGATGGCGGTATTTCACTCCATTTCGGCCTTTTGCAACGCGGGCTTTGATATCCTCGGCAGCGCCGAGTCGCTCTACCCGTCTTTGACAGCCTATGTTGGCAATCCGGTCATCAATATTACAATAATGCTTTTAATCATAGTGGGCGGTATAGGCTTTCTCACCTGGGAGGATATCTGCACCAACAGACACCATATCAGGCGTTATCGTATGCAGAGCAAGGTGATTATCGTTACAACTGCGCTGCTTATCGTCATTCCGGCGCTGTTCTTTTTCTTCTGCGATTTTGCCAACCTACCCATTGGAGAAAGAATACTTAGTTCGTTATTCCAATCTGTCACACCGAGGACTGCGGGTTTTAATACAGTAAATCTTGCGGCGATGACCGGAGCGAGTCAGGCGATTATGATTGTATTAATGCTTATTGGCGGCTCTCCCGGCTCCACTGCAGGCGGTATGAAAACCACGACCCTTGCGGTGCTGATTGCAAATGCATTCGCCACATTCCGCCGAAGGGACGACGCTCAGTTTTTTGGCAGAAGAATCGAAACCGGCGTTGTCAAAAACGCAGCTACCATCCTAATGATGTATGTCGCCTTGTTCTTTGGCGGCGCTGTGGTTATCAGTATAGCGGAGGGCTTGCCGCTTGGCGACTGCCTGTATGAAACTGCCTCTGCTGTGGGTACTGTCGGTCTTACGCTCGGAATCACACCGGAGCTTGGCGTACTATCTCAGGGCATACTGATAGCCCTTATGTTCCTTGGCAGGGTAGGTGGTTTAACGCTTATCTATGCAGCGCTGTCCGGAATGAATAAAAACCTTTCAAAGCTGCCGCAGGAAAGAATAACAGTAGGTTAAAGTACACCTATGTATCTAAAAAATATTATAAGAGGAGAACAGACTTATGAAATCTATTTTACTGATAGGACTGGGAAGATTTGGCAAGCATATCGCTATGCAGCTTAACCAGCTTGGCCATCAGGTGATGGCTGTTGACCATAACGAGGAAAGGGTAAATGATATTCTGCCCTTTGTCACCAACGCCCAGATCGGAGACAGTAGCAACGAGGAGTTTTTAAGCTCCCTGGGTATAAATAATTACGATGTTTGTATCGTGGCAATAGGCGATGATTTTCAAAGCTCGCTTGAAACTACCTGCCTTTTAAAGGAGCTCGGAGCAAAATTTGTAGTTTCTCGCGCCGAACGTGACGGTCAGGCGAAGTTTTTGCTTCGCAATGGCGCAGATGAGGTGGTGTATCCCGAGAAGCAGGTAGCAAAATGGGCTGCAATACGTTACAGCGCCGACCATATTCTTGATTATATTGAGCTTGACCAAACTCACGCTATCTTTGAGGTGTCCGTACCCAAGTCCTGGATAGGTATGAGCGTAGGGCAGATTGATATCAGAAAAAAATATAATATCAACATTATGGCGGTAAAGCAAAACGGAAAGATGGATGTCTCGGTAACTCCCGATACCGTTTTGACAGAGGATAAGACTATGCTTGTGCTGGGCGAATACAAGGCAGTTCAAAAGTGCTTCCACATATAACCGCCGCATACAAGAACGTTTCAGGTGGTGAGCATAAATGAAAGAGGCTATACTAATAATTGTAATTTTAGGCGTATTTGTTTGCGGATTCTTTTTAATGAAAAAGCTTGATAAATTTCTTGAAGAAAATCGCAAGTCTATCCAGAAAGAGAGCGAAAAACGAGAGCCCTCCTGTGTTATGCTCACGGAAGAGCTGTCCGATGAAGAGGTTGTTGAGGAGGTTTTGCGTTATCGCTCCAAGCATGAGAGAGCTAGGATTATGCTTTACGACAGTGCTGACTTGGAATTGTCAAAAAATATTGAGCATCAGACCGCTTTAAAGCAGTAGATTTTTTCATGGATCTATTGTATAATAAATTACTAAAATAAAAAGGCGGTGATGAAGATAGATAAGGAGCAACAATTCTGTGAGGAAGGTTGCGAACACACCCTTGTATGTCTTTCGCCTTCGCCCTCCAATGCTAAAATCGTGCGTACCGCTGCGAAGATGGCGGCGGCCTTCGGCGGCAGCTTTACGGCGCTGTATGTGCAAACTTCCGACTCGGATAAAATGAGCTATAACGATAAAAGTCGACTCCAAAATCATATCCTACTTGCACAGCAGCTGGGAGCAGACATTGTCACAGTGTACGGAGAGGATGTTTCTTATCAGATTGCGGAGTTTGCCCGGATTTCGGGTGTAACTAAAATTGTAATCGGCAGAAATAACATAAAGCGCCGCCACTTTTGGAGCAAGCCGCCGCTTACCGAAAAGCTCTCGGAGATGGTTCCTAATTTGGATATCCACATCATTCCCGATTCTACGGCGGATATTAAATACAAAGCAAAGAAAAATTTTTTCGGAAAGCACTTCATACCGTATCCTAAGGATTTGCTGATAACAATCGCCATTCTTACGGTTGTAACGATAATCGGAACCGTGTTTTTGGAGCTTGGCTTTACTGAGTCAAATATTATTACTGTATATATCCTCGGAGTTTTACTGACTTCGCTTTTCACAAGGGGATATGCCTGCAGCTTTATAAGCTCTTTTTTAAGCGTTTCACTGTTTAACTTTTTCCTTACAGAGCCGAGGCTTACCTTTCACGCTTATGATTCCGGCTATCCAGTGACCTTTGTCATAATGTTTGCAGCGTCAATTATAACCGGCACGCTTGCCTCAAAGCTTAAGGACCATGCAAAGCTGTCGGCTCAGGCTGCTTTCCGTACTAAGGTGCTGTTTGATACAAACCAACTGCTCCAAAAGGCGCAGGATGATAATGACATTATCAATATCACGGCAAGTCAGCTTATGAAGCTGCTTGATCGTGATATTATCGCATACCCTGAGGTGAACGGAAAGCTCTCCAAGGGCTATATATTTACTGTAACGCCTGAGGCGGAAAATGATATTTTTTCCTCGGTAAAAGAGAAAACTGCCGCCGAATGGGTGCTGAAAAATAAAAAGCGAGCAGGCGCTACTACAGACATTTTGAATAAAGCAAAATTTCTGTACCTTGCTATACGCTTGAACAACAAGGTTTACGGTGTTGTGGGCATACATATTAACGGCAAACCGCTTGATTCATTTGAAAACAGCGTGTTGCTGTCTATCCTTGGGGAATGTGCGTTGGCGATAGAAAACATTCGCAACGCAAAGGAAAAGGAGCTTGCCGCAGTCCTTGCTAAGAACGAACAGCTTCGCGCAAATCTGCTCCGTGCTATCTCACACGATTTGCGTACACCGCTGACCTCTATTTCCGGGAATGCGAGCAATCTTATTTCAAACTATGATAAGCTGGATGATGAAACACGGATGCAGGTGTTTACCGATATTTTCGATGATTCGCAGTGGCTTATCAGTCTTGTGGAAAATCTGCTGTCAGTTACTCGTATTGAAGAAGGCAGAATGAACTTTAATATGTCTGTTCAGCTTATGGATGAGGTTATCGAGGAAGCCATGCGACATATCAACCGCAAGAGTAGTGAACATGTAATATCTGTTGAGTACAAGGACGAGCTTTTGCTTGCCCGTATGGATGCAAAACTGATTATTCAGGTTGTTATTAACATAGTGGATAATGCTATAAAATATACTCCTCCCGGCTCGGAAATCAGAATAACAGCAGAGAAAAAAGATGATAACGTCTTGGTTAGTATTGCCGATAACGGCGCAGGCATCCCCGACCACATAAAACCCCATGTGTTTGAAATGTTTTTTACCGGGGAAAACAAAATTGCCGACAGTCGCCGCAGTCTCGGGCTGGGATTGTCGCTGTGCAAATCAATTATAAATGCTCACGGCGGTGAAATTACACTGACTGATAACACACCTCACGGTGCTGTTTTTGCTTTTACTTTACCATCAGGCGAGGTGAACATCAATGAATAAAGTTCTTATTCTTGTTGTGGAAGATGACGCTCCCATTCGTAATCTTATTACCACTACTTTGAAAGCACACGATTACAAATATATAACTGCTTCCACAGGAGAAAGCGCCATTATGGAGGCTTCCTCTCATAACCCTGATATAGTACTGCTTGATTTAGGTCTGCCGGATATTGATGGTGTGGAGGCTATCAAGCGTATCCGCACCTGGTCGAATATGCCGATTATCGTCATCAGCGCAAGAAGCGAGGATAACGATAAAATTGAGGCGCTTGACTCCGGTGCGGATGATTATTTAACCAAGCCCTTCTCAGTAGAAGAACTGCTTGCAAGGCTTCGTGTGACTCAGCGCCGCCTTGGTGTTATGCAAGCAGGCTTAGCAGCAAATGACTCTGTATTCACCAACGGCAGGCTCAGGCTTGATTTTGCCGCAGGCTGCGCCTATCTCGGAGAAAACGAGCTTCATCTAACGCCGATTGAATATAAGCTGCTTTGCCTTATGGCGAAGAATGTGGGAAAGGTGCTGACTCATACCTATATAACGCAAAAGATATGGGGCAGCAGCTGGGAAAATTATGTGGCTTCACTGCGAGTGTTTATGGCAACATTGAGAAAGAAAATTGAGTCCGAGCCCGATTCTCCGCAGTATATCCAAACTCATATAGGCGTCGGATACCGAATGATGAAGGTTGAGTAACTATTGTATTTGCTTATTTGCACATGCTTCTTCAACCGGATTTCGTCTTAGTAGATAGCATTACATTTGTAGTCAAATCTTAACCCGATTCTACAGGGAAAAAGCTTTAGCAACGAAAAATAGGCGAGTTTAATCCAAACCCGTATGAAGAAGCCATACTTACTTTTAAATCTTCGCCTGCGTGACAAGCTCGTTTGATTACGCCTACAAAGGCGGGGGACATCGGCGACTTGGTTATATTGTTGCCCTGTTTGATTATTGGGGGTAACATAGACAATTAACCGCTGTGGTGTTTCGGTAAATTTGTCTGATTCGCAAAATTTGTCTGATTATTTGTTTTGGAATTGTCTCTTGTTCGCAATGGTAGGAGATGCTATAATAAACAATAACAACAGTAGTCTTTATTCAAATCGGCAACCTGGTTATATTGCTGCTGTAAAGAAAAGTATATGCACCTGTATTGGTGCAGTTTTTGAAAATTAAGGGAAACGGGTGCAAATCCCGTACAGTCACGCTACCGTGATGCAGCTATTTCATTTTGAAAGAAGCTGTGAAGTCGGATTACGAAATAAGTACGCTCGTCTGCGGAAGCTTTTGCAGGCGTTTGCGTAAGGTTTCGTCTGCTTACGAGCGATGGGCAGACGTATGGATTTTGTTTTAGAAAGCAAAGTCCGCCTATTGGTATGTGTTTGAAATCGCTTTTGTAAAGAAAGCGATTTTTTTCATACTATAAATTCTACAATTCGGGTACTGTTTTTTTGGGGTGCATTATGAAACTTTGTTGTAAAACGCCGAGGGTTATGCTAAGCGCTGTCAGCAGTAACTGTGGAAAAACAACCATGACGGCGGCTCTGCTCGCTGCTTTTAAACAGCGGGGGCTTAAAGTGCAAAGCTATAAAAGCGGACCGGATTATATTGATCCCATGTTCCACTGTCATATCACTCGGCGCAGTACATATCATACCGATCCGTATTTTTCCCCCTCCTCTCAGATGCAGCAGATTGTCGCAAGTACGGCGGCGGATGCGGATCTGGCGTTGATAGAGGGCGCTATGGGTTTTTACGATGGAATAGGGCAAACCAGTGAAGCCAGCGCATATACGGTATCGCAGAGCTTGCAAACCCCTGTTTTGCTTTTGGTATCCCCACAGGGGATGGGGTGCTCTGTGGCGGCGCTTTGCAAGGGCTACCTGAGCTTTAGAACTCCCAATCAGATTCGTGGGATTTTGCTTAACCAAATTAAAAGCGGGATGTATTCCTATTATCGTGAAATTATCGAGCGTGAAACCGGCGTTCCCGTATATGGATATCTGCCTGATTTGCCGCAGGTGCATTTGGAAAGCCGCCATTTGGGGCTGATGACGGCGGGAGAGGTCGAAAAGCTCGATGAAAAAATAAAACTTCTTTGTGAAACAGCAGAACAAACTCTGGATTTAGAGGGGATTTTGAAGCTTGCGTCTCAAACATCCCCGCTGTACTATACTCAACCGCCGCAGTCTGGTGAAAAAAAATTCCGCTTGGGTGTGGCTCAGGATAAAGCGTTTTGTTTTTATTATGCGGAAAACCTGGATATGCTGAAATATTGCGGGGCGGAGATAGTACCGTTTTCACCGCTTGAGGACAAAGAGCTTCCCAACGACTTGGACGGGCTCTATCTGGGCGGCGGCTATCCTGAGCTGTATCTTAAAAAACTCAGTGGGAATAGCTCATTTCTTGAAAGCCTGAGGAAGGCATCAATAATGAAGCTTCCAATTTTCGCAGAATGCGGCGGCTTTTTGTATTTACAACAGGCGATTTACGACAAGGACGGTACGGTGTATCCCATGGCTGGAATCTTGCCCGGCACATCCGGTCTGGGTGAGCGGCTGTGTCGGTTTGGCTATGTAGAGCTGACAGCGCAGGAGGACACGTTGATGGGGAAGCAGGGGACGAAGATTCTTGCCCATGAATTTCACTACGCGGACAGCACCGAAAACGGAGCGGCTTTTATGGCAAAGCGACCGAACGGCAGGCAGTGGGCGGCTATGCAGAGCACGGAGCATATTTTGGCAGGATTTCCCCATCTGTATTTTCCCTCTAATCCGACAGCGCCGCAGGCGTTTGCCGAGGCGTGCGTTAAGTTTCGGAAAGGGCGTGAAGGCAGATGACAATATTGGTAACGGGAGGCTCAGGGAGCGGTAAGTCCTTGCTTGCGGAACAGCTGAGCTTTAAGCTCAAGCGAGACCCCTTTTATTATCTTGCAACCATGCAGGTGTGGGATGAGGAATGTAAGCGGCGAATTGCTCGTCATAGGAAACAGCGAGCAGGAAAGGGATTTCAGACCGTGGAAACTCCGACCGGGCTGAAGGAAGCGGCGACTGATTTAAAACCCGGCGGGACGGCTCTTTTGGACTGTATCAGTAATTTAACAGCGAACGAACAGTTTGAAGCCAAGGTTTACGACCCGGCTCAGACAGTAATAGACGGAGTGCTCGCCGTACAGGAGAGGATGGCTAATCTGGTTATAGTGACTAACGAGGTGTGCTCCGATATTTTGCCCACGGACGAGCAGACCTTGGCATACCTGAGGTATATAGGCGCAGTCAACTGCGAGCTTGCAAAGGCGGCGGACGTAGTGGTTGAGGTTTGCTCTGGTGTGCCGATAATTTGGAAGGGGGAGAAGCTGTATTATGAAATCATGGCTTGAATCAATTCTTATTTCAATTTCTATGTACAGCGCACTTCCGGTAAAATGCTTGAACTGGACTGAAAAAAATCTCCGCCATGCAATGGTTTTCTTCCCATTGATAGGCTTGTTTTGCGCCGGCGGCTTGTGGGTTGTCTGGACGGTTTGCGGCTTGCTGAATGTTGGTTTTGTTCTGTTTGGAGTGTTGGCGGTGCTCAGCATCGTTGTCATTACCGGAGGGATTCATCTCGACGGCTTTTGCGATACTGCGGACGCACTATATTCACGCCGACCACAGGAGGAAAAGCTCAGAATTTTAAAGGACCCTAACTGTGGTCCCTTTGCAGTGTTCAGCGTTGTATTGGTTTTGTTGGTTGAGTTCGGGGCATACGCACAGCTGTATCAATCTCAGAGCCGATACATACTCGGCTTGCTGGCAGGAGGCTTCGTAATAAGTCGATGCTTCAGCGGTATTTCGATTACGCGCTTTCCCTGTGCTCCAACAAGCTCGCTTGCAAAAACCTTTGGAGAAAACGCAGGAAAGCACGTCAGCGTGATTTTGATTGTGCAGCTTGCAATCACCGCAATTTTGATGATTTTGTGGTATCGCTGGCTTGCCCTGATACTAATCGTACTGTCCTTGCTAGTCTTCGGCGGATATTATCATATGCAGAAAAAGCAGTTTGGCGGGCTTACAGGGGATCTGGCTGGATTCTTTCTGGTAATAAATGAAACGGCTTGGCTTTTGACAACGGCTTTACTGGGAGGTGTGTTGCTGTGAGACTGATTATCGGCGGTTATGCTCAGGGGCGACTTGCTTATGTTATGGAGAGGTATTCTTTGACGGAGGAAGATGTTTGGGACGCCGCAAAGGAACCGATTTCAAAGTGGAAGAGTCAGCGTGTTATCTATCATGCGGAGTCGCTTGTAAGCGGTTGGCTGAGCGAGGGGGTAAATCCCTGTGAGGCGTGCGGTGAGCTTCTGCCGCAGTGGAAGGATACGATTTTGATTACACAGGAGGTCGGGTGCGGCTTGGTGCCCGTCACGGCCAAACAGAGAGAATGGCGGGAGGCTGTGGGAAGATTTAATACCTATCTTGCGGCAAACGCACAGACTGTAGATCGAATTTGCTGTGGGCTGAGTATGCGCATTAAAGGAAAGGCGGAGGAGTGATTATGTGGATTTTACTTAGCGTATGTCTGGGCTTTTTGCTCGATTTATGCCTGGGAGACCCCAGCTGGATGCCTCATCCCGTGGTGTGGATAGGCAGGGGGATTTCCGCAGCGCAGCGGCTTTTGCGCCGCTTGTTTCCCAAATCGCCCCGAGGTGAATTTGCTGGCGGAGTTGTGCTTGCAGTGTTGATTCCGCTTTTAAGCCTTGTGATTTCCGGCTTGGTACTGTATTTAGCATATCAAATTTCCTTCTGGCTTTGGTTTGCGCTGCATACGTTTTGGGCATATCAGATTTTGGCTACTCGCTGTCTGGCACAGGAGAGCCGAAAAGTGTATCAGGCTCTGCGTGAAAAGAACCTGCCAATGGCAAGAAAACGACTTTCCTATCTGGTTGGCAGAGAAACAAAGGATTTGGACGAAGAAGAGGTTACAAAGGCGTGCGTTGAGACAGTTGCCGAAAACACCTCGGACGGGGTCGCAGCTCCGCTGCTGTATCTGCTTTTGGGCGGCGTGCCGTTGGGAATGTGCTATAAAGCGATTAATACGCTTGATTCAATGGTTGGCTACCGCAATGAAAAATACGAATATTTCGGAAAAGCCTCTGCAAAGCTGGACGATGCAGCAAACTGGCTTCCGGCTCGCATCTGCGGACTGCTGATGATAGTCTCTGCGTGGATTTTGAAAATGAGCGCAAGCGGTGCGCTTTGGGTTTTTCTCAGTGACCGCAAAAATCACCTCTCGCCAAACTCTGCTCATACTGAGTCGGTTGCGGCAGGCGCTTTGGGGATTCAGCTCGGCGGCGCTCATATATATTTTGGAAAAGTAGTTGAAAAGCCGACAATCGGAGAGCCGCTTCGACCGGCTCAGGCTGAGGATATTCTCAGAACCAACCGCATGATGATAGTGACGTCAGTTTTACTGCTGGTTTTGTTCGGCGCAGTGCGGCTGCTCATTGTACTTTGCTGGGGGGGATAAGATGAAAAAGCATGGCGGAGATATTTATACGGCAAAGGAACTGTTGCAAACAGATGAATTATTAGACTTCTCTGCAAATATCAATCCCTTTGGAGTGTCGGCTTCGGTGCGGCGTGCCATAGAGGACTCTGTACAAAATCTGGTGCATTATCCCGACCCGTATTGCCGCAAGCTTAGGGAAGCTCTTGCACGGTATCATCGTGTCAATCCCGAGCATATTGTCTGCGGCAACGGCGGAGCGGACATTATTTTCCGCTTTGTTCGCGCATCGTCGCCGAGCAGCGCCATTGTGCCCGTGCCGACCTTTTCGGAATACGGCGAGGCGCTGGAGGAATGTGGGTGCAAGATAAATTACTTTGAAATGCAAAAGCCCTTTCAGCTTACGGAGGCTTTGGTGCAGGAAATATCCGACGGAGATTATGATTTTTTGGCGCTTTGCAACCCTAACAACCCGACAGGCAGTTTGATTGAGACAGGGCTTTTATACAAAATTTTGGATACTGCGAAGCGAAAAAAAATCACGGTTTTACTGGATGAGTGCTTTTTGGATATGTCGGGGGATGAATACTCTATGATTGCAAAAATCAACTCTTACCCCAATTTATTCATACTCAAATCCATGACCAAGCTTTATGCCGTACCGGGACTGAGGCTGGGCTACGGTATTTGCGCCGATTCGGACATGGTCGAGCGTGTCCGAACTACGGGACAGCCTTGGCCGGTGAGTACGCTGGCGAATGCGGCAGGCTGTGCGGCTTTAAAGGACGAGAAGTACAGGCGGCAGTTTATTGAATTTTTACAGCAGGAGAGGCAATACCTCTATAACGGATTGAGGCGATTGGGCTTTCGTGTTTGGGAGCCTCATGCTAATTATGTTTTCTTTCAAGCGCAGGGATGTGGGGATTTGGATAAGAGGCTTTTGAAAAATCGTATTCTGCTAAGGCACTGCGACAATTATCAGGGACTTGATGCGGATTACTACCGTGCGGCGGTTCGCACGCATGGCGAAAACGAATACTTCCTGAGCTGTTTGCAGGAGATTGTCGGTGAAAGGAGTGCTTTTTGATGGCTGCAAAATCTATTATGGTGGTTGGAACGATGTCCTCTGCCGGAAAGAGCTTTATCACGGCCGGACTGTGCCGTATATTTCGGCAGGATGGACTGCGTACCGTACCGTTTAAATCACAGAACATGGCGCTTAATTCCTATATTACCGCCGACGGCTTGGAAATGGGTCGGGCGCAGGTAATGCAGGCGGAAGCCGCCAAGGTTGAGCCGGATGTGCGAATGAATCCGATTCTACTCAAGCCCAACAGCGACAGCGGCTCTCAGGTTATCGTAAACGGAGAAGTCTACGGTACGATGGGAGTGAGGGAATATTATACCAAAAAGGAAGAATTAATCCCCCATATTATGAAAGCTTTTAATTCTCTTGCACAGGAAAATGACGCAGTTGTGCTCGAGGGTGCAGGCAGTCCTGCCGAGATAAATCTTAAAGATGTAGATATAGTAAACATGGGTATGGCTAAGCTCTCCGATTCGCCCGTGATACTTGTAGGAGATATTGACAGAGGCGGTGTGTTTGCCTCGCTTTACGGCACCATCATGTTGATGGACGAAGAGGAGCGCAGGAGGATACGAGGGATCGTTATCAATAAATTCCGAGGCGATGTGGAGATTTTAAAGCCGGGGCTTAAAATGCTTGAGGAGCTGACTGGAGTGCCTGTGCTGGGAGTAGTTCCCTATGCGCAGCTCGACTTGGACGACGAGGACAGCCTTTCCGACAGGCTTACCCGCCGCAGGGTGCAAAAGGACGCAAAGCTTGATCTGGCGGTGATTCGTCTGCCGAGGATTTCAAACTTCACCGATTTTGAGGTGCTTGAGCGAATTGACGGAGTTTCGGTACGCTATGTCACGCAGGCACGGGAGATGGGGAGTCCTGATATAATTTTGCTCCCGGGTACAAAAAATACAATGGCTGATCTACGCTGGATGCGCCAAAACGGTATTGAAGCGGAAATTCTAAAACAGCATGAAAAGGGAAGTGTTGTGTTTGGCGTCTGCGGAGGCTTTCAGATGCTCGGAAGAACCCTTTCCGACCCACAGGGTGTTGAGGACGGCGGCTCTATGCGGGGTATGGGCTTGCTCGATACGGAAACCGTTTTCCTGCCGCAAAAGCGCAGAACCCGTATGAACGGTGTCATCTGTTCTGTCAACGGCGTCTTTGAAGAGCTGTCAGGACTTTCGGTGAGCGGCTATGAAATCCACATGGGCGAAACCAAGGGGCTTGACGAAGCAGTGCCTTTTACCGTGCTGGAAACCGGCGAAACAGACGGCTACTGCAATGCGGATGGCACGGTGTTCGGTTCATATCTGCACGGAATTTTTGATAATTCGGAAATGGCTCAGGGTATGGTACAGGCGCTTTTGAAGAGAAAGGGTGTAAACGCCGATGAATTTAAGCCCTTTGATTTGGAAGCATATAAACAACAGCAGTATGACAAGCTTGCGGATATACTAAGAGAAAATCTTGATATGAATAAAATCTACGACATCTTAAACCGCAGGGAGGTTAAAGCATGAAGCCGCTGAGAGAGGGATATACCACCGGGTCTTGTGCGGCGGCGGCAAGCTTAGCCTCCGTGCTGTGGCAGACGACCGGCGAATGTCCCTCGCAGGTTGAGCTCGAAACGCCCGCCGGAGTTATTTTGCACCTGGACATTCAACCGTTGTCCGAAGGAGCTTGTGGAGTTGTTAAGGATGCAGGAGACGACCCGGATGAAACCGACGGCTGTCTGGTTATATCAAAGGTCGATATTTCTTCCGAGGACGGGAAGCTTGAATTTTGCGCAGGAGAGGGAGTGGGAGTGATTACCCGAAAGGGCTTGAAGCTCCCGCCGGGTGAGGCGGCTATTAACCCTGTGCCGAGGAAGATGATAGAAAAAGCTGTGCGTTCGGTTATAGGTTCTCGTGCCGCCGTGGTGACTGTATCAATTCCGAATGGTTCGTATCTTGCCGTGCGTACGTTTAACGGGAGACTCGGAATTGAGGGCGGACTTTCCGTTTTAGGAACTACCGGTATTGTTCGCCCGATGAGTGAGGAAGCGGTCAGGGAATCTCTGCGATTGGAACTTTCGATGTGCCGGGCGGAGTACGGCGCGGCTTGCGCCTTTGTTACCGGCTATTCGGGCGAAAGCTACCTAAAAAATCAATACCCCGACTGCGGCGGTATCGTGTTGTGCAGTAATTATCTCGGATATCTGCTCGACCGTGCGGAAGAGATGGAGTTTACCCATGTTCTCATTGTCGGGCGGCCGGGGAAGCTTTCAAAGCCGGCGGCGGATATTATGAATTTGCACAGCCATATTGCGGGAGGTCAGCGTGAGGTGATTTGCACCCATGCGGCTTTAGCAGGAGCTTCCACCTCTCAGGTAAGGCAGCTGTATAATTGTAATACCACAGTACAAATGCAGGAATTACTTGAGAAATTTAAACTGAGAGAGACCGTCTGGAAGTCTGTTGTGGAAAGCGGTTGTGAGAACTGTATGCGCCGAACTCATGGTAAGCTTCAGGTGGGTATGCTTCTCATAGATGAGCGCAGCCGACTTTTGGCAAAGAGCCGTTTGGCAGATACAGTGATAAAGGAGTGGAGTCTATGCAGCATGAATTGATACTTGTGGGCGGTGGAAGCGGTACGGCTGAGTATTTGCTCCCGGCGGCAAAGCAGGCGCTTGAACAAGTTGACTGTGTTATTGCCTCCGAGAGATTTTTAAGGCTGGTAAATTTAAAAAACACAAAACCCATGCCAAGCGTCTCCGAGCTTATCGAGAAGCTGCCCGAGTGGCTTGAGCGGGGAAGTATAGGCATTGTCGTTTCAGGCGACCCGCTGATGTACAGCCTGTGCCGTACAATTTTAAACCGCTACCCCAAGTTGCCGATGCGTGTGATTCCGGGAGTGGGCTCTCTGCAGCTGCTGGGAGCGGCCTTTGGGCTTACAATGGAGGATGCGGCTATACTCAGTATTCACGGCAGGGACTGTACCGACGGAGCGATAGCCCGTACCGTTTCGGAAAATGCTGTAACATTCTTCTTCTGCTCCAAAACCAAGGGACCTAAGGAGATAGCCTCGGCATTGCTTAAATACGGCTTGGAGGAGACAGAGCTGTTTGTAGGAGCGGATTTGACCTATCCAGAGCAGAGACTTTGGCACGGCAAGCCGTCGGAATTTGAATATGAAGACAATCCCTCTCTTTGCACTGCGGCGGTGAAAAACAAAGCTCCGAGGGCGGTTTTAAGGCCGGCTCTTTTGCCCGACAGCGCATTTCTGCGAAATTCCTCGCCCATGACCAAAGAGGAGGTGAGAGCGGTGATTATCAGCAAGCTGAGACTTTCGCCGGACAGCGTAGTTTGGGATATAGGCGCAGGGACGGGAAGCATATCGGTTGAATGTGCCAGAGCCTGCCCCTTCGGCAGTGTTTATGCTGTCGAGTATAAGGAAGCCGCGCTTGAGATATTAAATAAAAACAAAGAATATTTTCAGACAACGAATCTCAGCATAGTCCCGGGCAGGGCTGAACAGGAGATTACAAATCTCCCGATACCCGACTGTGTATTTATCGGCGGAAGCGGTGGCGCAATGCCACAGCTGCTTGAAACAATTTGCAAGCTGCCGAAAAAGATCAGGTTGGTCGTCAGCACTGTAACCTTGGAAACGCAGGCTGAGCTGTATCCGCTTCTTGTGCATTTGCCGCAATTTGAGGTCGTACAGCTTGCAGTGAGCCGAGGGAAACAGGTCGGAAGCTACCATGTGCTGGACGGGAATCATCCGGTCATGTTGTTTTCGTGCGAGACAAAGGAGTAGGAAATGAAAAAGGGAATGTTTTATGCGGTCGGGGTCGGTCCGGGCGACCCCGAGGATATGACGCTGAAAGCAAAGCGGATTTTAGAAAGTGCAGACGTGGTGGTTATTCCGGTTAAACAGCCAGGGGAGAGTTCATCTGCATATGCAATAGCCGAGCAGGCGGCGGATATGTCGCAGGCGGAAAAAATGGAAGTGGTTTTCCCCATGAAGCGGGGCGCCGATTACCGCTCTTACCTGCGTTCTGGAGCGCTGGATTCGGTTTATAAAGCCTTGGACGACGGAAAAAAGGTAGCGATGGTGACTTTGGGAGACGTCTCCGTTTACAGCACTGCAACCTATGTGCGCCAGATGGTGGCTTTGAAGGGCTATGAAACAACGGTTGTTGCGGGTATCCCGTCCTTTTGTGCCGGAGCGGCTAAAACTCAGTACAGCCTTTGTGAAAACGAAGAATCCCTGCTGGTACTGCCCGGTGTCGGGTCGCAAAAATCAATCGAGCAGGCTCTGGAGCAGTTTGATAATCTGGTAATTATGAAAGCGGGGCGGGCGCTTGAGTGGCTTTTGCCTGTTCTTCAGCAGCGTGGCTTGCTTGAACATACCGTAATGCTGTGCAATGTAGGTATGCCTGATGAATATATCGGCAAGCCGCTAGCTAAGTACCGCTCGTATTTTACAACATTGCTGATAAAAAAAGGAGGACTGAGATAATGGTATATTTTGTTGGAGCAGGCGCAGGAGATCCTGAGCTTTTGACAATAAAGGGAAAGCGGCTGATTGATAATGCAGACGTGGTGATATATGCGGGTTCTCTTGTAAATCCTGCCGTGCTGTCGGATGTAAAGCCCGGGTGCGTTATCTATGACAGCGCAGGCATGACCCTTGAGGAAGTGCTCGATGTCATGCGTGATGCTGAAGCTCAGGGAAAGACTACCGTTCGGGTGCATACCGGGGACTCATCCATTTACGGTGCTATCAGGGAGCAGCTCGACGCGCTGGACCGCATGGAGATCGAGCATGAGGTTGTACCGGGGGTAAGCTCCTTCCTTGCGGCTGCGGCGGCAATGCAAAAGGAATACACCCTGCCGAATGTGTCGCAGACAGTTATTTTAACTCGTATGGAGGGCAGAACCCCTGTGCCGGAGCGGGAGAGTATTGAACAGCTTGCAAAACACCGGGCGACTATGATAATGTTCCTTTCGGTGGGCAGAATAGAAGAGCTTGTTCGTCGCCTTTGCACCTCTTATCCCAAGACAACCCCGGTTGCAGTAATTTATAAGGCGAGCTGGCCTGAGCAGAAGATTGTGACAGGCACGCTAAGCGATATAGCTCAAAAGGTCAAGGAAGCGGGCATTTCAAAGACTGCCCTTGTTACGGTGGGCGATTTTCTCGGCGATTCATATGAATTGTCTAAGCTGTACGACAAGACCTTTACGCATGAATTTCGTCAGGGTGTTTCCGAATGAGGATTGCGTATTTCTGGCTGACCCCTCAGGGTAAGGAGCTGGCGCAGCGTTTGCAGACTCATTTTGGAGGAGTGGTCGAGCCTAAGGAGGATTTTGCTAAGACGGTGCGGCGTGATTTTGATCAGTACGACGCCCTTGTTTTTATTATGGCAACGGGCATTGTAGTTAGAACCATCGCTCCGCTTTTAAAGTCCAAAGCCTCAGATCCCGCCGTGGTTGTGCTTGATCAGCAGGGCAGGCACGTTATCAGTCTGCTGTCGGGTCATCTGGGAGGAGCGAACGACTTGACGAGGAAAATCGCCGCTGAAATCGGTGCAACCCCCGTAATCACGACGGCTACTGATGTACAGGGAGTGCCTGCCTTTGACGAGATAGCAAAGCGCAACCGGCTGGTCATAGAAAACCTGGGTACGCTAAAATATATCAGCGGCGCATTGCTTGAAGGGAAAACGGTCGAGCTTTACACTGATATTCCCCTGTCCGACCCGTGTACTCATCCTCAGCTTTGCCTGACAAAGAAGCCTTCGGGGAAATTCACGGTGGTAGTCTCCGACAGAATTTTTTTGGAAAATAAAGATGTTAAGGTCTTATACCTTCGCCCTAAAAGCCTTGTTATCGGCATAGGATGCAAGAAAAACACAGAGACGAAGCATCTGAAAGCTTGCTTTACTGAATTTATGCAAAGCTATAAGCTCAGCCCTCTTTCAGTGGCGAAAATTGCTACAATCGGGTTGAAGCAGGACGAGGAGGCGATTATAAAGCTTTGTAAAAAGCTTAAAGTACAGCTTGAAATCGTATCTGACGAGGAGATAAAAAGCTGTGATTATCCCTTTTCATCGTCTGAGTTTGTCATGCGGACTACGGGTCTTAAGTCAGTTGCAGAGGCTTGCAGCTACTTGGCGTCAAACTGTGGAACGGTGTTGACGGGAAAGGTGAAATACAGCGGTGTGACAATAGCCGCCTGTCGGCTTGCACTGCCGCCGCTAAAGCTTTAGCAGGAGGAAAAGTTATGAAACAGGTAATATACATTGTAGGCTTCGGTCCCGGAGAGAGGGCGTATATGACGCAGCAGGCGATTTCCGTGATTGAGCAGGCGGATTTGGTGGTTGGATATACCACCTACGTCAAGCTGCTCAAAGAGCAGTTTCCCGAAAAAGAGTTTTATGCTACTCCTATGAGAAAAGAGGTGGATAGATGCCGGGCGGCTGTGGAGGAAGCGCTGCAGGGTAAGACGGTAGCGATGGTTTCCAGCGGAGACAGCGGTATTTACGGTATGGCTGGGGTGATGCTGGAGGTTATCGAGGAAATGCACGCCGATTTGGAGGTTATCGCCGTACCCGGGGTCACGGCGGCGAGTGCGGCGGCTGCGGTGCTGGGAGCTCCGCTTATGCACGATTTTGCCGTTATCAGTCTCAGCGACTGCATGACTTCCCTTGAGCTGATATACCGCCGTGTTTCCTGCGCAGCCGAGGCGGATTTTGTAATTTGCCTGTACAATCCCAAATCCCGCTCAAGAACTGAGTATCTGGAGCAGGCGGCGCAGTTGATTTTAAAGCACCGAGCGGAGAAAACTCCGGTGGGGATTGTCCGCAATGCCGGACGTTCAGATCAAAAGGCTTGGATAACTACCTTGGGTCAGCTCAAGGACGAGCCGGTGGATATGTTCTGTGTGGTGTTAATCGGAAATTCGCAAACCTATGTTAAAAACGGAAAGATGATTACCCCCAGGGGCTACTGTGTGACCGATTCGGGAGCAGATGTATGAAGCGAGTTGCAGTGATAGCCGGAACAAGCGAAGCCACGGAGCTTATTCGCCGCTTGCCCGATACATACGAAATTACGGCGTTTGTGGCGACGGAATACGGCGGAGAAATCCTAAAAAACGCAAGCTGCAAGGTTCTGGTCGGGAGACTTGATGAGTACGGCTTTAAATCCGCACTGCTGGGAATGGACGCGGTTATAGACGCCTCTCACCCCTTTGCGCTCGAGGTTACGGCTGTGGTGAGAAAGGCTTGCAATGCTCTTGATATTCCATATTTCCGCTTGGGCAGACCTCGGCTTGAATATGATTACTCAGGTATCATTCGGGTGCAGTCAAAGGAGGAAGCCGCAAAATGCCTGTCGCAGATGAAAGGAAATATTTTGCTGACAACGGGTGTGAATACACTGTCTTTTTATGAAACGCATGTAAAAGATTTTGTATCAAGGGGTTGGGCTAGGATTTTGGATACTGAGGATTCTCGCCGTATAGCGGCAAACTCACGCTCGCATTTGATTTATGCCATGCCTCCGTTTTCTGAAGATGATACAATTTCGCTGATTCAGAAATATCAAATTGCAGTATTGGTTTCAAAAGACAGCGGAAAACGAGGCGGTGTAGAGGAAAAAATCGCTGCGGCGAAAAAATGCCATATTCAAGTGGTGCTGATTGGAGCGCCACAGGAGCAGGTAATGACAATTTCGCAGGTGTTGGAAATGGTGCAAAGTACAGAAGGAAGTGTTTGAAATGCTGGAAGCTTATATAAAACAAATTCAGCCGCTTAATCAAACGGCAATGCTCAAGTCACGGGAAAAATGGGACAACATTGCAAAGCCGCTTCGCAGCCTTGGCAGGCTGGAGGAGATGGTTATTCAGCTTGCAGGTATTACGGGCTCAGCGGATATTGAGCCGAGGAAAAAGGCGGTTTTAATTTTCTGTGCGGATAACGGCGTAGTGGATGAGGGCGTGACCCAGTCTACAAATGAAATCACGGCGGCAGTAACCCGCAATTTTACCAAAGGCATAGCCTCTATAAATTCCCTGTCGAGGGAATGTGGTGCGGACGTGTTTCCTGTGGATATTGGTATAGCTAGGGATATGGATTGCGCAGGCTTGGAGAATCGCAAAATCGCCTATGGTACAAAAAACCTGGCAAAAGAACCTGCGATGACAAAAGAAGAAGCACAGAAAGCCATTATAACCGGGATTGAGCTTGTCCGGGAAAAGAAGGAAGCAGGCTATAATTTGATTATTACCGGAGAAATGGGTATAGGCAACACCACTACCTCCAGCGCAGTGCTGTCCGTTTTGGAGAATTTATCGCCCGAAACTGTGACCGGTCGGGGTGCAGGACTTGCAAGCGAGGGCGTTCAGCATAAAATAGAAGTTATTAAAAACGCCATTGAACTGCATAAACCAAATCCGGATGATGTATTGGACGTGCTTTCTAAGCTCGGTGGTTTCGATATCTGCGGTATGGCAGGGGCGTTTTTGGGCGGCGCAATTTATCATGTGCCGGTATTGGTTGACGGCTTTATTTCAGCCGTCGCCGCAAACTGTGCAGTTCGACTTGCGCCACTTAGCCGAGACTATCTGTATGCTTCCCACTGCTCTGCGGAGCCTGCGGGTAAGCTGGCGCTGGACTCCATAGGATTGCAAGCATATTTGGAATGTGGTATGTGTCTCGGAGAGGGTACTGGCGCAGTGATAGGCGCAAAGCTGTTTGATTTTGCGTTGGCGGCGTATGATGAAATTGCGAGTTTTAAGGCGGCAAGCATTGAAAAATATGAGCTGCTGCAATAAGGAGGAGCGAACTTATGAAGATGGAATTTATAAAGCCCATGGATATTGAAGCACGCAGTATGGAAATTATCGAGGAGAACCTTAAGGGTGTAGAAATGCCGGAAAAGCAAAGGCTCGTTTTAAAGCGCGTGATCCATACAACGGCTGATTTTGATTATGTGGAGAATCTGAAATTTTCAGATGGTGCTGTTGAAACCGCCCTTGATGCGCTTAATCAGGGGGCGCATATTGTCACCGATACCAACATGGCGTACTCCGGTATTCACAAAAGCTCGCTTCACAAGCTAGGGGGAGAGGCGCATTGCTTTATGTCCGACCCGGATGTCGCCGCAAAGGCTAAGGAGCTTGGAGTTACTCGTGCAACGGTTTCGATGGACAAGGCGTGTGAGCTGGGCGATAACGTAATTTTTGCAATCGGGAACGCACCCACAGCGCTTATAAGGCTCGATGAGTTGATTCGCAGCGGAAAAATTGCGCCTAAGCTTATCATCGGCGTGCCGGTGGGCTTCGTAAATGTAGTGGAATCAAAAGAGCTTATAATGCAGGGGAGCACGCCCTATATTGTGGCTCGGGGCAGAAAAGGCGGCAGTAACGTGGCTGCGGCAATCTGTAACGCTTTGCTATATCAGTTGTACAGATGACAGATTTTATAAAAGTAAGGGAGCGGATTTAATTTTACGCAATGAAGGTTTTAAATTGACACTTGTCAGATCAAGTAAAGTGTGATATAGTGTAGAAAAAGAAGAATACAGGCGGCAGCTTGTAAGATTAACGCCTTTTTGGCGGCTATGCTTATAAGCTCTGACCGTAAGCAAGATAGTCCGCAGTAAATGTCAGGGAAGTCGGGTGTGAATCCCGCACAGTTCCGCTACCGTGTGTTGGGGAGTGTGGATACAGAAGCCACTGATTTTTAAATTGGGAAGGCGTATTCATATTAAGATCCAGAAGTCGGGATACCGGTTTACATGCGATTCTACGAGAATAGAGTGTACTATTTTGGCGTGGCGCTTTGCAGACATTGCAAGGCTTTATTTTGATACGCTGAATTAAGAAAGTGCGGATATAATCAATCGTGTCGGCGCTATTTAACATCCCGTGTTCTCGTAGCAGATACACCGGGATTTTTTTATGCGCTGAAAGGAGGCGGCGGATATGAATTTGGTTTTCATAAGGCACAGTATGACTGCCGGAAACCTTGAGCGGCGATATATCGGCAGGCAAACAGACGAGTCGCTTTGCAGTAAGGGAATTGAGCTTGCAAAGCGGCAGGCGAAGGGGCTAAAGGGCTTATTGCCGAAATATGTATTTTCAAGCCCTATGCTAAGGTGCAGGGAAACCGCCTCAATCCTGTTTCCGAATTTACAGCAGATTATCATACCTGATCTGGCAGAATGTGAATTTGGGCAGTTTGAAGGGAAAAATTTTAAGGAGCTTTCCGACAATGCAGCTTATCAGAAATGGATTGACAGCGGCGGTATGCTGCCGTTTCCGGGCGGGGAATCCAGAGAGGAGTTTGTCAGTCGGTGTTGTAAGGCGCTAAAGCAGCTTGTGCAGTCAAATGTATTTGAAACGGCGGCAGTGGTAGCGCATGGCGGTACTTTCATGGCTGTGCTGTCGGAAATGGAAGAATCTCACACTTCTTATTTTGACTGGAAAATTCCTCATTGTATGCCGATTGTCTGTCAGGTGGTGTGCAGATCACCATTGCAGCTGAAATATGAAAAAACAAGGAAGTGATAGCATGCAGTTGATTATGGCGGGGCTTAATTACCGCACCGCACCGATTGCTTTGCGGGAAAAGTTTTCCTTTTCCGAACGAAAAGCCAGGAGCTTTATGCTTGATGTCTATAAAATACACGGAGTAAACGGTTGCGTGCTGATATCAACCTGTAATCGGACGGAGCTGTATCTTTCCGTAGATCCAGGCTGCACCGTAATGCCTCATCAGCTTTTGATACAGGCGGCGAAGGCGGACGAGCGGCAGATGTCGGGGCGGTTTTTTCAAAAGAGAGATGATGAAGCCGCCTTGTACCTGATGGAGGTAGCCTGCGGACTTCATTCTCAGATTCTCCATGAGGAGCAGATTGTAACCCAGGTGGGGCAGGCGATTGAGCTTGCTAGAAGCTGTCAGACCTCCGACGCAATGCTCGATACTTTATTCCGCACGGCGGTTTCGGCAGGAAAGTACGCCCAGACAAAGGTTAGGGTAAATACAGTGCCTCTGTCCCTTTCCTACACTGCGGTGCAGATGCTTGAGCAAGGCTGCGGCGAGCTTGCAGGAAAAACCTGCGTGGTTGTCGGAAACGGAAAAATGGGGCGGCTTGCGGCTGATTTGCTGGTGGAGAGGGGGTGCCGGGTATATGTTACTCTGCGAAGCTATCACCACGGTGAAACTATAGTGCCATTCGGCACAACCCCGATTCCGTACGAGGAGCGTTTTTCAAAAATAGACGGCGCTGATATAGTGCTCAGCGCAACCCGCAGTCCGCATTTTACTATCACTGCAAAGCAGCTTGAAAAATTGAAGAAAAAGCCCGCATGGATTATGGATTTGGCTATGCCGAGGGATGTAGAAGAGACATGCAAAAAACTGCCGGGTGTAAATTGCAGAAACCTCGACGACTTTGAAAGCGGTACACAGCCCGACGCAGAAGCTTTGGAAGCTCTGCATAGAATAGCCAAGCGGTATGCTGACGAGTTCAGGATGTGGCAGAATTACCGGGCTTCCGTACCGTATATACGCCGCCTCAAGGAATTGTCGGTCGATCGGCTGATGCATAGCACGGCGCTGGATATGTATAGGAATAATGAGGATTTGGATGAAATTGTCCGATTGGTGACAGAGAAAACCATTGACATGGTTATGGGCGGTATTAAACCGAAAGTAACGCCCGATTTACTCAGAAATTGTTGTAAAAAGGTACATAATAGAGCACGATTACTGCATAGATAAGGAAACTGGATATGGGAAACAAAATTATACGAATTGGTAGCCGAGCCAGTCGGCTTGCAGTTGTACAGAGCGAGTGCATTATGGCGCAGATTCAAAAAATCATGCCCGACGTTGAATTGGAGCTTGTAACGATGACGACTACAGGCGATAGGATATTAAATAAAACTCTGGATCAAATCGGCGGCAAGGGATTGTTTTTAAAGGAGCTGGATTCGGCGCTGATGGAGCGCAGGGTGGATATCTGCGTACACAGCTTAAAGGATGTTCCCACGGAGGAAAACCCATTGATTCCGATTGGAGCATATTCTTTGCGTGAAATACCGTGGGACGTACTGGTCTTTCCGAAGGGCACAACCGAGCCGGATATGTCGCTGCCGGTGGGCTGCGCCAGCGCCAGACGGACGCTGCAATTTCAAAAGCTGCATCCTGAGTGGAAGGTAAGACCCGTGCGTGGAAATGTATTGACCCGGCTTGCAAAGCTCGACAGAGGAGAATATGGAGCCTTAATTTTAGCTGAGGCGGGGCTTACCCGTCTGGGGCTTACGGAGCGTATTTCATATAGGTTTTCGCCGGAGGAAATGATTCCGGCAGCCGGACAGGGGATAATGGCTGTACAGGGAAGAGTCGGAGAATTTTCTGAACTGCTGGAAAATCTGAATGATCCCAATTCTGAATTGTGTGCAAAGACAGAACGTATGCTCTCCAAAGAGCTTGGAGGGGACTGTTCTTCACCGATAGGCTGTTTTGCCGCTATAGACGGCGATATTATGACTTTGAGAGGTTTTTACGGAGTGGGCGATAAGCCGGTAAGCGGCTGCATCAGCGGTAAAACTGATGATTCCGAACAGCTTGTCAAAAGCTTGGCGGCACAGCTTAAAGCCCAGGACGATTGATAAAGTAAAGAGAGAGGAAGTATAGAATTATGGATTTAATAAATCGCCCCAGACGTTTGAGAAACGGCTCTGTGCTTCGCAGTATGGTGCGTGAAACCAGAATATCTGCGGATACTTTGATTTATCCCATATTTGTGCAGGAGGGAAGCGATATAAAGGAGAAGATTTCATCCATGCCCGGGCAGTACCGCTGGAGTATTGACCGTGTGGACGAGCTGCTTGAGAGGGTTGTTGAATCGGGTGTGAAGAGCATATTGCTCTTCGGAATTCCCGAGCACAAGGATGAAATCGGCAGCAGCGCATGGGCGGAAAACGGAATTGTGCAGCAGGCAGTACGCCATATTAAGGAAGCATTTCCACAGCTTTATGTGATTACAGATGTGTGTATGTGTGAGTATACCTCTCACGGGCACTGCGGTATTCTCTGCGGCAATGACGTGGATAACGACAAGACTTTGGAGGTTCTGGCTAAAACAGCCCTTTCGCATGTGCGTGCAGGGGCGGATATGGTTGCTCCGTCGGATATGATGGACGGCAGGGTAAGGAGGATTCGTCAGGTGCTGGACGAAAATGGCTTTGTCAATACGCCTATTATGTCATACTCAGTAAAGTATGCCTCAGCCTTTTACGGACCGTTTAGGGACGCCGCCGATTCCGCTCCGGCTTTCGGAGACAGAAAGAGCTATCAGATGGATCCCCATAATTCCAGAGAGGCGATTTTGGAGGCTCAGCTTGATGTGCAGGAGGGCGCGGATATTTTGATGGTAAAACCCGGGATGGCGTATCTGGATGTTTTAAAAGAATTGAAAGAGCGCTTTAACCAGCCGGTAGCGCTTTACAGCGTCAGCGGTGAATATGCAATGATAAAAGCTGCGGCACAATCAGGATATGTGGATGAAGCGGCGCTTATCTGCGAATCGGCAGTGTGTATGTACCGTGCCGGAGCAGATATGCTCATCACCTATTTTGCTATGGAGATTGCAAAATATATTAAGGAAGGGAGAATCGGATAATGGAAATTAAACAGTCGAAGCGGTTGTTTTCCCTTGCTAAGGATTTAATGCCCGGCGGCGTAAATTCTCCTGTGCGTGCGTTCCAGTCGGTGGGAGGTACGCCGAGGTTTATTCATCATGCTAAGGCTCAGTATTTGTATGACGAGGACGGAAATTCTTATATAGATTATATCGGCTCATGGGGTCCGATGATTTTGGGGCATAATCCGGATTTTGTACTGGATGCGGTTCGGGATCAGCTTCAGTATGGTCTTAGCTACGGGGCGGCTACGGCTCTGGAAGTGGACATGGCGAAGCTGATTTCGGAAATGGTGCCGTGTGTGGAAATGATCCGCATGGTAAATTCCGGCACAGAAGCGGTAATGAGTGCGGTGCGTGCCGCAAGAGGCTTTACGTCAAGAGATAAAATCGTAAAGTTTGAGGGCTGCTATCACGGCCATGCCGATGCAATGCTGGTAAAGGCAGGCTCAGGAGTGATGACCGCAGGTATTCCCGATTCAAGTGGAGTTCCGCAGGGCTGTACTGCAGATACGCTTTCGGCAGTATATAACGACCTCGACAGCGTACAGCGGCTGTTTGAGGAGTATCCTCAGGATATAGCCTGTGTGATTGTAGAACCGGTGGCGGCTAATATGGGAGTTGTGCTGCCGAAGGAAGGATTTTTGCAGGGGCTTAGGCAGATTTGCGATAAATACGGCGCTCTGTTGATTTTCGACGAGGTCATTACCGGGTTCAGACTTCAATCTGACGGCGCAATAGGCTATTTCGGGATAAAGCCCGACCTGGTTACCTACGGTAAAATAATCGGCGGCGGTATGCCCGTTGGCGCATACGGCGGCAGGGGAGACATCATGCGTATGGTAGCCCCTCTCGGCTCTGTGTACCAGGCGGGTACCTTAAGCGGCAATCCAGTGGCAATGCGGGCAGGGATTACACAGCTGCGTTATCTGAAAGAACACCCTGAGGTATATACTCAGGTCGAGCTTTTATCCGACCGCTTGCGAGACGGTTTAAAGGAAATAGTTCATAAGTATAATGCGCCGTGTACTGTCAATGGAATAGGTTCACTGTCTTGCTTATATTTCACTTCGGAACCTGTTACAGATTACACAAGCGCTAAAACTTCTGATGTTGAGCGGTTTAGTTCGTATTTCCATTATATGCTGGACAATGGAAATTACTTTGGTCCAAGCCAGTTTGAAGCAGTCTTTGTATCAAATGCCCATACTTTGAAAGATATAGATAAGACTTTGTCAGACGCTGGTGACTATTTTGCCTTGACCTTCGGTCAAAATAAAGCAAATGTCATATAAAAATATTTAAAGAGAGAGGGATTGTATGAGATTATCAAATCAAAACAAAGGACTGCTTGTTAAAAATCAGACAAGCTCGTCCAAGGCGGGATTGGTGCTGAAAATTTTGATACCGATTCTTGCAATTATCCTTTTGCTGTCCGATATGCTCAGCAGCGGAAGCTTAAGCGCGTCGGCAATGCACATTATGGAGGGATATCTTCCTGTTGAATGGTGTATTCCATGGGGACTGTTATGTATTCCGTTTTTGGTGGCAGGTGCAATCAGCCTGAAAAAGAAGATTGCTTATAATGGCAGAGTTAAGCTGTTGATAGCGCTTTGCGCCGCCTTTGTATTTATCATTTCATCGCTGAAAATTCCCTCGGTTACGGGAAGCTGTTCACACCCCACAGGAACAGGACTCGGGGCAATTTTATTCGGACCGTCTATAATGTCTATTTTGGGTGTTATTGTGCTTATATTTCAGGCAATTTTGCTTGCGCACGGCGGCTTGACAACCTTGGGCGCAAATACATTTTCAATGGCGATTTTCGGTCCCTTCGTTGCCTACGGCATTTTCAAGCTGATGAAGAAATGTAAGGCGCCAAACGCTCTTGCAGTCTTTCTGGCGGCGACGGTCGGAGATATGGCTACTTATGTCTTAACCTCGGTTCAGCTTGCGGCGGCGTATCCGGGCGACAGCTTCTGGACGTCTTTTGGAAAATTTATAGCGGTTTTTGCGCCCACACAGGTGCCGATAGCCATTGCCGAGGGTATTTTGACCGTAATCGTTTACGGCGTTATTCAGAAAAACTGCGCTAAAGAGCTCAGAGAGCTTTCGGGAATTACCGTGGCAAATCCGAACAGAGGCAAGCTCTGGGCGAGAAATCTGCTTTTGACTGTTGGAGTGGTATTACTGGTAACGATTCCTCTTGCGTTGCTTGGTAATACGGAATTTGGCGGTACGGACAACGCAGGCTCGGGCGTGATAGAGGAAATTGACGAGGGCTATACGCCGTGGTTCAATTCTATATGGGAGCCGCCCTCGGGAGAGATAGAGTCATTGCTGTTCTGCGTACAGGCGGCGATTGGCGCAGGTATCTGCGGGTTCGTATTGGGACGAATCAGCAGAAAGCCCAAGGTAGAAAATGACGACGGCGAGGCGGTAGTGACAAAAAGCGGCGATTGAAAAGGAGCTTATGCTCAAAAAGGAGGCGGGCTATGAAACATCTTCATCATCATTCTCATGGAGAGAGGATATTCATTGACGATATCGCCTATGCTTCTCTGCTTCGCCCGGTATCGCCCTCGCTTAAAATTTTCATTTCGCTTTACAGCCTGCTTTTATGTCTGTTTTCTAAAACATATTTGGTCAGTATTCTGATTTTGGCTGTAATGCTGTTTTGCATTATTGCCGTTGGAAAAACTAAGTGGTACTATGTACTGCGCTTGCTGCGAATACCATTAGCGTTTATAATTTTGGGTTGTATTATGGTATTAATCCAGATTACGAATACCCCCCTTGAAATGCTGTGTTCGCTTTCGCTGGGAAGCGTTAAAATAGGTATAACCGGGGAAAGTCTTGATCAGTTTGGGCATTTGTTCGTACAGTGTTTTGCGGCGGTCAGCTGTTTGTATTTTCTGTCAGCAACTACGCCTATGACGGAGCTGTTTACTGCACTGCGCCGTATACATATTCCCGGGTTTTTAGTGGAAATGATGGAGCTGGTTTATCGGTATATTTTTGTGTTGTTGGAAATTGCATCCAGAATTCGCAATGCGCAGGAATGTCGCCTCGGATATGGTAATTTAAAAACCGCTTTTTATTCTATGGGTCAGCTTATTTCCAACTTATTTATTCGAGCATACCGTCAGGCGGACAGAACCTATACTGCTATGGAATCCCGGGGCTATACCGGCGAGGTGAAAACCCTGGGTCTGAGCTACCGCACAAAGGCCTGGCATAAGGTCAGTGCTGCTGTTTACACAACGGTTTTGACGGGGATTGTTCTTGCTTTAAAGGGATTGTCGCACTAAAGTCTGCGTTCATCATAACATAGCTGTAATTTTATACCGGAACAGATGTAAATGGGCGCAGTGTAGATAAACATATAAAAAATAAAGTTTCGATCAAGGTCGCAAAGCGGCATTCCTCTATATGTATTTCTGCTCAACTTTATTTTAAGTTTCTACAAATTTAAAGTAAGACTCCTTTTTAACGACGCTTTATCCCGTTTATAGAGCAATTCCCTTTGTAGGAGAATAGGTATTTCAAGCGGGCAGAGCCCTTGGTCGCCATCTGCAGATGGCGAAATTCCCTGCGGTTAAGCGCTCAGCAAGGGGTGAATTTCAGGCGAAAGCCTGAAAGAGGGGAAAGCTTACAAGAGAGGCTTTCCAATAAAGGATGGGAATGTTAATGTAACGTCCCCAACTTTAACGATGATATAAATAACCGAAGCTTGAAGGAGGCGGGTCGTAATGAATACTATTTTGGAGACACGGAATCTGACCTACGGTTACAGCGAGGAGGAGCACGCTATTGAGGATCTTTCCTTGCAATTTGAGGAGGGAAAAACCACGGCCATCCTCGGCGCAAACGGCGCAGGAAAATCCACCTTGTTTTTGCATCTCAACGGAATCTTGAAGCCGGAGCACGGTCAGGTGCTGTTTCACGGCGAGCCGATTTCCTACACAAAGTCAGGACTGAGGAAGCTCCGCTCCAAGGTGGGAATCGTCTTTCAAAACCCGGACGATCAGCTTTTTTCTGCTTCGGTTTATCAGGATATCTCCTTTGGGGCTTGCAATCTCGGCTTGCCGAAGGATGAAGTGCGAGCCCGTGTGGAGGGGATGATGGAGCAAATAGGAATCACCGATTTGCGCGACCGCCCGACTCATTCCCTGAGCTTTGGGCAGAAAAAACGTGTTTCCTTTGCCGGGATAATGGTCATGCAGCCGGAGGTAATTATTCTCGACGAGCCGACTGCCGGGCTTGACCCTGTGGGAGTCAGCGAGCTGATGCACCTGCTGAAGCGAGTTTGCAAGCAGCAAAACACCACAATAATTCTCTCCACCCACGATATTGACGTAATTCCGGTTTATGCCGATGAGATTTTCGTGATGGATAAGGGAAAGCTGCTTACAAAGGGAACGCCAAAGGAAATTTTTTCTCAGCCCGAGCTGCTTCGCTACCACCACCTGCGCCTGCCCCGCCTGTCTCATATGCTTGAAATCTTGCAAAAAGAGGATGGGCTTGATGTAGATTTTTCCGAATCTACCATCTCGGGCGCAAGGCGGCAGGTGCTGAATTGTATAAAACAGACACAGGAGGCGTAGTATGAAACAGGGTAAGGTCTATTTGCTTGGGGCAGGACCGGGAGATGCGGAGCTGCTGACGATAAAAGGATATAACTGCCTGCAAAAGGCGGATGTCGTTGTCTATGATTTTTTGGCTTGTCCGTCTATGCTGAATGTGGTCAGGCAGGACTGCGAGCTGATTTTTGCCGGAAAGCAGGCGGGTCATCATTTTAAGAAACAGCATGAAACCAATTTGCTTTTGGCTGAGCTTGCAAAGCAGGGCAAAACCGTTGTCAGGCTAAAAGGCGGCGACCCGTATATTTTCGGACGGGGCGGCGAAGAGGCTCAGGTTCTGTTGGAGCAGGGCGTTGAGTTTGAGGTTGTGCCGGGTGTTTCCTCCTGCTACAGCGCTCCGGCATATGCCGGGATCCCGGTGACGCACCGGACGTATGCTTCTTCGTTTCATGTTATTACAGGACATAAACAGCTTGACCATCGGCTTGACATTAATTTTAAAGCCCTTGCAAAGCTTGACGGCACCTTGGTGTTTTTGATGAGCCTTATGAATCTTCCGCATATTGTAGAAGAGCTTGTTGCAAACGGAAAAAGTGTTGATACGCCTGCGGCAGTAGTTCAGCAGGGTACTACGGCGCATCAGAAAACGGCTGTCGGCACTCTGGCAACAATAGTTGAAGAGGTTCAGCGACAGCAGATTCACACTCCGGCATTGACCGTTGTTGGAGATGTGGTGTCGCTGAGAGATCAGCTCAACTGGTTTGAAAAGGGAACGCTATTCGGAAAGAAAGTACTTGCCACTGGAACTCAGTCGCACGCCAAGCAAATAGCGACCGAGCTAAGGCAGTACGGGGCTGAGACGGCGGAAATCAGCCTGATTTACTGCAAAACGCCAAAGGAAAATCCGCTTTTGCAGGTGGATTGGTCTGAATACACATGGATAGTTTTTACCAGCGCAAACGGAGTAGAGTTGTTTTGGGATGATTTAAGGCAGAGCGGGACGGATTTGAGGAGCATTATGCACCTTAAATTCGCCGCAATCGGTTCAGGCACTGCTCAGGCTCTTAGGGAGCACGGAATATCGGTCGATTGTATGCCTAAACGCTTTGAAAGCCGTTATCTGGCGGAAGAGCTGATTCCACGTCTCAATGATAAAGATAAGGTTTTGCTGATGAGAGCCGAAAACGGCACTGTGGTTTTGCCACAGCTTTTGAAAAAAGCCGGGAAAGACTGTGTTTCCGTGCCGCTTTATCGAACGGAAGTCGATATGAGAAAAAAGGAGCTTTTGCGGCTTCATTTGACGGATGCTGATTATCTGGTGTTTTCCAGCGCTTCGGCTGTTCGTGCTTATGCGAAGATGCGTGACCCTTCTGTGCCGTGTCATGCTAAGGTGATTTCCATCGGAGAGGTGACCTCCAAGGCGGCGGCTCAGTGTGGGATTTCTGTGGCGTACACTGCGAAGGAAGCCACTGTTTCCGGAATTGCAGCAGCCATTTTACAGGATGTTACAGGTGGTCAAGAGGTGTGATATGTATCCGATTTTTATGAACATGAACGGGGTTTCCTGCACGGTAATCGGTGCGGGAAAGGTGGCAAGGAGGAGAATTTCGGCGCTGCTTTGCGAGGGAGCCAGTGTTACCGTAGTTGCGCCGGAGCCAATGCCGGAGGAATTGGTGCAGTTAAAACAACCAAAAAACTCGGAGCTTAAATATTTACAGCAGAGCTATTCGCCTTCCTGTCTAAAAAATGCGGCTTTTGTATTCGCCTGCACGGACAGCCCTGAGCTTAATAGTCAGATTGTCGCTGATGCTCGGGAAATCGGAAGCTATGCGGCGTCAGTGACCTCGGATGGGACAGACTCTGATTTTACCCTGCCCTCGTTCCGCACTGTCGGAGGAATAACCGTGGCTGTCTCAACAGGAGGAGTTTCACCCGGACTGTCCGCCGCCATATGTCGGGAAATCTATCCGAATCTTGAGGAATACGCAGAAATCTGTGAGCTTCAGCAACAGCTCAGGGAGCAGTGGAAAGAGGAAATTTCCGACCCTGAAAAACGCCGTGAGGCGTTATGTGCGCTGTCATCTTGTGAGATGCTTAAAATCTACCGGGAACAGGGGGCGCGGGAGTATTTAAAGCACGTTGAGTCGCTTGCAGGTAAAACCGTACCCTCGAAAAAGACGGCGATCTTGGTAGTCAGCTTTGGAACAAGCTACGAAAACACCCGTGAAAAGACAATCGGCGCAGTAGAGCGTGCTATTCAGCAGGCGTTTCCCGTGGCAGATATTTTTCGTGCATTTACCAGCGGCATGATAATTCGCAAAATGCGCCGAGGCGGAATTGAGATTGATACAGTGCAGGAAGCCTTGGAAAAGCTTAAAAAGTCCGGCTATACTCATGTTTACTGTCAGCCCACTCATATCATGGGCGGCGAGGAGTACGACGATCTCTGCGCAGACGCCGCAGGCTTTGCCTCTCGTTTTGAAGTGTTGAAGATCGGTCGGCCGCTGTTATTCCATACCGTGGACTTTCCGGCTTTGGTAAATGCACTGCATGAGGTTATTGTGCCATCGGAGGATACCGCCTATGTTTTGATGGGGCACGGAACAACTCATACTGCGAATATGGTTTATCCTGCGTTTGACTATTGGCTGAAGCGGTGCGGCTATCCAAATGTATTTGTAGGCACAGTGGAGGGATATCCTACGCTCGACACCGTGCTGGAACAATTAAGAGAAACTGCATATCAAAATATTGTGCTGCTGCCTATGATGCTGGTAGCAGGAGACCATGCGCAGAATGATATGGCGGGTGAGGAGGATTCTTGGAGGTCAGTTTTGTCACGAAATGGATATCAGGTCACTGCCAGGCTAAACGGATTTGGAGAATATCCTGAGGTTCAAAAGCTCTATGTACAGCATGTGTGTGAGATGTTGAAAGAGGATAAAAAATAAAAAGTATTTAATAATAAAAACAGAGTTGTCTCAGCTTGCATAAAATGGGCAGGTTGAATACAGCTCTGTTTTTTTATTTATAAAAATAATTATTTATTGAGTTGGCGTTGATTTGTCGGATTTAATTGGTGAAAAAGCCCCCAAAATCAGCCCCAAATTGTCATATTTAAATAATGCGTAATTGTACCTTTTGGAAATGTTGCTTTTTCAGTATAGTGATTTTGCAAGTTATTGCAAGAACATGAAGGAGGGAACGAAACAAACTTGATACATCTTATGGGCTGTTAAGATTACATAAAGTCAGTCATACGCAATCTATCAATCCCGTATTAGTCCGTTATGATTGAGTTGCTGTTTTTGCAGACGGCAATGAGGTATTTGTATCAAAAGCTTAAATGAGTTTCCCTCTCAACAACAGAAAGGAGTAATGGTAATGACTGGCGATTTTGCATTTATGTTTGTATGTACCATAATGGTGTTCTTGATGACACCGGGACTTGCGTGGCTTTATGGCGGTATGGTACGGAGAAAAAATTCGCTTAATACGATGATGTTTTGCCTGGCTATGTTGGGTATCGGTATGCTTTTGTGGATACTGGCTTGATATTCCCTGACTTTTGGAGAGGATCATGCGGGCATCATAGGAGACCTTAACAACATTTTGTTGAATAATGTTTCTTGGCAAGTGACGGAGGACGGTTCGATTCCTGAGATGGTTTCTGCAATGTTCAATATGATGTTTGCAGGAATTTCACCGGCAATTATCCTCGGTTCTCTGGCAGAGCGAATGAAGTTTTCTAAAATGATGATATTTACCGTTATTTGGTCGTTGCTGGTTTACATAAGCTTCTCGATATATCCACTCAGTTCCTCATTGCAAGAGCGAAAGCCTATAAAGAAGCAGGGGCAAACGGTATTCTACTTGCAGAGCCGACTGCCGGTTTGCTCTCACCTAAGGTATGTGCAATGTTCTCGGATCAGTATGTAAAGAGAATTGTAGATGCGGTTCAGGATAGCTCCTTTACTGAAAAAAAGCGTTGCCTTAGGCAACGCTTTTTTTGGTCGAGGTGACAGGACTTGAACCTGCGGCTTCTTCGTCCCGAACGAAGCACTCTACCAAACTGAGCTACACCTCGAAATATAAAGCCCCGATTTCGGGGCTTTGTGGCTGCGGAACTAGGATTCGAACCCAGACAAACAGAGTCAGAGTCTGCTGTGCTACCCTTACACAATTCCGCATCGCTGAACAGCAATATTTATTATATCTTTATTTTTGAAAAAGTCAAGCCTTTTTCCGAGCTTTATTAAAAAACATTAAATGCAATCTTTCAAATGCAGTTTTTTTGTCTGACTTGCTGTGGGTATTATTATATTCATAAGCTAAAAAGTATAATTAAATTATATAACAATATGTTTGATAAGCATAAAACGTCGGGGCTGAATACAAAGTCAAATTTGCCCATTGTTAAAATTAAATAAAAACTGAAGAGTGTTTTCTTACAATAAAACGGTATAAATCCGGTTAATTGTCAAAGCTGTACAAAAAACACAATAAAAAATTTTATAAAATAAAAATTTTTCTTAAAATATATTGCTTTTTCATTTTTGCTGTGTTATTATATGGACGAAAAGATTTTAAACATAAAAAATCTTTCAGCCAATTTGCACAAACACAAGTGGGATGACCTCTATAGTCGGACTGTTCTGGCTTTGTGCTTTGGTGAAGAAAAAGGTAAAACAATAATACAGAAAGAAGGATTATTTTTATGCGCAGACTATCAAGGATTTTAGCTTTTGGAATGGCAGCGTGCATGACCGCCACGGCTTTTGTAGGTTGTAACGGCGATACAGGCAGTTCGGAAACCAGCTCGGGCGGCTCAGGCTCAGGCGAGACAGGTAAGGTATATTACCTTAACTTTAAGCCGGAGCAGGATAAGCAGTGGCAGGATCTTGCTAAAAAGTACACAGAGGAGACCGGCGTACAAGTAAAGGTTCTTACCGCTGCAGAGGGTACATACGAGCAGACGCTTACATCTGAGATGGACAAGTCAGAAGCTCCGACCCTGTTTCAGGTAAACGGCCCTGTAGGCTACAACAACTGGAAGGACTTCTGCTACGACCTTGCAGATTCTGAGATCTACAGCCACCTCACCAGTGATGAATTTGCACTGAAGGACGGAGAGGCAGTTCCGGGCATCGCATATGTTCTTGAGACCTACGGTATTATCTACAACAAAACTCTGCTTAATAAATATTTCGAGGCTGATTATTCAACAATTAAGAGCATTGATGATTTGAATAATTTTGATGCTCTTAAGACAGTCGCTGAGGAAATTCAGGCAAATAAGGACGATCTCGGTGTTGAGGGCGCCTTTACATCAGCAGGTATGGACAGCTCTTCAGACTGGAGATTTAAGACTCACCTTGCTAATATGCCTATCTACTATGAGTACAAGGACAGAAACATAACATCAACAGATGCTATTGAAGGCACATACCTTGACAACTACAAGGCTATCTGGGATCTCTACATCAACAACGCTACCTGCGACAAGACAGAGCTTGCCTCCAAGACAGGTACAGACGCCGACACAGAGTTCAAGACAGGTCAGGCAGTGTTCTATCAGAACGGAACCTGGGCTTATGACTCGGTTAAGAACGACGGAACAGAAGGACTTAACGACGACGAGTTCGGTATGCTCCCGATTTACATCGGTGTTGACGGCGAGGAGAATCAGGGACTGTGCACAGGCTCAGAGAACTACTGGTGTGTAAACAAGAACGCTTCCGAGGCTGATATTCAGGCAACCCTCGACTTTATGAACTGGTGTGTAACCAGCGATACAGGTACAACAGCTCTTGCTGAGGATATGGGCTTTGTTATCCCGTTTGAGGATGCTAAGGATTCAACTAACCCGCTTATAGCTATTGCTGATCAGTATGTAGCAGACGGCAAGACCCCTGTATCATGGAACTTCTCAACAATTCCGTCTGAGGAGTGGAAAAACGGTGTAGGCTCTGCTCTTACACAGTATGCAGCAGGCACAGCCGAGTGGGACGCAGTTGTCAGTGCATTTGTTGACGGTTGGGCTACCCAGTACGCAGCAGCTAACGGCTGATATAAACGCATTTGACCGAAAGGGAGCGTTAATCCGCTCCCTTTCTTAATCTTAAAATACTTTTTACAAAGGAGGGGTTCCTTTGAGACGAATGATTAAGAGAAGGTATTTTCTTATCTTCGTTTTGCCTACCTTGGCAGCATTCGCCATTGGCTTTATTTATCCGTTTTTCCAGGGTATTTATTTGTCATTTTGTGATTTTGTCATAACCTCAAATGCTGAATTTGTAGGGCTTGACAACTATGTGACGGCGCTTCAGGATCCGTCGTTCTTAAATGCATTTTGGTTCACCATAATGTTTGTTGTGGTTTCCGTTATACTTATCAATGTTTTGGCGTTTGCCATAGCTTATGTTCTGACCTTGGGCATAAGGGGCAGCAACATATTCAGAACTGTATTTTTTATGCCAAACCTCATCGGCGGTATCGTTTTGGGTTACATATGGCAGTTGATTTTTGACGGAATACTTAAAAACTACGGCACGTCGATAGTGCTGAATGAAACCTTCGGCTTTTGGGGACTTGTTATTCTGATGTGCTGGCAGCAGGCAGGATATATGATGATAATTTATATTGCCGGATTCCAGGCTATTCCTGGTGATTTGTACGAGGCGGCGAGGATTGATGGTGCTACTAAGCCACAAATACTTACTAAGATAACAATACCTATGATGGCGCCGAGTATTACTATCTGTACCTTCCTGACGCTTACAAACTCGTTTAAGCTGTTTGACCAGAACCTCGCTCTTACCGGAGGTCAGCCGATAGAGGTTATAGGCGGACAGATGGTATATAAAACCCAGATGCTCGCACTCAATATTTATCAAACCTTCTATCAAAACAACAACTTCCGCGGAGTAGGACAGGCAAAGGCCGTTATCTTCTTTGTAGTTGTGGCGGTAATTGCTCTTGCTCAGCTTTACTTTACGAGAAAGAGGGAGGTTCAGCAGTAATGGATGCAGCAAAGAAAAATCAAAGCGCCGAGAAGATAAAAAAGCCCGTCAAGACAGGCAGGGTTATTCTGACCACGGTGTTATCTATTATCTCGATCATATATGTATCTCCGATTTTTATCGTGCTGATGAACTCCTTTAAGAGAAAAACCGATATCAGCGCAGAGCCGTTTTCACTCCCGAACAGCGAAAGCTGGGTCGAACTTG
This sequence comes from uncultured Clostridia bacterium, assembly GCA_946500295.1. Lineage (GTDB taxonomy): Bacteria > Bacillota > Clostridia > Oscillospirales > Acutalibacteraceae > UBA7067. The sequence continues at coordinate 53,580 of CAMMVF010000002.1, read as the reverse complement.
AAAACTATGTTCGCGGCATGGTTTCCGGAAACTATCCCTTTTACAAGTCTGTACTCATCAGCTTGTTTATTACGGTAGCTTCAGTATTTGTCATTCTGTTGTTCACTTCAATGACCGCCTGGTATCTTATGAGGGTCAACTCCGTCATTTGTAAAATAATCTACTATTTCTGCATTTTTTCAATGATAGTTCCCTTCCAGATGGTTATGTTCACACTTTCCAAAACAGCCAACGACTTGGGTCTTAACACACCCTGGGGAATAGTGATAGTTTATCTGGGCTTTGGTGCAGGCTTGGCGATATTTATGTTCACGGGCTTTGTCAAGTCGATTCCTCTGGAAATTGAGGAATCAGCCAGCATTGACGGCGCAGGTTCGATTAGAACCTTCTTCAGCGTTGTTCTGCCCATAATGAAACCCACCTTTATTTCGGTCGGAATTTTGGAGACCATGTGGGTATGGAATGACTATCTGTTGCCGTACTTGGTTCTTGATCAAAATCTGTATAAAACGATTCCTATTCATATTCAGTATTTGCAGGGCAGCTACGGTCAAACGGATATTGGTGCTATCATGGCACTTATTGTATTCAGCATTATTCCTATCATTATCTTCTACTTCGCTTGCCAGAAGCATATTATCAAGGGTATTGTTGCAGGTGCAGTAAAGGGATAAAACATAAATTTAATCTAACGCTGTTTAGGGCGCTCTCTTCACAGGGGCGTCCTTTTTGCTTGTCGGTACGCTGTGTCAAAATCGAAACAGCAAAGCTTAAAATCAAGCTATCAGTTGCATTTTCAAGGCATATCTCCTAAAATATAAGTAGAACAAATGTTCGTGAAATAATATTTGGGAGACTGAAAATGAAGCGAGAATATACATACATAGCATATATGTCACCATTTCAAACCCAAAACTATGATGACCTGCCTATAGCGGTTGCAGAAACTGCCGGGGAGCTTGGCCGGCAGCTGGGAATGTCGGAAAATAACGTAATTCATCATCTGCTGCTGCATAGAAGCGGTAAGAGAAATAAGGTGGTGATTTATCGATATCCCTTTAATTTTGATGAAGAGAGGGTGATGGAGTCAGAAAATGAAAGAAGCTGATGGTAAAAATTCTTTGTTTGTGATATTATTGGTAGCTAAATTGGGTAAATCTGACCAAATTGCAGGACGAGCAGTAAAAACTTGCAAAAAATTTGAATTTTCTATTGACATTCTCTCCCCTTAGTGATAGACTAATAACTGCAACAAGGGCGTTGAGCTTATTTAGATTTAGATTTAGATAAGCGCAACGCCCTTTGTACTTTTGTTATACTATTTTTAAAAAGGAGAGAGAGAACATGGATAGCGGAAGTATTTGCTTTATTATGATCTGTGCAGCGCTCGTATTTCTTATGACGCCTGCACTGGCCTTTTTCTACGGAGGCCTGGTAAGAAGAAAGAACGTAATCAACACGATGATGGCTTCGATGTTCATCTGCGGAACCGCAATCGTAATGTGGATTCTGTTCGGTTACTCGTTTGCTTTTGGCGGCGATAACGGTGGTATTATCGGAGGTTTTGACTTCCTCGGCTTTAATAACGTCAGCATCACCGAGAGTACCAGAGGTCTTGTAATCCCGGATATGTGCTTTGCGATTTTCCAGATGATGTTCGCAATCATCACCCCGGCGCTTATCACAGGTGCTGTAGCAGGCAGAATGAAGTTCAAGGCTTTGGTTCCGTTCATTTGCCTCTGGTCATTGCTTGTGTACTATCCTCTCGCTCACATGGTATGGGGCGGCGGCTTCATGGGCAACGGCGAAGGTACAGGCGGACTGTTCGGCACAGGATTCTACCTCAACTCGGTTGACTTCGCAGGCGGCAACGTCGTACATATCAGCTCCGGTATCACCGGCTTGGTACTTGCGCTAATGCTCGGCAAGAGAAGAGATTATGACAGAGGAGCTTACAAGCCGCACAACATTCCGTTCGTGCTTTTGGGAGCTGCATTGCTGTGGTTCGGCTGGTTCGGCTTCAACGCAGGCTCTGCTCTCGCTGCAAACGGAACAGCAGTACACGCCTTTACAACTACGGCAGTTTCATCGGCAGCAGCCATCCTTTCCTGGATGTTCCTTGATATTGTTACTTCCGGAAAGCCGACCCTGGTTGGTGTTTCCACAGGCTTGGTTGTCGGCTTGGTTGCCATCACTCCGGGCGCAGGTTTCGTTCCGGTATGGGCTGCCATCATCATCGGTTTGCTCGTAAGCCCGCTGTGCTTCTTCGGCGTTCGCCTTCTCAAGAAAGTCTTGAAAATAGATGATGCACTCGACGCTTTCGGATGTCACGGTATCGGCGGTATCTGGGGCGGTATTGCAACAGGTATCTTCGGAGTAAAGGAGCTTGCTCCCGGTGTTGAGTCAGGTGCTAAGTGGAACGGACTTATTTTCGGCGAAGGTCAGCTCTTCCTGGCTCAGATTGAGAGTATCATCGTCACAATAGTTATCGCAGTAGTCGGCACGCTCATCTGTGCAGGCATTGTAAGAATCTTTACAAAGCTTCGTGTAGACGAGATGGATGAGAGAGTCGGTCTGGATGTTACACAGCACGGCGAGGAAGCTTATCCCTCATTTAACGGTTTGGACTAATTTAATCAATACTGAAAGGTGAGAACTTATGAAGAAGGTTGAAGCGATTGTGCGCCCCGAGAAATTTGAAGAGGTCAAGGACGCACTGCAAAAAATAGATGTACACGGTATAACGGTTTCTCAGGTTATGGGCTGTGGCCACCAGAAGGGTCAGGTCGAGAGCGTAAGAGGCGTTGATGTTGAGATATCAATGAATAGCAAGATTAAGTTTGAGATTGTTGTCTCAACTGACGAGTGGGCTGAGAAGACCATAAAGGTTATCCAGGAGGTAGCCTGCACAGGAAATATCGGAGATGGTAAAATCTTCGTTTATGACCTTGAAGATGTAGTAAGAATTAGAACAGGAGAAAGAGGAGTCAAGGCTATTTGACATATCTTTCAAACTCATCACCGCCCCGTGCAAACCCGCACGGGGCGGTGATATTTTATCGGGAGGAAATTTATAAAATCCATTGAAACAATGAGGGAAATATATTAAAATAGATATATAACCAAGTCGCCGATGTCCCCCGCCTCTGTAGGCGGCGGGGGACATTCAGTCTTTCGGTGGGGGTTATAGTCCCCCACCGAAACCCTGATGAGTAAAGCTCCCCTGCGACGGTTGCAATCGTCGCAGGCGTAATCAAACGAGCTTGTCACGCAGGCGAAAATTTAAATAAATTAGCCGGAGGAGGTAATTCCATGAAACGATTAATTGCAATATTTCTCGCATTGTGCTTGGGCGTTTCGCTTAGTTCTTGCAGTATATCTATAAATACAGGGGAGACTAAAAACACATCCTCACAAACCGACTCGACAAGCACCGACACCACTGACGCCACCGATACAGCAACCTCCGGCACGCAGGCCGGAAACTCCGTAAGCGCTGACAATAACAGCACTCAGTCGTCTTCGTCTCAGACTGCGAGCGCTGAGGGAGAGTATGTCGGGGTGTACAAGCAGACTCATCTCAAATATACCGACTCAGTAGGCAACAGCTACGACGCAGAGTTTGCTGTCCCTGAGCTAAAAATAGGCGGGGAGGACGCACAGGATGCAAACGAGGAGATAAGAGAAGAATGTATGCCGCATTATAACGACTCCGTGGAGGCTTCAGAAAATCTTACCAGCCTGATTTGTCTTGGGATAAATTACGAATACTGGACAAACGACAACCTGCTAACCTTGCTTGTTACGCTCGAAAGCAGCTGGGGACAAAATCAGTATCTTGTTTATACCTTTGACCTTAATACCAATGAGGAACTGGATACGGACGATATAGCTCCGCTGTATAACATGACGGAGATGGAGCTTGAATCAAAGATTGAGCAGACGATGCTTGATTATTACAATGAACAATATTCGTCTGTAAGCAGCGAGATGCAGAATAGTGTAAATGAGCAGCGGCGCAAGACTGTAAGCGAGGACAATGTAGATGACGCAGACGTTTACCCAAATAAAAACGGAGAGCTTTATATCCACTGTGATATTTACTCCATTGCCGGGGCTGAGCGATATGAGTATTTGATACCGCTCAAATAAAAAGACCGTTAAAAAGTAAAGAAAATTTTACAAAGTCGCACTGCGATTGAAATTCCCGATTAAATCTCAGCTTTCGCAGTGCGCCGCTTTTTTGTGACTTTATGCAAATTGACATTCATGGATTTTTAATATAAGATTTAAAGAGCGAATGAATGTGGGGTGAAATTATGCTGTATGAGATAGTGGGCGGAAAACTTCAAAAGGCGGATTTTATGACTGAAAACGCCCTGGTAGTTGAGGTGCTGCCATATACCCCTGGGGAAAGCCCGGTCGGAGACGACGACGAAAAGGGCTCGCTTTTTGAGAGTATTTTTTCAAAGGCTTATTCACGATATGAGACCTATGAGAGCCTTGATATCGTCTGTATCAATCAGATTTTTATAGAGAAATATAAGGAAAGGCGCGATCCTGTTTATATCCTTGTTGAGAAGAAAAAAATTACCTTCTACTCGACGGATCCTGATAATATTGACACCTTCATGTGCAGGATGATAGACGAGCATATTTCAAAGCTCACAACAGGGGATGTGCTGTATTACTATATGTTCAGGATGATCCACGGTGATTTGCTGCATTTGGAGGATATGGAAAGACAGCTGACAAAGATAGAAACCCATGTTACTGCGGATGAAATTGAATCCAGTTTTTCAAAGCAAATACTTAAGATTAAAAAACACCTGCTATGGATAGGAATGTACTACGAGCAGTTTTTAAACCTTCTTGCAGATTTGTCCAACAACATGAGCGGGCTGTACAACAAGAGCACACTCAAGAAGTTCAAGATGCTCGACAGTAAGATAGACAGGCTGTATTCCAAGACTAAAAATCTTCTCAACTATGCCACTGAAATTCGTTCTACCTACCAGGCCGAGGTGGACTTACAGCTTAACAAAACAATGAAGACATTGACGGTAATCACCGTTATCGTTTCGCCTCTTACTCTTATAGTCGGCTGGTATGGAATGAATTTGCAGATGCCCGAGTTCAGCTTTGCTTACAGCTATCCTATATTAATAGCCGTGTGTGTGACAATTGTTGTAGGTTCTATAGTGTATTTTAAAAAGAACAAATGGTTTTAATATGCAGTGTGCTGTAATTTACAAGAATCATTGTAATTTTATCTTAGCTATGCTATAATCTACGAAAAGTAGTCAGTTACTATAAAGTATAATTGGACGGAGGAGATAAAAATGGAGATAAGCAAGGACGTACTTTATGTAGGTGTAAACGACCATGAGATAGACCTCTTTGAGGGACAGTATAAAGTACCGAACGGTATGGCGTACAATTCCTATGTGATTAAGGATAAAAAGAGTGCAGTAATGGACTCGGTTGATATAAACTTCGCACAGCAGTGGCTTGAAAATATTGACTCAGCTCTTGACGGCGGCGAGCCCGATTACCTGATTGTACAGCATATGGAGCCCGACCATTCGGCGAGCATAGCGGCGTTTGTAAACAGGTATCCAAATACTCTTATAGTCGGAAACGCTAAGACATTTACGATGATAGACCGCTTTTTTGACTTGGATTTGGACGAACATAAGCTCGTGGTACAAAACGGAGATACACTTTCTCTTGGCTCTCACGAGCTGAGCTTTGTATTTGCTCCTATGGTTCACTGGCCGGAGGTAATGTTTACCTATGATAGCACAGATAAAATTCTATTTTCAGCTGACGCCTTTGGTAAGTTCGGCGCTTTGGACGTTCAGGAGGATTGGGCTTGCGAAGCGAGGAGATATTATATCGGTATTGTCGGGAAGTACGGTGCACAGGTGCAAAACGTGCTGAAAAAGGCTGCCGAGCTTGATATAAAAACCATCTGCCCGCTTCACGGACCGGTGCTCAGCGAAAACCTCGAGTATTACTTAAATCTTTATAACATCTGGTCGTCATATTCAGTTGAGAGCGAGGGCGTGGTAATAGCCTATACCTCGGTTTACGGTCATACCAAGGCTGCGGTAGAGCTTTTAAAGCAGGAGCTTGAGAGCCGCGGGGAGAAGGTCATTGTTCACGACCTCGCAAGATGCGATATGGCTGAGGCTGTGGAGGACGCTTTCCGCTATGGCAAGATAGTTCTCGCCACCACCACCTATAACGCAGATATTTTCCCGTTTATGAGGGAGTTTATCAACCACCTGACCGAGCGCAACTTCCAAAACAGAACGGTAGCCATTGTAGAAAACGGCTCATGGGCTGTAACCGCCGGAAAGGTAATGAGGACTATGCTCGAAAAGAGCAAAAACATCACTTACACCGATACGACAGTAACCATAAACTCTGCCTTAAAGGACGATAGTCGTGCTCAGATTGTAAAGCTTGCTGAGGAGCTTGGTGGTTGATTGTTTTCGCTGACAATTTATAAATAATATAGGGCAAATATATCGGGCTGCAAGAATCATCATCTTGCAGCCCGGTTTTTAGGTTTGGCAGATACAGAAGTTAATCACAACCGTGCAGTGATATATACGGGTAAAAATTTCACGGTAATCCTTTTATCCACGCCTGTTTTGTGCTATATTATATACAGTGCCATATGGTGGAATATTTCTGAAAGGGTAATTTTAATGAATAAGTTTAACAGCCGGGAGCTTTGCCCCGGAGTATATTTAAACAGCGTCCCGGACGGACGCTTCAAAACAGGCAAGATACTTGTCGATATGTACCTGCCGCTGATTGAGGATACTGCGGCTGAAAATGCATTGCTGATTCAGCTTTTGGGACGTTGCTGTGAGCGTTGTCCCGACTATTTGAGTCTTAATAGGGAGATGAACAGCCTCTACGGAGCATTGCTGAGCACCTCGTGTTCAAAAATAGGTGATTTTCAACAGCTCTCACTTTCTATCTCCGCTTTGGACGACAGATATACCCTGTTTGGCGAGAAGCTCTCGGGCAAGCTGATCGGCTTGCTGTGTGATTTGATATTCAGACCAAGGCTTGAGGGCGAGGCGTTTGTATCGGAAGATGTCGAGCAGGAGCGACGGAAGCTGCTGGAGACTATTCAGGCGGAAATCAACGAAAAACGCAGCTATGCCATCAGCCAATGCGTTAAGCTTCTGTGTGAGGGGGATAAGGTCGCAGTAGATAAGTACGGCAGTGCTGAGGCTGTGTCAGCACTTACACCCGAGCAGCTTTACAAGGCGTGGATAAACCTCAAGCAGAGAGCGCTATTTAATATCACTGTAGTCGGGGAGCTTGATGTGGACTTTATAGGCGAAAGTTTCAAAGCCGAGATAGAAAAATCTCCAAGACAGCCCTATGATAAAAAGATTACTCCCCTTGTCGCCGTAGACGAAATAAAGGAAAAAACCGAGCGCCAGAAGGTTATGCAGTCCAAGCTCGTTATGGGTTTCAGCCTTGACAACAAAAACAACACCCGGTATAGCCTGAAGCTGATGACTTTAGTTCTCGGCGGAACCCCAAGCTCGAAGCTGTTTTTAAATGTTCGTGAGAAAAAGAGCCTTTGCTACTACTGCGCTGCCAACAATAACAGCCACAAGGGATATCTTCTGGTTGACAGCGGTGTTGAAAAGCAGAACATCGAGCAGACCAGGGAGGAAATACTGAATCAGATAAACGAGATGAAAAACGGCAATATCACGGATTTTGAGATTGAAGCCGCCAAGCTCGCCATGGCTCAGACATGCGGAATGATCACCGACAGCATAGGGGCAATGGCTGACTTCTTTGCCTACCAGTTCTTTGACGATGAAATACTTACACCCGAACAGCGTGCCGAGGCGATAGCGAGTGTTACGAAGGATGAGATAGTCAAAGCGGCGAACAGCGTGGAGCTGAAAGCCGTCTATATCCTTACAGGAGACGATGAGGAAGGTGAGCAGCAATGAAAGCAGAAAATGAAATTATAGAGATAGCTAACGAAAGGCTTAATGAAAAATACTATAAGATCAAGCACAGCTCGGGACTTACGGTGTTTGTCTTTCCCAAGCAGGACTATAAGTCGAGCTATGCAATCTACGGCACAAACTTCGGCTCGATAGACAACCACTTCATCGTTGACGGTCAGGAGATTAGAGTGCCCGACGGAATTGCACATTATCTCGAGCACAAGTTGTTTGAGAGCAAGGACGGGGATGCATTTACAAAGTACGCTAAAACCGGGGCGAACGCCAACGCCTACACCTCGTTTGAAAAGACCTGTTACCTGTTTTCCTGCTCGTCGAACTTGGAGGATAATTTGAAAATCCTGCTCGGCTTCGTACAAAACCCTTACTTTACCGATGAAACCGTGGCGAAGGAGCAGGGTATAATCGGTCAGGAAATTAGAATGTACGATGATTCCCCGGACTGGAGGGTTATGTTCAACCTGCTTGAGGGTATGTACCACAACCACCCGATTAAAATCGACATAGCCGGTACGGTGGAGACTATAGCCGAAATTACCCCTAAAAAGCTGTATCAGTGCTACAACGCCTTTTACACTCCGCATAATATGGCGCTGTGCGTTGTAGGAAATGCTCAGCCTGAGGAGGTTTTGAAGCTCGTTGATGAATTTGTAAAGCCTGTGCCCGAAAAGAAGATCGAGAGAATTTACCCGGATGAGCCGATAGATGTCGTAAAGGATTATGTTGAGCAGACCTTCCCCGTGTTAATCCCGATGTTCCAGCTCGGATTTAAGGCTGACGGCAGTGTGAAGCTCGATGAAAAACGGGCGGCGGGATGCGAGGTCGCTTTGTTTGCTTTCGCCTCAAATTCGTCGCCGATGTATAAGCAGCTGATGGATGAAGGGCTTATCAATGAGAGCTTCGGCTATGAGCAGGTCGAGATGAACGGCGTCAATGCAGTGCTGTTCAGTGGAGAATCGCAAAATCCGAAGAGAGTAGCCGAGGTTATAAGGAAACATGTGCGCTCGGCGCTTAAAAACGGTATCGACCCAGAGGAGTTTGAAATTGCAAAAAAGGCGGTTTACGCTCAGTATGCTTTAGAGCTTAACAGCGTTCAGGCGATAGGCGGCGGGCTTATCGGCTGCGAATTTTCTGGCAGGGAGCTGTTTAAGTGTATTGACGCCATTTCGGCATTAACGCTTGATGAGGCTCAGGATATGCTTGCATTCCTGTTAAATCCCGACAGATGCACACTTTCGGTAGTCAAGGGGGATGACTGAGATGTATCATGTATCTTTCCCGGGACTTGGAATATATGACCTGCAAATCAATCCGGTCGCCTTTTCGATAGGCGATTTTACCGTGCGCTGGTATGGAGTGATTATTGCTGCCGGACTCGTGCTGGCGGTGGTGTATGCGATGTTAGTCAGCAAAAAGCGTTTTGGAGTCGATCCTGACAAGCTGCTAAACTGTATTATAGTAGGAATGATAACTGCCATTATAGGTGCAAGAGCGTATTATGTCGCCTTTCAATGGGATGAATACCGTAATGACCTCGGGAGGATTCTGAGATTTGATGAAGGCGGACTGGCTATCTATGGAGGACTTATCGGAGCTTTAATCGGCGGGCTGATAGTGGCTAAGGTGAGTAAAATGAATATCCCCGCCCTGCTCGATGTGGCTGTACTGGGCTTTTTAATTGGACAGGGAATAGGTCGCTGGGGCAATTTCATGAATCAGGAGGCATTCGGAACGCCTACCGACCTCCCGTGGGGAATGGTCAGTGAGAACACTGGCGGCGTAGCCGTTCACCCCTGCTTTTTATATGAGAGTCTGTGGTGTCTGCTCGGTTTTGTGCTGCTGCATTTTTTCAGCAAGTATCAAAGGAAGTATGACGGACAGATATTCTTGATGTACCTTGTCTGGTATGGGGCAGAGAGAATGATAGTAGAGGGATTGAGAACCGACAGCTTGATGACCCCAATATTTAACCTCAGAGTTTCTCAGGTGCTCTCGGCGGTTATAATGATAGTCGGACTGGCAGCTTTGATAATAAATTTTGTCAGAAAAAAGGACACCATAGAGGTGCCTATAATTAAAAACGAGAGGAAGAGGGCATAATGGCTAAGATTATAGACGGAAAGGCTGTGTCTGCGGCAGTAAAGCATAGGGTCAAGGAGGAGTGCGATCGGCTTAAAGCAAAAGGAGTTACGCCCGGACTTGCTGTGGTTATCGTCGGGGACGACCCCGCTTCAAGGGTGTATGTCAATAACAAGAAAAAAGCCTGCGAGCTGGTGGGCTTTCACTCCGAGGAGTACGCCCTGCCCGAGCAAACCACTCAGGAGGAGCTTTTAGATTTGGTGGATAAGCTCAATGCGGATAAGAAAATCCACGGGATTTTAGTTCAGCTTCCGCTTCCGAAGCATTTGGATGATAAGGCGGTAATCGCTCATATCGACCCGAATAAAGATGTTGACGCCTTTCATGCAGAGAATGTGGGGAAAATTATGATAGGGGAGTACAGCTTCCTACCCTGTACCCCTGCGGGTGTAATGGAGCTTTTGGCTTCCGAAAATATCGAGGTCGAGGGCAAAAGCTGTGTGGTAATCGGCAGGAGCAATATTGTCGGCAAGCCGATGGCTATGCTGCTGCTGCACAAAAACGGCACTGTAACCATAGCCCACAGCCGCACGAAGAATTTAAAGGAGATTTGCTTAGGCGCTGATATCATAGTAGCGGCAGTAGGTATCCCTAAGTTTTTAAAGGGAGATATGGTCAAGGACGGCGCCGTTGTTATCGACGTGGGCATGGACAGGGACGAAAACGGCAAGCTCTGCGGTGATGTTGACTTTGCCGAGGTAGAGCCGAAGGCGTCCTACATAACCCCGGTGCCCGGCGGCGTAGGACCCATGACAATAGCCATGCTTATGCAAAACACCCTCACAGCGGCGAAAAATTCAATAAATGAGGGTTGATTATTAAGCTTTGAGCGAGCGGCTGAGATGGGGGAAGCGGCTGCGCCTGCGGCGCAGCGTCTGCGACCCTTGTTCGACGTTTTGTGGAGCTTTGGCTTTTTCGCGCCGCCCATATTTCGCACGGGTTTTCCAATGTGGTCGCAGGAGTTAGCCCGCAGGGCTAAGGCTTCCCCCGCAAGATTGACGGAGATTATTTGTTAAAGACATAATTGTTATATAGCTATAACAAAAATCACCTCAGTAAGGCTATGTTTTAAAGCCTTATTGAGGTGCTTTATTGTATTTAGACAGCGTTGCTATTTAATTTTTCCGCTGCTTTTGAGCCAGCTTACTGTATCCTCTACCGTTTGCTTGATATCCCTCGTTTTGTAATTTAGTTCACGCTTGGCTTTTTCGTTTGAGAAATTCGCATTTGAATTTAATGTGTATAGCGAGTAGCGTGTATAAAGCGGCGGTTGGCGCAGAATACTGTAATACAGCTCTGAAAACGGTGCTGTAAGCTTTACAAACCACATTGGCAGGATTGTCCTGATTTTTTTCTTGTGCAGAGTCGCAGCGCAGAGATCCAGAAGCTCCTTGACCTCAATATATTTGTTTGACAAAATATAGCATTCTCCGGGCTTGCCGAGCGTACAGGCACTTAATATTCCCTCTGCAACGTCACGCACATCCACAAAATCATAACCGCCGTGAACGCAGGCTGTCAGCCGACCCTTGGCGTAGTCTATAATTAATTGGGTGAGGTGCGTTCCGCTGTAGTCGTTGGGTCCGATTATGCCGGACGGGTGAACGATGCAGGCGTTAAGACCATGCTTTTCTACCATTTCGAGAACATATTTTGCGGTTTCCGCCTTGCTCTTTGCGTAAAGTCCGACTACGCTGTCGCTATTGAAATCCCTTATTTCAGTTATCAATCCGTTATTTGGCTTTTCGGTAATGGCGTGAACACTGCTGACGTAAACAAGCTTCGCATTTTTCTCAAGCGACAGCTCGGCTATATTTTTTGTACCGCCGAGGTTGACCTCGAAAACCTTGGGATTGTACTTGGATTTAATATACACCAAGGCGGCACAGTGAATTACGCAAAGCTGAGCATCCGGTTGTGCGGAAAAAATATCTTTAAGCGATTCTTTATTTGTGACATCGCCCTCAAATATTTTACAATCAAGCCCTTTGAGCATTTCGCCGTCGCTTCCATTTAATATAAGGGCTCTAATTTCAGCGTCAGGCTCTCTCGTCCGCAGAGCTCGGATTACGTTGTTTCCTAAAAATCCGTTCGCACCAGTGATTATGTAGATTGTGTTTTTCATAAAATTTCACCTTGGAGCATAGATGTTTTCTACTTGCAACTATATAATACTCTCTTTTAATCCAATAATCAAGCGGATATGCTTTGCCGCAAGTGTTTTTTGATTATCATTTATGTCGGGCGCGGAAGCACATCCACCCCTTGACTTGAATAAGAAAATTTAGTATAATACATCTCAGACACTTTGTCTAAAGCAAGTTAGAGATATTTCGTTGTAATATGCGAGCGGCAGGCCCTGTGCGATTGGATGCCGTGAACCATGTCAGGCGGGGAACCGAGCAGCATTAAGCGGATGTTCCGATGCGATACAGTAAGTCTGTCGTTCACATATTATAATGAAGCTCCGACTTGCTTTTTTGTTTGGGAGGTTGCTATGTATCAGGTTTTGTACAGAAAATGGAGACCGATCCGATTTTCAGACGTTGTCGGGCAGGAGCATATCACGCATACGCTTAAAAACGAGCTGATTTCAGGCAGGCTTAATCATGCCTACCTGTTTACAGGCTGCCGTGGAACGGGAAAAACCACCTGCGCCAAAATTTTGGCAAAGGCGGTGAACTGCCTGAATATGCACGACGGCGAGCCATGCGGCGAGTGCGAAAACTGTATGGCGTTTGCCAACGGGCAGCTTTATGATGTGGTGGAAATTGATGCCGCCAGCAATACCGGAGTTGATAATATCAGAAGCATAATCGAGGAGGCTCAGATGAACCCCTCAAACCCCAAGGTCAAATTCAGGGTGTATATTATAGATGAGGTTCATATGCTCTCGGGAGGAGCCTTTAATGCTTTGCTGAAAACCCTGGAGGAGCCGCCCTCCCACGTCATTTTTATTTTGGCAACCACCGAGGTTCACAAGCTGCCTGCGACAATTCTTTCTCGCTGTCAGCGTTTTGACTTTCATCGCATACCCGCCCCACAGCTGTCGGAAAGATTGCAGTATATAGCTCAGCAGGAGGGCGCACAGCTTGATATGGATGCGGCAGGGCTGATTGCCGCTGTATCGGACGGCGCGTTCAGAGACGCCTTGTCGATTCTCGACCGCTGTATAGGCGAGGCGAATGAGATAAGCGAAACGGTTGTCAGGAATGTTGCAGGTCTTGCCGACCGCAGCTACCTGTACTCGATAGGCGAGAGCCTGAGAGAGAGGGACTGTGCCGCCGCCTTGATAGCCGTAGATAAGCTCTATGCAAACTCTAAGGATATGATGGGTTTGTGTCGTGAGCTACTGGAGTATTTCAGAAACCTAATGATGATAAAAACCTTAAAATCCCCCGGTGATGTCCTCACTATGACAAACGAGGAGTATAAAAAGCTCGAGACCCAGGCCGGTTTTATCTCACTAGGGGAGATAATCTACGCTATGGACGTCCTCGCAGCGGCAGCCGACAGAATGTCACGGGGCGGTAGCAGCCGAACGGAGCTTGAAATGGCGTTGGTTAAAATCTGCTCGCCCGAGATGTCTCAGGATTTGGAGTCTGTTTTAGACAGGCTCTCTGCGTTGGAGAGAGCCATGCGAAACGGTGCTGCCTTGGCTCCCGCCGAGGGTTACTCACAAATGTCGTCGCAGCCGACAACACCGACAACTGTTCAGCCCGGGCATGAAGAAAATCCTATCGTTAATACTCGTGTTGAAAATAATAGCGGTCCGATCGTTACCTCGCCGCCTCAGGAAGTACCTCGAGTACGCAAGACGGCAAATATAGAGGAGATAATGAAAAACTGTGTGCCCATGACGCAGTGGAAGGATGTACTCGACGTAGTAGAGAAAAAATCGAAGTCGGTAGCGACCGCTTTTGCAAAAACAAGGGCGTATGTGAGCGGAGATTATCTCTTGATAGAATCAGAGACTGATTTGCCGTTTTCAATGCTGAAAACCCAGCACCAGAGGGAATCTATGAGAGCGGCGATTCAGGAGGTCACGGGCAGGGTGTACAGGCTCGGGCCTTATCGTCAACCCGAAAAAAAGGAGGACAAACCCGATCCGCTCAAGGCTTTGGTCGAAAAGCTCGAGGAAAATGGTGTGGAGGTTACTCGCGAAGAGGAATGATATTTGCAAGGCGCTCATTATCTTGTGAAGTATTTTGTTTGGCTAATTGCCAAACGCTTAGATAATAAGTAAACGAGACTGTCAAAACGGCAGCCTCGTTTTATATATAACATATTACACAGTGGAGTTGCGATGAATTTAATAAAATCTAAGATTATAATAAGATTATATCATGTATATTTAACAAAGGCAAGAGGACGAAAAAATTTTCGCAACTTTTTTATTCACCAAGTATTCTTTTGGCGTTTTTATTGAAGATTAACTCAAGCTCATTGTCTCTTAGTCCCAAGCTCATAACATCTTCTACGCTTTGTTGGGCCGTCCACATCGGGTAGTCGGTACCAAATACAACTCGCTCAGCCCCGTAAAGGTCTATAAGCTCCTTGGCTCTTTTTCTGCCCAAAAACATTATCGAGCTTGAGCAGTCAACATAACAATTTTGCTCAAGTAAGTATTCTGAAGCCAAATCCCACAGCGACCAGCCGCCAAAGTGAGCTGCGATTACAGTGAGCTTCGGAAAATTTTCGAGTACATTTTTAAGTCTGCTCGGGTGCGAGTAGGTGTAGCGATAGTCTCCGCAGTGCATGAGCACAGGGAGCTTACCCTGAATCATATCGTATATTGGAAACATTTTCGGATCGTCCATGTTGAAGTGTTGGGTATCGGGGTGAAGCTTTACTCCATGCAGTCCAAGAGAAAATATTTCCTCAACTGCCTCTGTTGGTGAATCGAGCTGCGGGTGTATTGTGCCGAAGCCTATAAAGCAGCTGTGCTTCTTACACTGTCCGGCTATAAATTGGTTTATACTGCTGACTTGATGGGGAACAGTCGCTACAGACTGCACGAGAAATCGGCTGATTCCCGCTTCAGTCCCGTTTTTTATGAGATCCTCTGCCGTTCCAGCGCAGTCAATTTTTATATTGTAAAAGCCCCATATGCCCTGAGTTGCCTTTTCGGCAATTTTATCAGGATATATATGGGCGTGAAGGTCTATAATTTCCATTGTTTCCACTCCTTGTATTATATTTTATCATGTAGAAAGTGCAATGAAAAGCGGTAAATTCAGCGTAAATTCATCGCTTGTTAATTGACTGTTTTGTGTAAATCTGATATAATTTATTAGAATTAAAATGAGTATTTTTACCTGTGCTTGTCAATCTGCGGCAGCACTGTTCAGGTGCGAGTGCGGGTTTTAATAATGAGGTGGTTATTGTGAAGATTTATGTTTGTGTCGGAAGTTCGTGTCATCTGAGGGGGTCGTATGAGATTGTCTCTCTGCTAAAGCAGAAGCTCGCCGAAAACAAGCTTGAAGATGAAATAAATTTGGGCGCAGCCTTTTGTCTCGGAAAGTGTACGGAGGGAGTCACCATGAAGTTTAACGACGAGGTTGTCGGCGGCGTTACCAAGGATAATTTTGACGAGGTTTTCAACAAATACGTTTTAAGCAGAACCGTTTGATTATTTGGAGGTACATATGATTGAATGTATCCAGACTAAAATATCTAACTGTAAAAATTGTCATAAGTGTATCAGAGTATGTCCGGTTAAGGCGATAAGCTTTAACGACAACCAGGCTCATATCCTGAGCAACGAGTGCGTGATGTGCGGTCGGTGCTACACCGTCTGTCCCCAAGGGGCGAAGGTAATAAGAAACGATTTGGATAAGGTCAAGTCGATGATAAACAGCGGAGCCGCCGTTTATGCCAGCGTCGCGCCCTCCTTTGTAGCAGATTTTAAGGGCGTGAATATCACTTCCCTGGAAGCGGCTTTGAAACGTCTCGGTTTTCAAGGAGCAGGTGAGACTGCGATAGGAGCAACCATGGTTAAGGACGAGTACGAAAATATTCTCCGCCGTGGGGAGCAGCCTGTGGTTATTTCCTCCTGTTGTCACAGCGTCAATACCCTGATTCAGAAGTATTACCCAGACGCACTGCCGTATCTTGCGAAGGTTTTATCACCTATGCAGGCTCACTGCAAGAGCATAAAGCAGCACAATCCCGAGGCGAAAACCGTATTTATCGGTCCGTGTATAGCCAAAAAGGGCGAGGCTGATTCTTACCCCGAGTATGTGGACTGCGTGCTGACCTTCATTGAGCTGAAACGCTGGCTTGATGAGGAGGGAGTGAAGCTTGAGGTCACAAATGAAACCGACGACGGCGGACGTGCCAGACTGTTTCCGACCGCTGGGGGAATACTCCGCTCAATGGTGACTAAGCCCGACAGCTACAGCTATATGGCGGTAGATGGAATGGACAACTGTATAGCGGCGCTTGAGGATATTATAAGCGGACAAATCAGCGGCTGCTTTGTCGAGATGTCCGCCTGCGCGGGGAGCTGCGTGGGAGGTCCCGCTATGAACAAGGGTAAAGCCCGACCAATAGAGGACTTTATGGCTGTTGATAAATACGCCATGGATAAGGAATTTGAGGTCGATACCATGAGCAGCGAGCAGCTTAAAAAGGATGTCAGCTTTATAAACATAAAGCGCCAGCTTCCGGGAGAAAAGACAATAAAGGATATTCTAAAGCAGATGGGCAAGACAAAGCCTGAGGATGAGCTCAACTGCGGCTCGTGCGGCTACAATACCTGCCGTGAGAAGGCGGTAGCAGTCTACTTCGGAAAGGCCAGCATAACCATGTGCCTGCCGTATCTGATACAAAAGGCGGAGAGCTTTTCGGATACGATAATCAAAAATACACCCAACGGAATTATGGTATTGGATGAGGATCTTAACATTCAGCAGATAAACGCCTCCGCCAGAAAGATAATGAATATATCAAGAGCGCAGGACGTTATAGGCGAGCCGGTAGTGAGGATTTTAGACCCACTGCCGTATATGCAGGTTTTGAATACAGGGCTGAATATCCGAAATAAAAGGGTTTACCTGTCCGAGTATGACAGGTATGTTGACGAGACGGTGACCTACGACAGAAGCTCCAATATTTTGATAAGCATAATGCGTGACGTCACCCGAGAGGAACAGGAAAAAGAGCAAAAGGAAAAGATGAGCCGCAACACAGTCGAGATTGCCGATAAGGTAATCGAAAAGCAGATGAGGGTGGTTCAGGAGATAGCCTCATTGCTGGGTGAAACCACAGCAGAAACCAAGATAGCCCTCACAAAGCTAAAGGAGTCGCTGAGCGATGAATAATCTATGTACCGATATAAGCTACAACAGCGTTATAAAATACGGCGAACAGCTTTGCGGCGACAAGGTGGAGCTGGTGGAGCAGGGAGAGAACTCCTGCGTAATAGTGCTGGCTGACGGACTGGGCAGCGGGGTTAAGGCGAATATATTGGCAACTCTCACCTCGAAGATAATAAGCACGATGGTGGCGAATAATTTAAGCCTTGAGGACTGTGTTGAGACAGTAGCTCTCACTCTGCCTGTTTGCAACGTGCGAAAAATCGCCTACTCCACTTTTACGATAATCCGCATAGCAAACAACAAAGAAGCGGAGATTATACAGTATGACAATCCGCAGGTTATCCTGCTGCGCGACGGCAAGAGTATAGACTATCCCAAAATCAGCGAAGAGATAGAGGGCAAGACCATATTCAAATCGAAAATCCCTCTGTGTGAAAATGATGTTTTCATAGCTATGAGCGACGGAGCCATATACGCAGGAGTCGGTAAGACGATGAACTTCGGCTGGCAGAGGGATAATATAATTACCTTTATGGAGGATATGTACCAGCCCGATTACACTGCGAAAGCGCTGTGCAATATCCTTCTCGATGAATGTAGCCGTCTTTACGACGGTCAACCCGGAGACGATACTACCATAGGAGTTATCAAAATCAGAAAAAGGGCGCAGGTCAACGTCTTATTCGGTCCGCCCGAAAAGCCAGAGGATGCTCCCAAGATGCACTCTCAGTTTTTCTCAAACGAGGGCAAGCATATAATCTGCGGCGGAACTACCTCAGCTCTTGCAGCAGAGTATCTGAAAAAGCCGTTGAACACCTCGCTCGACTATCTTGACCCCGAAATTCCGCCTACGGCCTATATAGAGGGCGTAGATCTGGTTACGGAGGGTGTCATAACGATGAGCAAGGTGCTCGAGTATGCCAAGGCATATCTCGACAGCAGCGAGCTTTACTCGGACTGGAGCTTTAAGAAGGACGGTGCGTCTCGGATAGCCCGTATTCTTTTTGAAGAAGCAACTGATATAAACTTCTATGTCGGCAGGGCGGTGAACCCTGCTCATCAAAATCCGGGATTGCCGATAAGCTTTAATATAAAAATGAGGATAGTCGAGCAGCTCGGCGAGTGCCTCAAAAAAATGGGGAAGAGAGTAACGATAAGTTATTTTTAGTGTGTTAAGGAGTTGATTGCAATGGCAGAAAAAGCAGCAAAGCCCTCAGCTAAGTTGAGAAAGTTCGATACCAAGGTTCAGTATCTGAAGTACAAGGTGCTAAGAGAGGTAGCCCGCCATGCGTTTGATGATACTTTGGTGGAGAGCTACAACGATATAGCAAAAACCATAGTAAAGGGTCCCAAGCCGACAATGCGCTGCTGTATATATAAAGAGAGAGCGATAATCGGAGAGCGCATCAAGATGGCGACGGGTGGAGACAGAAACAATCCCAACGTAATCGAGGTAATTGAATTAGCCTGCGACGAGTGCCCTGTAGGCGGATATTCCGTTACCGAAGACTGCCGAGGATGTATCGCTCACCGCTGTGAGGATGTCTGTCCGAGAGATGCCATTACCTTTGACAGTAAGCAGAAGGCTCATATTGACAAGGAAAAATGTATTAACTGCGGCAGGTGCGCTGAGGTCTGTCCCTACAGCGCCATAGCCAACCACCGCCGTCCGTGCGAGAAGGCGTGCAAGATAAAGGCTATCAGCATGGATGAGGAGACTAAGGCGGCGCATATAGATAACAGCAAGTGTATTTCCTGTGGTGCGTGCGTATATCAATGTCCTTTTGGAGCGATTGACGATAAGTCGTATATCCTTGATATTATTGATATGATTAAGCAAAGGGAAAAGGACAAAAACTTTAACCTCTATGCAGTGGTTGCACCCTCTATTTCAAGCCAGTTTACCTATGCTAAATTGGGTCAGGTTATAACAGCTATAAAAAAACTCGGCTTTACAAGCGTGGTCGAAGCTGCTTGGGGAGCCGATATGGTGGCTTACAAGGAGGCGGCGGAGCTTAAGGAAAAGGGATTTTTAACCTCCTCGTGCTGCCCTGCCTTTGTAAGCTATATTAAAAAGCAATTCCCGACCCTCAGGGATAATGTCAGCCACAACCTCTCGCCGATGGCGGAGATAGCGAGGTTTATTCGTGAGCAGGACCCCGAGTCCAAGATTGTATTCATAGGACCGTGTACTGCAAAGAAGATGGAGATTAAGCTTGACACTGTAAAGCCCTACATTGACTCTGCGATGACCTTTGAGGAGCTTCAGGCTCTGTTTGACAGCCGTGATATCGACATAGCCTCGCTCGAGGAGGGAGTACTCGACAACGCCTCCTACTTCGGCAGAATTTTCGCCCGCTGCGGGGGCTTGAGCGACGCAGTCGCCGAGGCGCTAAAGGAGCAGGGAGCGGCTGACTTTGACTTAAAGCCCATTTCCTGCGACGGAATAGAGGAATGCCGCACGGCTCTGCTCAAGGCTTCCAAGAAGGTGCTGCCGGCAAACTTTATCGAGGGTATGGCATGCACCGGTGGCTGTATCGGCGGAGCAGGATGTCTGACCCACGGACCGAAGAGCAAAAGTCAGGTTGACGCCTACGGCAGGGAGGCGCATGAAAAGACCATTACCGACGCCATAAGTGTAACCGAGCTGATGAAGCCGTGATGGCGGAAATGCCGGTGCCGAAGGCACCTCTGTCCTACGTTCGTCTGCACTGCGTGCGGCAGCCGCAGTGAAATTGCCCTGTCAGGCAGTGAAATTTGCGCCTGCGGTGCAAGTGAAATATTTGCAAAGCAAATGTGAAATTGCGCTGATAGCTCAGTAAAGGGAATCGCAAAGCGATTTGAATTTAAAGTAGTTTGATAGTGAATTTTAATTTTGATTCTCGACAAAACTCTTGTCGGTTATTATATTCGCTCGTTATAAAACTGTGCGAGACTCGGGGAAGTAACCCCAAGTCTCGCACAAGTTATTTTATTTACAAATTTTATTAACAAGCCGCTTGCGGCTTCCACAACCGTGCCTTTGGCAAGATATCACATTCGCCAAAGGCGAATATTTCGCTGTGCCAATGGTACAATTTCACAGCGGCGCAAGCCGCTATATCACTGCGGCGAAGCCGCCATCCCCAGCTCAAACGCCTTGAGGTTTAAATCCAGAAACTTAGGCGGAACAGTGTCCCTTACGGTGTCGAGCCAAACCTGCTTTTCTATGTCGGTGTGCTTTGCGAGCATTCCCATCAGCACCACGTTTACAGCTTTTACGCTGCCCGCTTGCTCTGCAAGCTCCAGCGCATTTGCCGACACTACCTCGACTCCCTTGTTTCTGATCTTGTCGAGAATATTTTCGGGATATTCGGCTTTTCCCGTGACAACCGGCATCGGGTCTATCTGCTGAGTATTTACTATTATTTTTCCGCCCTTTTTGAGGTAGGGGAGGAATCTTGCCGCCTCAAGCGCCTCAAACGAGAGAATCAAATCCGCCTCGCCCAAATCTACAATCGGCGAAGCTACCTTATCTCCATAGCGCACATAGGTAACTACCGAGCCGCCTCTCTGGCTCATTCCGTGTACCTCGGATACCTTTACGTCGTAGCCCTTGCTCAAAAGTGCGTTTCCCAAAAGTCGGCTCGCAAGCAGAGTGCCCTGACCGCCGACTCCGACTATTAAAACTGATTTTACCTTGCTCATATAATAAACCCTCCTTATTCTCCTATTGCCGACTTCGGACACAGCGAGGTGCAAACCCCGCAGCCTACGCACTGAGTAGCGTCTATCTCTGCCTTTTTGTTCCTTATGCTTATTGCTGGGCAGCCGATAGACAGACATTTCTTACAGCCAATGCACTTGTCCTTGTCAATTTTCAGCGCGGGCTTGTGCTTTACATATTTTAACAGAGCGCAGGGTCTGCGTGAAATTACGACAGAGGGTCCCGGGGTGTTTAGCTGTTCTTTAATTGTGTTTATTGTCTCATCAAGGTTATATGGGTCGCATACGACGACGTTTGGAATTCCCACGGCATGACAGAGGGTCTCGAGGTTCACTGCCGCCGCAGGGTCGCCCTTGATGTTGTAGCCGGTGGTCGGATTTTGCTGATGTCCAGTCATTCCCGTTATTGAGTTGTCAAGTACGATTACGACCGAGTTTGTGGCGTTGTAGGCGATGTCGATTAGCCCTGTAATTCCCGAGTGTATAAAGGTCGAATCACCTATAACAGCCACCGAGTTTTTCTCGCCGTCCTCGCCCTTTGCCAGATTATAGCCGTGCAAAGCCGAGACAGAGGCTCCCATACATACACAGGTGTCCATCGTCGATAAGGGCGCGGTAGCTCCGAGGGTGTAGCAGCCGATGTCGCCGCTGACATATACTCCGAGCTTTTTGAGCGCGTAGAACAGCCCTCTGTGCGGACAGCCGCAGCACATGACAGGAGGACGTACCGGAATGTCCTCGTCAAGACAGACGGTCTCGGCTTTCTTGCCCAAAACAAGCTCTTTGACCGTCTTTTGAGAGAATTCACCGCACAGAGAAAAAATTTCCTTGCCGATGGGCTTTAAGCCGAGCTTGCGGCAGTGGGCTTCGATGAAGTCGTCAAGCTCCTCAATTACATACAATTTATCCACCTTGGCTGCAAAATCGCAGATTAGCTTTTCGGGCAGGGGATAAACCATGCCGAGTTTGAGGTAGGAGGCGTTTTCTCCCAAAGCTTCCTTGGCGTACTGGTAGCAGTCTCCTGCGGCTATAACGCCGATTTTTGCCCCCTCGTTGAGCTCTACCTTGTTTATTTTGTCGCTCTCGGCTAGCTCGATGAGTCTTTCGGTGCGCTGTTCTACAAATTCGTGCCTGCCCTTTGCAAAGGCGGGGAGCATTACGTTTTTCTGGGGATTTTTCTTATACTCTTTTAGCGGAAGCTCCTCTCTCTCGTCGAGCTCCACCAGGCTGCGAGAGTGAGCGATTCTCATTGTCAGCCTCAGCACTACGGGGGTGTCATATTCCTCGCTTAATTCATAGGCGAGCTTGGTGTACTCCTTGCACTCGCTTGAATCGGCAGGCTCGAGCATCGGCACCTTGGCGGCGCGTGCATAGTGGCGGGAATCCTGCTCGTTTTGCGAGGAGTGCATACCCGGGTCGTCGGCTACAGCTAGCATCATGCCTCCGTTTACTCCTATGTAGCTCATTGTGAAAAACGGGTCGGCCGCAACATTCAGTCCGACGTGCTTCATTCCGCAAAAGCTCCTAGCTCCTGCGAAGCTTGCTCCTGCGGCAGCCTCGGCCGATACCTTCTCGTTGGACGCCCATTCGCAGCGGATTTCGTCGTAGGTTGCGGCGCTTTCGGTTATTTCTGTGCTCGGAGTTCCCGGATAGCTAGACGCCACCTTGACTCCGGCTTCGTAAAGTCCTCTGGCAACAGCTTCATTGCCAAGCATAAGCTTTTTCATTCGTTTACCACCTTTAATCTTGAATAAGGGCAGAATTCTGCCTGTGAAATACTCGTTTAACATATATTGTATCAAATTTACCTGTCGAAAGCAAGATGAAAACATAGTAAGTACATATTTTTGGTTGATTTTTGAATAAAACTTTGTGCAATATCTAAATCAGAGCTCGGTATAAAAATAGCGGTTGAAAAAAGAATAAAAATATTGTATAGTAGGGTTTGCAGAACAAATATTCGATATATTGCAGTGCGTTGAAAGGAAAAGATTATGGCGGAAAAGGATATAGTCATAAAGGGAGCGAAGGAGCACAACCTGAAAAATATTGATTTAAAAATTCCCAGAGATAAGCTGGTGGTGCTTACCGGACTTTCAGGCTCGGGTAAGTCGTCGCTTGCATTTGATACAATCTATGCCGAGGGGCAGAGGAGGTATGTCGAGAGCCTCTCGTCCTATGCTAGAATGTTTTTGGGGCAGATGGAAAAGCCCGATGTGGAGAGTATAGACGGGCTTTCTCCGGCAATTTCAATAGACCAAAAGACCACCTCGAAAAACCCCCGTTCAACAGTGGGAACGGTGACTGAGATTTACGACTATCTCAGGCTTTTATATGCGAGAATAGGAATCCCGCACTGTCCCGTGTGCGGCAGAGAGATAAAGCAGCAGACTGTAGACCAGATTGTGGATAGGGTAATGACACTCCCCGAGAGAACGAAGATTCAAATTCTAGCGCCGATAGCCAGAGGAAAAAAGGGAGAGTTTAAAAAGGAAATAGACTCAGCCGCCCGCTCGGGATATGCGAGGATGAGGATAGACGGAATAATCTACGAACTGAACGAGGAGATCAAGCTCGAGAAGAATAAAAAGCACAATGTAGAGATAGTGGTTGACAGGCTGGTTATCAAGGAGGGAATCGACTCCCGTCTTGCCGATTCTATAGAGACCGCCTCATCTCTTACCAACGGATTGATACTTGTAAATGTGATAGACGGAGAGGATATGCTTTTCTCTCAAAACTATGCCTGCCCTGAGCATGGTATCAGCATAGACGAGCTTACGCCTAGAATGTTTTCATTTAATAACCCCTTCGGGGCCTGTCCGAAATGTACGGGGCTGGGAGTATTTATGCGTGTAGATCCCGAGCTTATTATTCCGGATCGCAGCAAGTCCATAGCCAAAGGCGGTGTCAAGGGCAGCGGCTGGGCGATGGAGGGAAGCACCATTGCCACGATGTATTTTGAGGCTTTGGCGGAGAAATTTAACTTTTCCCTTGATACACCGATAGACGAGCTCCCCGAAGGGGTAGTGGACGTTATTCTCTACGGACTGAAAAACGGAGAAAAGCTCAAGGTAAAAAGAAAAAATATGTACGGTCAGGGCGAGTATTATGCCGACTTTGAGGGAGTTGTAAACAACCTCGAGCGCCGCTTTAGGGAGACACAGAGCAGCTGGATAAAGGAAGAGATAGAGGGCTACATGAGCGCCGTGCCCTGCGAAGAATGCGGCGGGCGCAGACTGTCGAAGGAGAGCTTAGCGGTAACAGTCGGCGGGCTCAACATCAGCGAGCTTTGCGATATGTCGGTAAAAAACGCGCTTGAGTTTATAAACTCACTTGAGCTTACAAGCAGACAGCGACTGATAGCGCAGGAGATATTAAAGGAAATACGCCAAAGGCTCGGATTTTTGAGCAGCGTCGGGCTTGAGTACCTCACCCTTTCGCGCTCTGCGGGAACTTTGTCGGGCGGAGAGAGTCAGAGAATCCGTCTTGCCACTCAGATAGGCTCGTCCTTGATGGGCGTGCTCTACATTCTCGACGAGCCGAGTATAGGACTGCACCAGCGAGACAATGACAAGCTGCTCGCTACGCTGAGAAATCTCCGTGACCTCGGAAACACGGTAATAGTCGTCGAGCACGACGAGGACACCATGTACGCAGCCGATTATATAGTCGATATAGGTCCGGGCGCAGGAGTGCACGGCGGCGAGGTTGTTTGCTGCGGCACTGTCGATGATATCAAGGCTTGCGAGCGCTCTGTTACCGGACAGTATCTGAGCGGAGCGAGGAAGATAGAGCTGCCCGAAAAGCGGAGAAAGGGCAACGGATGCAAGCTGACAATACGGGGAGCGGCTCAGAACAACCTGAAAAATGTCAATGTTCAGCTTCCGCTCGGCACCTTTATTTGTGTGACAGGAGTTTCCGGCTCGGGCAAATCCTCGCTTGTAAACGAGATTTTGTACAAGTACCTCGCAACAAATCTGAACGGAGCAAAGAAGAGACCCGGAAAGTTCAAGTCGATAGAGGGCATTGAAAACCTTGACAAGGTTATAGACATCAACCAAAGCCCGATAGGCAGAACTCCCCGCTCAAACCCCGCAACCTACACGGGAGTTTTTACCGATATAAGGGAGCTTTACGCCTCTGTCAAGGAATCGAAGATGAGAGGCTTTACCTCTAGCCGCTTTTCCTTCAATGTAAAGGGAGGTCGCTGCGAGGCTTGTCAGGGAGACGGCATTATAAAAATTGAGATGCACTTTCTGCCCGATGTATATGTTCCTTGCGAGGTGTGCGGCGGAAAGAGATACAACAGAGAGACTCTAGAAGTCAAATATAAGGATAAGTCAATCTATGACGTGCTCGAGATGACGGTGGAGGAGGGGCTTGCCTTCTTCGCCGATATACCCAAGATTCAGCGCAAGCTGCAAACCCTTTATGATGTAGGGCTTGGTTATATCAAGATAGGTCAGAGCGCAACAACTCTCTCGGGCGGAGAAGCGCAGAGGGTGAAGCTCGCCACCGAGCTTTCAAAGCGCTCAACGGGCAAGACCATTTATATTCTCGACGAGCCGACCACGGGACTGCATATAGCGGACGTTCACAAGCTCACCGAGGTGCTCCAAAAGCTAGTGGACGCAGGAAATACAGTTGTAGTAATTGAGCACAACCTCGATTTGATAAAGACCGCCGATTATATTATCGACCTGGGGCCCGAGGGCGGAGACGGCGGCGGACGGATAGTCGCCAAGGGAACTCCCGAGCAGGTGGCAAAGTGCGAGGCTTCTTACACAGGTCAGTATTTGAAAAAATTTCTCGAAAAATAGACAAAGTGATGATGCTGTGGTATAATACTAAGTCGGTTTAAGGAAATCAAGATTAAAGATTAAGCAGTCAGGTGATATTATGGGTGAAAGAAAAGATTTGAGAAATGTGGCTATCATAGCTCACGTTGACCACGGCAAGACCACGCTGGTAGATCAGCTTCTGCGCCAGAGCGGAATTTTTCGTGAAAACGAGGCTGTAGCCGAGAGGGTAATGGATTCAAACGACCTCGAGCGTGAGAGGGGAATTACTATACTCTCGAAAAACACGGCGGTAATGTATAACGGAACTAAGATTAATATTGTTGACACCCCGGGACACGCCGATTTTGGCGGAGAGGTTGAGCGCATACTGATGATGGTTGACGGAGTTTTGCTGCTCGTCGATGCATTCGAGGGTTGTATGCCGCAGACAAGGTTTGTACTCAAAAAGGCATTGGGGCTTGGTAAGAGACCTATTGTTGTTTTGAATAAAATTGACCGCCCCGGCGCTCGTCCCGAGGAGGTAGTAGATGAGGTTTTGGATCTGTTTATCGAGCTTGGCGCTGACGACGACCAGCTGGAGTTTCCTGTGGTTTACGCTTCTGCTCGTGACGGCTATGCGTCGCTTGACCCTCATACTCCGGGTACGGATATGAAGCCGCTGTTTGAGGCTATTGTAAATGAGGTTTCCGCCCCGCAGGGAGATCCTGACGGCGAGCTGCAAATTCTCTTTTCAAATATAGATTATGATGATTATGTGGGCAGAATAGGAATAGGCAGGGTCGAGCGAGGCTCGGTCAAAACGGGACAGAGCGCAGTTTTATGCTGCCGCGACGGCTCGACAAGGAATGTAAAGCTCACAAAGCTTTATCAGTTCGAGGGCTTAAAAAGGGTAGAGTGTGAAACAGCCTCCTTGGGCGATATTATCTGTGTTTCGGGTATTACCGACCTGAATATAGGCGAGACTGTCTGCTCTCCCGACAAAATCGAGCCGCTTCCCTTTGTCAAAATTGACGAGCCCACTGTTTCAATGATGTTTATGGTAAACAACTCTCCGTTTGCCGGTAAGGACGGAAAGTACGTCACCTCGAGAAATATCAGAGACAGGCTTTTTAAGGAGGTTGAGACCAACGTGGCTCTCCGTGTGGAGGAGACGGACTCGGCCGATACCTTCCGTGTGTCGGGCAGGGGAGAGCTTCATCTTTCGATTTTGATTGAGACTATGCGCCGTGAAAATTATGAGTTCCAGGTTTCACGTCCGAATGTAATAATGAAGAAGATTGACGGGGTTCAGTGCGAGCCGATTGAATTTTTGATTATAGAAGTACCCGAAAATTATGTAGGCGCAGTAATGGAGAAGCTCGGCTCACGCAAGGCGGAGCTTGTAAATATGGGTACCCGTGAATCGGGTATCACTCATATTGAGTTTAAAATACCCGCAAGGGGACTTATGGGCTACCGCAGCGAATTTATGACCGATACCAACGGAAACGGTATTATGAACCATGTCTTTGACGGTTATGAGCCGTATAAGGGCGAGATTATCAGCCGTCATACAGGCTCGCTTATTGCGCACGAGACCGGTGAGACCACAACCTACGGCTTGTATGCCGCACAGGAGAGGGGCAGACTGTTTGTAGGACCCGGCACTCCGGTTTACGAGGGTATGATCTGCGGTCAAAGCCCGAAGGCGGAGGATTTGGTGGTTAATGTCTGCAAGAAAAAGCACATAACCAACACCCGTGCCTCGGGTTCTGACGATGCGCTGAAGCTCACGCCGCATACTGTGCTGAGCCTGGAGCAGTGTTTGGAATTTATCGCTGAGGACGAGCTTGTGGAGGTTACACCGCACAATATCAGAATGAGAAAAGTAATTCTCAACAAGGAACAGAGAATGAAAAAGCAGTTTAAGGGCTGAGCTTATGGATTTTGTAATTCTCGACCTTGAATGGAATGGCTCGTTCAGCCGCCGCAGGAAAAAATATGTCAATGAAATTATAGATATAGGCGCAGTGAGACTGAGCGGGAAGCTTGAGAGGGTGGACAGCTATTCTATGCTTATCACTCCTCAGATAGGGAAGAAGCTCAACAAATATGTTGAGGAGCTTACGCATATCAGTATAGACGAGCTTGAACAGGCTCAGCACACCTTTACTCATGCGCTGAGCAAATTCAACGAGTTTGCGCACGACAGCGTAATTCTGACCTGGGGCACGACGGATATTCTCACTATGATGAGTAATTGCGAGTACTACCTCCACGACAGCAGGCCGCCGTTTTTAAAGTATTATGTTGATTTACAGACGTACTGCCAGAGCTTTCTTCCCGGCTCTGCTCCGGGTAAACAGATGGGGCTTTCCGCTGTGGCGGAGATTTTGGGAATAGAGTACGAAGCGGACGCAATGCACAGAGCCTTGGCAGATAGTGAGCTTTCCGCCCGATGCTTTGAAAAACTGTTCGACCCTGAGCGTTTGTCCGACTATATTCAGACGACAGATGAGGAGTTTTATCGAAGAGTGACCTTTAAAAACCACTATATAACCGACTTGGCAAGTCCGTATCTTGATAAATCGGAGCTTTACGGCGTGTGTGATGCCTGTGGCGAACGGCTCAAAACAGACAGAAAATGGGTCAGCAGAAATCGAGGGTTGAGAGTTAAGGCGCAGTGCCCTAAGTGCCGAAGAAAGGGATATCTCACCGTGAGATTTAAGCGAACCTACGACGGCGTGGAGGTGAGACGTTTCTTTTCACCAATGGAGCAGGATATCGTGGACGGAGGCGCTGCAGGTACGTCTGTTTTACGCTAGCTTTTGATTGCGGCATGGTTTGTGGGTCGGTGCGGGCATCGACCCCCTAGCTCTCATAATAATACTGAATGAGCAAAAGACTAAAGTCAAAAGCTAATACATTGCTCCGGTGTAGTCGAATGTAGTTTGAGTACGGCTTATGAGCAAAAAAAGTTGCGTAGAACACTTGATTTTTTTAAGGTCATGATGTATAATATCTACCGTTGCTTTAATCTAATATGTTTTAACTTTGGAGAGATGTCCGAGCTGGCCGAAGGAGCATGATTGGAAATCATGTGTACTGTAATAACCGTACCCGGGGTTCGAATCCCCGTCTCTCCGCCAGAAAAGCAAACCGCATTTGCCTAAATTGGCAAATGCGGTTTGCTTTTCTTCGTGAGATATCAACGGATTTTGCTGTTAAGGTTATCAAGCTATGTGAAACAATAAAAGGGCATCGTTCCCTCGTCAATCAGTTGGAGCGTTGCGCTACTTCTATCGGCGAAACATTTATGAAGCAAATTATGCCCATGGCAAGGCTGATTTTATAGCTGAACTGCAAATTGCACTAAAAGAATGTTACGAAACAAATTATTGGCTTGAGCTGTTTGTAAAGGCTGAAATTATAGACAGAGAGGTTATTGTTGGTATTTATAATCAGTGCGGTACAATTTGCAGAATGTTGATTGCATCAATTAACACAGCAAAGGATAACTGCAAGTGATGTAGCTTTGAATATTGTGCTGTATATTTACCGAGAGCTTTATCAATTTAATATTCTACTCCTTAATCTTTAAATCCCGGTTGCTACACGGTTGCTACAGATTTATTCGCCTGCCGGCTTTCAAATTTTGTTTTCTTCTATTAAAAAGAAAATAAAAAATCCAACTCACTCCACCTTGGTCTTATACTCCATAAAGGGGTATTCTTCGCAGATTTTCTTGCAAAGCTGTCTTGTCTCCTCGTCAGCTCCGCAGTCAAGGCAGATCACCTTCTCTATCGCTCCGGAGTAGACCCAGCTTATCTTAGCGGCGGCGCTGCGAAGTAAAACCTCGGCGTCCTCGCAGTGACCTCTTATCGGAACAAGGATCATAAGATTTTTGTCGGCTTTGCTTTTGAGCAGGTGGCACAGAACCATTCGTATTAACTCTACTAAGCCCAAAATTATCAAAAAAATGAAAAAAATGTCTCTGAGTATCGCCAACATAAGATCATCTCCAATTTACTCCGACTGATATATAATATGAAAATGACAGCTCAGCTGTGTATATCCGGAGCGTATCGGTTCAAAATATACTCAGACGGGATTTCACCGTCAAAACTATACGAGGTGATATAAGTTGGAGAATTCATTCTCAAATAAGAGTATTCATTGCACGGTTTCACAATGTAAGTATAACAACAGCTCCGAGAACTACTGTTCATTGCAGAGCATAAAGGTAGGCACACATGAGCCGAACCCGACAATGCCGAAATGCACAGACTGTGAGTCGTTTGTGGTTAAGCCGGGCTGTGGCTGCTAAACTCAGAGCTTTGGTGCAATAAGCGCAAGTGTGGAGAGTAATCCGTGCGCTTGATAGTAAGCGCCAACCAAAACAGAGCCAGGACTGATTTATTTCAGTCCTGGCTCTGTTTGATGTTGAATATTTATTATGCTGTCGGGAGTTTATTTTAGTCAGAATATTATTGAGTAATGGCTTTGGGGAGCTTATTCAGCGCCTTTTGAGTAATCAGAAGCAGGATAATTATAATCGGAGTTGTGATTGCAGCTGTAATGGCTCTGGTGGGGAAAATAGCCCAAAAATGCGTGTTGTACATAGCCACAATGCTTACCGTAGTGATTCCCAGGCTGCAAACTATTGACGCTGTAACGCAGCCTAAAGCGCTGCGGATTATGCTTATCGGTCGATTGTAAATGAAAATACCGACGATAAATCCCATCAGAGCCTGAGCCAAGGTAATGCCGATATTAAGCGGACCTGTAGGCTTGACTATTAAAGTTACAATATCTCCGAGCGCTCCGACTATTGCAGCAGGAATAGGTCCGAAGAGGTAGGCGGATACATAAACCGGCAGGGTTGAGATAGTAATTCTGCAGGTGTCCGTTCCGAAGCTCAAAAATCCCAGTACCACCCTGAGAGCGAGCAAAACGCCGCAGATGGTAATACACTGAACCCGTCTGAGCTCTGTCGCTGATTTTACGATGTTTCTTAGTGTTGTCATATTTTGTCCTCCTTAAATTTGCTGTAGATTAAGGAGGCATAAAAGGCGGAGATGAACGCTCCATCTCCGCCTGAAATTACGTATCCTTAAAGGTACAGCGGGATGCGAATTTTGCACCGCAGGATTTACCTTTTCGTCCGACTGACAACTCCCCGTTCAGACGGCACTATACGCTTAAGCGTTACGCACAAAATTCTACTCTGTATGTTGTTGAACTCAACTAAATTATATTATCATTCTGCATGGGTCATGTCAAGCGCAGGGAGGTATTTGGAAGATTTTTATTGTAAGTATGAACAAAAAAGCACTTGATATTAAAAAAATAAGGCTGGAGGACATGGTTGAATTGAATAGTTTTTTAGCTGTAACTACAAATATTGATATTTAAACGATTTGTAAGGTTATTATGTATAAAATTTTGCAGAACTTTTGTTATAGTATATGATTTTAAGGCCAAATTTGGAAAAAACGGTTGTGATTTTAAAAGTTGTGAGCTATAATTATTCTGATGCTTAATGCAGAAATTAAGGAGGAATTAAAAAATGGTAAAACCAAACAAGAAGGTTGTCAGTGCCGTTATGGCAGCGGTTATTGCTGCGAGCGCTGTGGGTACTGTAATGGCTGCCAACACCTCAGGTGTGTCGTCATCAACAGCAGCCGAGACAGTCGGAAAATACGCCACTAACCCAAACGGCGGCACCGGTAAAAGAGCTACAATCACCATTGACGGAGACTGCAGCGACTGGAGCGAGGATATGCTCATCGCACAGGGCGCAGGCTGGGACGTAGCAAACCGCTGGAAGGGTGGACATGAAAATTCCGTGCTTGACTGCTATGCTCTGTATGCCGCTTGGGATGATCAGAATCTCTATATCGGCTGGCAGATGGTAAATTCTACCGATACTTGGGCGAACCCCGGCGACGGTCCGCTCAGCGACGGCGGTCGTATCGGCAATGTACCGTTGATACTGGCGCTTAGCACAGACGAGAGCAAAACTAAGCTCTCTATGAATACAACCAATGGCACACCCATTTGGGATTTTAAGGGCGGGGTAAAGTTTGATACTCATGTAGATACAGCCCTGTTTATGAGCGGTCAGGTCAATAGCGGAGGCACACCTGCAATGTTCAAGGCAGCCAACGCCTCCGGCGATATAGACTACAGCGACCCCTCTTCCTGCGTCAACTTTACAACTGCCGGCATAGAGTACGCTATGGACGAGAACTTCCTCGGCAGCGAGCTTTGGATGCTCGACGGCGATGTGATAGGTCCTGAGGAGGAGATCTATGGCGGACAGGGTACTTATGTAGATGCTCTTACAATGGGTCACAACACAAAGTATGATTCATTCTATGAAATTAAGATCCCCTTCACTGCTTTGGATATAGATGCTAATTATGTTGCTTCACACGGAATCGGCGTAATGCAGGTTGCTACTCGCGGCGAGTCAGCGCTCGACTGTATTCCCCACGACCCATCTATGCTTGACAATGCAATGGACTCTTACAGCGCTGATCCATCAACCTCTGCGGAGAAGGACGATGTTGACACAATCACAGTACCTCTGGCTCAGGTAGGCGGCGGACAGCCTACACAGCCTACTGAAGCACCGACTCAAGCACCGACCGAAGCGCCTACCCAAGCACCGACCCAGCCCACCGACCCGGCTAAAGAGCTCTATCTCGGCGATGTAAACCTTGACGGTTCGGTAAATAACCTCGATATAGTTATAATCCAGCAGAAGATGGTTACAAATGGAAGCTATTCGACTGATGAATTTAAGTGTGCGGATGCTGACAGCAGCGGAGGAGTTAATCTGAGAGATGCTATAATTATTCAAAGATATACGCTGGGGCTTATTGATACATCTAAGTTCCCGATAGGACAACTGATCAGATAATCAGATACGCGCTTAAATAAGATAATATAAGTTTTTATTGTCTCTTGGCGCAGGAAATCCTCCCGGTAAGTCCGAGGAGGATTTCTGTTTCTGGCAGTATATTCGGTGAATTTGGGAAAGAATGAAATATCTGTCAGATAATTACAAAAAAGCAGACAATAATTTATTGTATTTATCAATAGCTATTTTGTTAAAAATGTGTTACATTTAATATAATGATGTGTATGTGTAACCATATGCACATATAAGGATTAATATTTTGAAGGAGTGTTTTTATGCAAGGACAAAAGCTCAGAAGCAAGATTACAGCTGCGCTGCTCGTTGTGGCGCTTGCGGTTTCGTGCTTCTGTATGGTTCCGTCAGCTACGGCTGCCGAGGCAAATGTTCAGGATGCCAAGGCTACTGCAAGCTCCGGCGGAGACACGTTTTCGTGGGATAACGCTTCGGTGTACTTCCTGCTGACAGACCGTTTCTACAACGGCAACACATCAAACGACCATTCATATGGAAGAGGTCTTGATCAAAACGGAAATGTTGTAAATCTTTCAAACGCAGAGGCAAGGGCAACCTTCCACGGTGGCGACTTTGCCGGTATTACACAGAAAATCGAGGAAGGCTATTTTAACGACCTCGGTGTAAACGCAATCTGGTTGAGTGCACCGTATGAGCAGATTCACGGCTATATCGTCGGCGGCGACGGTAACCCGAGCTTTGCGCACTACTCATACCACGGTTATTATGTTCTCGACTATACCGAGACTGACGCAAACTTCGGTACTAAAGAGGAATTCCAGGAGCTGGTTGACACAGCTCACGAGCACGGTATCAGAATAGTAATGGATATCGTTATGAACCACTCCGGCTACAATTCTCTTTACGATATGGACGAGTATGGTTTTGGCTCGGTAAAGAGCGGATGGGAGGACTATTATTTCCCTCACAAGAATGTCAACAATACCGACTACCACAGCTATATAGATTATGAGACTTCCCCTGCAGACTGGGCAAAATGGTGGGGTCCGAGCTGGATCAGAGCCGGTCTGCCGGGATATACAGTGGGCGGCGGAAGCGACCATTTGATGTCTCTTGCGGGTCTTCCGGACTTCAAAACTGAGAGCGCAGAAAATGTAGGCATTCCGGAAATTCTCAAAACAAAGTGGACGCAAGAGGGTACATACGACCAGAAGGCTGCTAAGTACGGCACAAGCGGCACGGTAACAGACTACCTTGTTAAGTGGCTTGCAGAGTGGGTTGAGACCTACGGCGTTGACGGCTTCCGCTGCGATACTGCAAAGCACGTAGAGTATGCTTCATGGGCAAAGCTCAAGGACGCTTGCGTTCAGGCGCTTAGAACATGGAAGGCAAACAACCCCGACAAGGCTCTTGACGACCTCGACTTCTGGATGACAGGTGAGGTTTGGGATCACGGCGTAGGCAAAGACGCATATTATACTGAGGGTAAGTTCGATTCCCTTATCAACTTCAACACCTGGGGCGGCGGCGTGCTTTCTCAGAGCAGTGTTGCAAATACATATAATAGTTATGCAAGTGCAATTAACAACGACCCCGACTTCAATGTATTGTCATTTATGTCGTCACATGACTCTGTTTTAACTACAGGCGACATGATTCGCCTTGGCTCCGCTTTTACTCTGCTTCCGGGCGGTATCCAGATTTATTACGGCGAGGAGTCAGGACGCGGACTTGCTTCCGGCGTTGACTTTGACGGTAACGGCGGCGCAGGACACTCGCTGAGAAGCGATATGAACTGGGATTCTATGAACGAGGCAACCCTCGCACACTGGCAGAAAGTCGGCACGTTCAGAAACAATCATATTGCTGTCGGCGCAGGTGACAATGCTCAAGTGACCTCAACAGCCGGTTCAGCCTTTACCAGAGTTTACAACAAGAACAATATTCTTGATAAGGTAGCCTTCGTAATTGACGCAGGCTCTAACAGAGACGTTACCATAGACGTTTCATCAATTTGGGAAGACGGTCAGGACGTAGTAAATACCTATGACGATTCCTCTGCAACCGTTACAAACGGTAAAGTAACCTTCAACAGCGGCGCAAACGGCACTATCCTCATTCAGGAGCCTGACGGCAAGCCGCTTATGCAGCTCAGCGGAGACAGTTACTTCAGCGGTACACAGACTCTTACTCTTTCTATTGAGGGCGCTGACTCTGCAATTGTTTCCGTTGACGGCGGAAATAAGTTCCTTGTTCAAAACGGCGGTACATTCACAATCGGCGACAAGGCTTATGATGGCTCTTATGTTAAGGTAACAGCTCAGGCTACAAACGAGAAGGGCACATCAAATAAGACTCAGACCTTCTACAAGCTCGCACCGGGCGAAACCGAGCCTCCGGTAGCATCAGCAGACGGCATCATTCACATTAAGCCATATGACAGCAGCTCAAACATCTATGCTTGGTCTGACTCGGGCGATACGGTTAATGAGTTCTTCGGACCATGGCCGGGCAAGAATATTTCAAGCTTTGGTTCACCTGACTCTGACGGATTCTACACCATAGATCTCGGAACTACCGGAAGCTACAACTATATCCTCAACGGCGGCGGCGCTCAAACCGGAGATCTTTCAGGCACCGGCGAGATTTGGGTTGAGATGACCGGCGCTTCAGAGTACGAGATAATTGAGAAGGAGTCCGGCATGGATGGACTTAAATCTCTCGCTACCTCAATTAAGGTTATGAACGCAATCGAGTACACACCTGCTACCTGGAGCACAGTATCTTCAGCACTTACAGCCGCAGAGACTGTAATTGCTAAGGGCGACAGCGCAAGCGATACTGAAATTTCAACAGCAATGACAAACCTCGAGACAGCTAAGGCTGCACTGAAACTCACAGCTCCTTCAATCACTGTAATGTCTGCCGGCGGAACAACAATCTCCGGTAGGACATCTCCGGAAGCTTCTGTAGTAGTAACTGTTAACTCCACCAGTTATGAGACCAAGGCTGACGCCGTTACAGGCGCTTATACAGTAACTGTACCCTCCTTGTCCGGTACAGATAGAGTTACGGTATCTGCTACAAAGAACAGCCTTGCTTCTGAGCAGACATCGACAACCGTAGCTGAAGGACCTATTTCAGGCGACCAGTATATAGTTGGTGATGTAGATGGAAACGGCAGTATAAATCTTATGGATGCTTTGCTGATTTCAAGACATAACCTCCAGCTTGAGACTCTTACCGGAGTTAATCTTGCAGCAGCTGATGTAAACACCGATTCATCTGTAAACCTTGCAGACTCCGTTCTCATTCAAAAGTATGTTGCTAAGATGAATGTTAACTCATCAATCGGAACAGTAAAAACATACAAAAAATAAGCTTTTTTCATAAACCTCTTCTTATAAAAGGACTGCCTCACTTAAGTGGGGCAGTCTTTTGTGCTTTAGATTATACTGAAATCTGTGATTTATTCGGGTTAATGCCGAGATAGACTTCGGCGTCGGCTTCGTTTGGGGCTATGTATTCCCCAAGCCGAAGCTGATGGAAATAGCTTTATCTACTTCATTCATAGATGAATCCTCTAGTCTTCCCATTTTTTCCTTTAGTCTGCGTTTGTCAATGGTGCGGATTTGCTCAAGCAGCACAACGCTGTCCTTTAAAAGTCCGCTTTGGTCGGCGCAGAGCATAATGTGAGTAGGCAGGTTTGCCTTTGATTGGCGGCTGGTGATTGCGGCGGCTATGACGGTAGGACTGAACTTGTTGCCTACGTCGTTTTGAACTATCAGCACCGGCCTTATCCCGCCCTGCTCAGAGCCTACCACCGGGCTTAAATCTGCGTAGTATATATCTCCTCGTCTTACATTCAATTTTTTCACTCTCCGAGATTTTATATTGAGTAATTACCCGTCGATAATATTTTTGGCTTAATCCTTCTTTTTATTCAGCTCTCAGTATCATAATATTATCGTATCTCGGATTTTGTCACTTGAGGTAAATACCGGTGGCAAAGGCGCTTTTGTCCTACGTGCACCTGCACTGCTCTCATGTAAATCTGTACAAATTACTGGTCTGTGCCCTTTTTTGACTTTTTCGTCGGCGCTCCCCATGCTTAAAGCGCTTGAGAAGGGGTGAATTTTTCGCCTGATCCGGTGACAAATGTTACTTTTATCCTGTGTTCACCTGCACTGCTATTTTATAACAACTTCGGCGTTTGCATTTTTTGTAAAAAAGGGAAGCCTGCAAGAGAGGCTTCCCCCTAATTATGGGATTGTCACAAACTTCTGATTGCGACAGCCCCATTGTGAGATTATTGATGAGAAATTATATGGTAACAGTCCTTAAGTATTTATGTCGGTGAAAATTGCGATTTAGCCTTACTGAATTGCATTTTCATAAGTAAGCTTTGCGCTGAGATTTATGCTGTCGTAATTTAGCTCACTTATATAACCGGTGTTTTTATCCACCTTGGCAAAAAATATCCCGGAATCGCTTTCACCCTTATATTTACACAGGGTGTCGCTACATTCTATGTGCTCGGCTCCGCCGCTTCTGAGTATTCCAAAGGCGGAGTTTAGGGCGTGCGGCAGGGAGGAGGCAGGCGGCGTAGTCTTTATTTCAAGCGAACCGAAGCTTGCTTTAACTTCGTCACCTTTGCACTCATAGTTTATTCCGCTCATGCTGCCCGAGTTTACGTTCAGGCTTATGCCGCTTATGTCGGCGCTCAGAGTGCAGTCAAGCTGCTCGTCGTAATAAAAAATTTCGGCGGTGGCTGAAAATTCAGTAACTACCTCCTTGCACTTCTGTTCATTTGAACATCCGATAAGCGCTGAAAAACACAGCGTCGCAGTGCAAATACAGCAAATTACTCTTTTCATAAATTATTTTGGCGGCGGAAACCCACTCTTCTCGAAGGGTGGGAGGAGCCGCCTTCTCCTTTCTTAGCCTTGTTCAGCTATATACTTCTCGATGGTTGCTGAAGATACTTCGCCAATACTACAGGCAAAATATCCGTCTGACCAAAAGATGCGCTTTTTCCAGTATTGCCTTGAAAGACATGCTTTGTAACGTATCCAAAGGTAGTGGGTTGTATGTCTTTTTAGAATACTGATGATGTCGCAAATGCGCTCCGTTGTATCGTATTCCAATAGGATGTGAATATGGTCTATGTCGGTTTCTATAGCGATAATGTTCCACCTGTTCTGATCTGCAAGATAGCTACAAGCTCTTTTGAGAAAGGTGTCCATGCCGTTTGTCAGTAATCTCTTACGATATTTTGTGACAAGGACGATGTGGACTTTTAGATTATACTTGCGACGGTTTTTGTGTTCGTATCGGTTTTGCATATATTTAATTCCTCCCGTTGTACATTCACTAAATATATGATATAATATTGTATAATGAAACACAAATTAAGGAAGGTGAAACACCATGCAAATCACTATTACTGCAAAGCTTCAGGTTCTGGTATCATCCGAACAGCGTGAGCTGTTAGATGCGACTATGAACGCTTATAGTAATGCATGTAATTGCGTGGTGAACTACATTTTCCAGACGCATGACCTGAAGCAGTTTTCTCTCAACAAGGCGTTATACTATGACCTTCGCAAGCGTTTTGGTCTGAAGTCCCAAATGGCACAATCGGTTTTTAAGACTGTTATCGCAAGGTATAAAGCCATCCTTGAAAACCAGCAAAAATGGATTAAGCCGGATTTCTCGAACCCTCAGTATGACCTTGTTTGGAACAGAGACTACTCACTTACAGGGCAGTTGTTTTCCGTGAACACGTTAAGCGGCCGTGTGAAATTGCAATATTTTGCCACAGGGATGGAAAAATACTTTGATCACGCAGTTTATTCTTTTGGTACAGCTAAACTTGTACAGAAGCATGGCAAGTATTTTCTGCATATTCCTGTTACAACGGATATTCCTGAATCTTTGGATTCGGATATCTGCAATGTCGTTGGCGTAGACCGTGGCATTAACTTTGTGGTTGCTACTTACGACAGCAAACACAAGTCAGGCTTTGTTAGCGGCAAAGCCATCAAACAAAAGCGTGCCAAATATAAGGCGCTTCGAAAAGAACTTCAGCAAAGACAGACACCCTCTGCAAGGCGAAGGCTTAAAGCTATCGGCAGACGAGAAAACCGTTGGATGCAGGATATTAACCATCAGGTATCGAAGGCACTCGTTGAAAATAATCCGAAGCATACGCTCTTTGTTTTGGAAGATCTGTCCGGAATTCGCTCTGCAACAGAAAGGGTTCGTCGCAAAGACCGCTATGTTTCTGTATCGTGGTCGTTCTATGACCTTGAGCAGAAACTTAAGTACAAGGCAGCCCTCAATGAGAGCTCTGTTATAGCAGTAGACCCTCGTTATACCAGTCAAACCTGTCCTTTATGTGGACACACAGAGCGAGCCGATCGCAATAAGAAGAAACACATCTTTTGTTGTAAGTCCTGCGGTTATACGTCAAA
This sequence comes from uncultured Clostridia bacterium, assembly GCA_946500295.1. Lineage (GTDB taxonomy): Bacteria > Bacillota > Clostridia > Oscillospirales > Acutalibacteraceae > UBA7067. Next base: position 14,235 of record CAMMVF010000002.1, on the reverse strand, counting down.
CGATGACCGCATTGGAGCAATGAATCTGTATCGCATGGGAATCAACTATCTTGCAAAGGATAGCCAAGTACCGGATACAGTATCACCTCAGCATATCTGAGATGATAGGGGTGTTGTCAACCACCCCGCGATGTAACCCCACTGTCTGAGAAATCGGATAAGCTAAAGGTAGGAGTCGCAAGACGTTCGCACTACCGGGGAGTTACAAGCCCACTTGCCTTGGCAGGTGGGTAGTTGACAGCACACCGCCGTTTATAATATTTGTATTTTTTAAATCTTCGCCCGCGTGACAAGCTCGTTTGATCACGCCGGCGAAGATTGCAACCGTCGCCGGGGAGCTTTGCACCTCAGGGTTGGGGGATTAAACCTCACCGTAAGATTGAATGGAATCCGCTGCCTGCTCAGGTGGGGGATATCGGCGACTTGGTTATAAATTAATAATTAGACGAAGCTGATTTTAAAAATTCGGGTACAGCCTCAATGATATCGCTTGCCAGCGAGGAGTACTCTCCGAATTTATCCCGACATATATCCCCGGCTCCGCCGTGTATATACACTCCCGCACAGCCTGCGTTAAATGGGGTAGCTCCCTGAGCTATTAGTCCGCCTATCATTCCAGCGAGCACGTCTCCGCTTCCGCCTCTAGCCATTGCGGGATTTCCCGTTGTGTTTACTCTCAAGTCTTTGCCGTCGGTTATAAGAGTATATGCGCCTTTTAATACAACTATGACTCCGTATTTCCTTGCAAAGTCCTCAGCGCAGATTCGGCGGTTTTTCTGTACTTCGGCTACAGAGAGTTTGCACAGCCTTGCCATCTCTCCGGGATGAGGGGTTATGATGGCAGGCGCTTTTTTTGTAAGCAAAATATCAGGATTTTCAGACACAATATTAAGAGCGTCTGCGTCCAATATTATCGGCGCTTCGCTGTGCGTAATTACAGAGTGCACAATCTCCCTTGTGTCGTCGTCCACCCCTAACCCGCAGCCGAGCAATACAGCCTTGCAGCCACAAAGCTGATTTAGAACTGTGGGGAGGTTTTCCCTTGATATTCTGCCGTCTTCGTTTTCCTTTAGGGGTAAATATACTGCCTCGGGAAATACGGGTGAGTTTATCTCATATACTGCCGAGGTCACTGCCGCTTTAACCAGTCCTACTCCGCAGGTGTATGCCGCCCTTACAGCCAGTTGAGCTGCCCCTGCCATACCGTAGCTACCGCAGATTGCAAGTAAAGTTCCGAAGCTCCCCTTGTTTGACGAGGGTCGGCGAGGTGTTAAAGCGGCACGCATGCACCCGCCGTCTGTTGTTTCAGCCCAAAACGGGGATGAGTTGATAAGCTTTTGGGGTATCCCCACCTCTAAAACCACGGTCTTTCCGCAGTAATCCATCGAGGGGAATAGCACATGAACGGGCTTTAAGGTGGTGAAGCTTACGGTTAGCTCGGCCTCTACACAGCCGTTTTCCACCTGACCGTTGTCGCACGGCGCTCCGCTCGGCAGATCAACCGAGAGAACTCTCGCTCCGCTTGAGTTTATCATTTCAACAAGAGAGAGCATCTCCTCGTTTAAACCGCCGTGAAAGCCGATTCCGTAAACAGCGTCGATTATAATATCAGCTGCTTTAATTTTTTGAGTGCAGAGGCTCCTGTCTTGTTTAAAGTCATAGGTTTTGACCCCGACAGCTTGCTCAAGAGCTTTTTTAGATTCTGCAGTTTTCGGTAAGCCGTCGGCAAAAATAATCTCGCAGCTTATGCCGTGCTCACTCAAATATTGTGCGGCTACGATTCCGTCACCGCCGTTATTTCCGTGACCGCAGACCGAGACTACCCTGCACTCAGCCTTATTTATTGTGTTTTGAAAAGCTTTCATAAGCTGTGCCGCTGCGCCTTGCCCGGCGGTTTCCATCAGTCCGCAGTAGCTCATGCCGCTGCCTACGGCGGTTTGCTCAAGCGCTCTCATCTGATTACAGCTGAGTATCCTCATAATCTATTTACCTCTTATAAAATAAATTTACTACTATCTGCCTTTGAAGGTGCGGCTTCATGGCTTCGAGAAAGTCCTTACTCGGATTGAAAATGAAGGCGGTTCTGCCGTACTTATCGGTAGATACTGTGGCGACGTAGGCTGCGTCGGTGCTGTCTGCCCCTCTGAAGTCGAATACATGACCGTAAATCCTTGCGTCAAAGTCCTCGCCGTGGTACTCCTTCATGTCCTCAATTTTTGAAGCTTCAAAGTTTAATACCCTCTTTCTCTTGCGCTTGGCTATTATCTTAGCTATATTGATTGTGCCTCCGACTATACTGTATTCATATTCAACATTCAGACTGGTGAAGATGTACCAGACTACATATGTGCTTCCTATCAAAATAAACAGGGCAATAGTTAAAAAGTAAAAGTTTACCAGCATGCCCAAGACGTAGCAGGTGAGAAGAAGGAGAAGTATCACCACTATCGTCAACACTTTTTTAAAAAAATCCTTAGACCCTTTTTTTCTTTTTACTACCTGTTCTACCATTTTATCCATAATTTTATTCCGTCCTTGTTAAATATTTTTCTTATTCTAAATCATAACATAAATTTATTCTTCGCACAATAAATTATATCTCAAAACCCTTGCAATTTTCGCAAATTAATGATATATTAACATTTAGTGAATCAACCCAAAAACTGAAATTCTAAACGCTGTGACGAAGATAAGTATCCGTAGTTAATCCGAGAGCAGAGAGAGGCAGACTTGGCTGAAATCGCCTTGCTCGGGTTTACGGTGAAATTCCCTTCCGAGTGGTGTGGCTCAACGATAATTCAAGTAGGTCGCAACGGTGGCTCCGTTATCCGCCGCAGGAGTGTTTGCTCTTTGGCAAGAATCAGGGTGGTACCGCGGATTTTATTCGTCCCTGCGTATAGTGCGCAGGGATTTTATTATTTACAGGAGGTTTTTATGGACGACAGAATTTTAAGTCTGAAGGGCGAACTTGAAGACAAGCTTAACGCCGTTTCGGATCTTTCAGAGCTTGACAAGCTGAGAGTTTCCTACCTTGGCAAAAAGGGCAGTATAACCGCCCTGCTCAAGGGAATGAAGGATTTGAGCGTGGAGGAGAGAAAGACCTTCGGCGCTGAGGTGAATAAGCTGAAGGCGTACGCCGCAGAGAAAATCGACGAGAAAACCAGGCAGCTCAAGGAAGCAGAGGTAAAGCGAGAGATCGAGTCTATGCCGAGGTTTGACATCACAGCTCCGGTTGATTTAGACGGCGGCTCTTATCATCCGATTACATTGGTACAGAGGCAGTGCGAGGATATATTTAAGTCCATGGGATTTACCGTGGAGGATTACCCCGAGGTCGTTACGGACTACGAGTGCTTTGAGTCGCTCAATATCCCCAAACATCACCCCGCAAGGGATATGCAGGATACATATTACCTTGAAAACGGTCAGCTTTTAAAGTCCCAGACCTCTGCCGCTCAAAACGCTATACTTAAAAAATTTGGCAAGAATTTAATTGAAAACGGAGTGCCAATAAAGGCTATATTCCCGGGACGCTGCTTCCGCAACGAGGCTACCGACGCCTGCCATGAAAACACCTTCTTCCAGATGGAAGGAGTTATGGTTGACAAGGATATTTCTATTTCAAACCTGATATTCTTCATGAAGACAATGCTTTCCGAGGTTTTCAGAAAGGATATCAAGGTAAGACTTCGCCCGGGATTTTTCCCCTTCGTCGAGCCGGGCTTCGAGCTTGACATAAGCTGCCTTATCTGCGGCGGAGAGGGCTGCCCCTCCTGCAAGCACAGCGGCTGGCTGGAGCTTTGTCCCTGCGGAATGATTCATCCTAACGTCCTTTCAGAGGGAGGAATCGACCCCGAGAAGTACACCGGCTTTGCATTTGGTCTCGGACTTACCAGACTTGCTATGATGAAGTACGGTATCAAGGATATCAGAGATCTCAACAGCGGCAGGCTTAAAGCGCTTGCTCAATTTACAGATGATGAATAAGGGAGGAAGAAATAATGCTTTTATCAATGAACTGGATAGGGGACTTTGTAGATTTACAAGGCCTTGACAAGCTTGAGCTTATCCATCGCTTCTCCCTTTCAACAGCTGAGGTGGAGAACGAGATTTTCTTCAAGGGAGCTGACCTCAGCGGAGTGGTAGTTGCTGAAATCAAGTCGGTAGAAAATCACCCCGACTCCAAAAAGCTCCACCTGCTCAAGGTCGATATAGGTCAGGACGAGCTTGTGGACGTTGTCTGCGGCGCTCCTAACGTAAGGGTAGGAATGAAGACCGCCTTTGCCAAGGTAGGGGCAAAAATCGGTGAGATTGAAATTTCCCCCCGTCCGCTTGCAGGTCATATGTCCTACGGTATGTGCTGTTCCGAGGCGGAAATCGGCATAAGCGATGATAACGGCGGAATTATGGAGATAACCGACGATATAGCAAACGGCACGGATATAAAGCAGGCATATGAGATAGACGATATAGTGTTCGAGGTTGACAATAAATCCCTGACAAACCGCCCCGACCTCTGGGGTCACTATGGTATAGCCCGTGAGTTTGCCGCTTTGGCAGGCAGAGAGCTGAAACCACTCGAGGTGGAGGATCTGAGCGCTTACGATAATCTGCCTAAAATTGATATGAAAATAGAGGATAAGCTCTGTCAGCGCTACAGCTGTTTGCAGTTTGAAAACATCTCACGCAGCATAAGTCCTGTCAATATGAGAATCCGTCTGTATTACTGCGGCATGAGAAAGATAAACTTCCTCGCCGATTTAACCAACTATTTAATGCTCGAAATGGGTCAGCCGATGCACGCATTTGATTCGCGCAAGGTCGGCAAAATCAGAATCAAGAGATTTGATAAGCCCTTTGTGTTCCGTACCCTCGACGGAGTGGACAGGAACATTGACGAAAACACACTGATGATTTGCAATGACGACACTCCTGTGGCGATTGCCGGAATTATGGGCGGTTTGGATTCGGAGATTGTTGACGATACCACTACCATGACGCTCGAGTCTGCGACCTTTGACAGCGTTTGCGTTCGCAAGTCCTCGGTAAGACTTGCCCACCGCACGGACGCTTCCATGAGATATGAAAAATGTCTCGACCCCGAGATGACAACCGTAGCTGTCGCAAGGTTTGTAATGCTTTTAAAGCAATACGACAGCGGAGTTAAGATTGTATCGGCTTTGACGGACGAATATGCTTTTAAGTATGATGAGGTAATGCTGAGCTTTGACAAGGCGTTCGTGGATCGTTACACAGGTATTGAGATAGATAATGATACAATAGTTAAGACCTTGAAAAGCCTCGGCTTCGGAGTAGAGCTTAACGGCGACAACTTCACTGTAAAGGTACCCTCGTGGAGGGCTACGAAGGACGTAACTCTCAAGGCTGATATTATCGAGGAAATTACCAGAATCTACGGCTATGATAATTTCGAGATACACACCACGCGCTCGCCGCTTTATCCTGTAAGAGCCTATGCAGTAAAAAGCGTTGAGGACAAGATTAAGGACATCATGGTTAAACGCTGGGGATTGCATGAGCTTCATTCTTATGTTTGGGCTTACAGCGACGAGTACAAGGAGCTGGGAATCCCGGTAGAGAAAAATATCCGCCTGGCAAACGCCACCAACCCGAATATAGAGACTATTAGAAACTCCATTATTCCGACCCAGCTTTGTCAGCTTAAGCTGAACACCGCCTATAAGGCAGATTTCGGAATTTTCGAGATTGGCAGAGTAGTTGAAGGCTTGGACGAAAACAACCTCTGTGTTGAGCGCAAAAAGCTGGCAGTTACCCTGTTTAGCAAGACAAGGGACGTGAAGACTCTCTATTTTGAGCTTAGAGATATGCTCTGCGGGCTTGCAGATGATTTAAGACACCAGTCGCTTTCATTCAAGAGCGTTGAGCCTGAGCACAGCTATATTCACCCAATTAACTGTGACGATATGGAGATTGACGGAAAGTCACTCGGAATGATGGGAATAGTCCACCCGACAGTCGGAAAAAGAATCGACAAGAAGGCGGCTGTCGTGTTTGCAGAGATAGATATAGACGTTTTAGCTGAAAGCAAAAACCTCGGCATAGTCTATGAAGAGCCGTCAAAATTCCCGCCAATGGAATATGACTTGAGCTTGGAGCTTCCGCAGGAGCTGTTCTTTGCGGATTTAAGCAAATGCTGGGAGAATGCAGGGGATATACTGAAAAGCACAAGGATAGTCGATACCTATGATTCCGATGAGATACACAGCATAACAATCCGCTTTGTCTTCGGTTCAAACGAGAGAACTCTCGAATCAACCGAGGTTCAGAGCATAATTGACGGAATAGTTGAAAGGCTCGGCGCTTTGGGAGTTAAGCTCAGATAAGAAAATCCCCATATTCAAACTAAGCTGACCGCTTAATTTTGATTATGGGCTTGTAAATTTGACAGTAATATATTATAATCAGTCTATCGGCATATAACCAAGTCGCCGATGTTCCACGCCGCTGTCGGCGGCGCGGACATTCGGTCTTTCGGTGAGGTTTAATCCCCCACGGAAACCCTGGGGAGCAAAGCTCCCCAGCGACGGCCTAAACGTCGCCGGCGTGATCAAACGAGCTTGTCACACAGGCGAAGATTTAAACTTTTGGAGGTGGAAAAATGCTCAGTAAGACGATGATATTTTCGCTTGGCGGCGAAAAGGACGAGGAGATCAAGAAGGCGCTCACAACAGTATATGATGCGCTGAAGGAAAAAGGCTATAATCCGATCAACCAGATAGTGGGCTACATCCTTTCTGAGGATCCGACCTATATCACCACCTACAACAATGCCAGAAACATTATCAGCAAGATAGACCGTGATGACCTTCTTGAGGTTTTGGTTAAATCGTTCCTGAATAAGTAAGCGTTACGCTAACAGTTGTCCTTCCCTGACTGAGCTTGGGGGAGGACTTTTTCGTCCTGCGTTCACCTGCACTTCTTTAGCTTGTATCTGTGATTTCAGTGTCGGCGTCCTTTTAGCCATAAGGCGGAATATCACTGTTGCGAAGAAAAAGCCGCCCATCAAGCTGATGAGCGACCGCAGTGATTTGTTAAATTATACAAGCTCTTTTACACTCTCGATTATTCTTGATACATCCTCATCGCTCAAACAGGTGTGCAAAGGCAGGGTTATTTCATTTTTAAATTGAGCGTAAGCATTTGGAAAATCTTTGATATCAAAGCCGAGGTTTTTGTATGCCGTGAGAATCGGCAGCGGCTTGTAGTGTACATTTGTAGCTATTCCTCTTTCGGCGAGTTTTACTATGAGCTGATTTCTCCTTTGACAGTCATAGCCGGGGATTCTCAACAGATATAAGTGACCGCTAGAGCGGAAATTTTTGCCCTCGTGAATTAGCGGCTCAAGTCCGAGCGGCAGGAAGGCGTCGTTGTACATTTTTATAATCTCGTGGCGGCGGTTTAAAATTTTATCATAGCGTTCAAGCTGTTTAAGACCAATAGCGGCGAGAACATCGGGCATATTGCATTTATAGCCGGGAGTTATAATGTCGTATTCCCATGCTCCGAGCTGTATTTTGGAAAAGGCGTCCTTCGTCTGTCCGTGCAGGGAATAAACCCTTATCAAACGCTCAAGCTCTTCGTTGTCAACGCCGTTTATGTTTTTCCACATAAGCGCTCCGCCCTCGGCGGTGGTCAGGTTTTTTACGGCGTGAAATGAAAATGCTGTGAAATCCGCCAGCTCAATTCCGTGACTGCCGTTTTGCATAGCTCCGAGACCATGGGCTGAGTCAGCGACAATCGCAATTCTGCCCAAAGCTTCCTGAAGCGGAGAGTTTGGCGAGAAGATGCCCTTCTTGCTCTCGACTATACGGCGAATATCGTTCATATCGCAGATAACTCCGCCAATATACACCGGTATTATTGCCTTGGTTTTCGGAGTGATAAGGCGGTCAAGACTTTTTGTATCTATAGAGAACGAGTCGGGCGCAGTGTCGGCAAGCACAATCTTTGCCCCAACATGGTCGATGACCGAAGCCGTAGAAGTGTAGGTGTAGGCTGTTGTGATTACCTCGTCGCCCTCGCCCACTCCGAGCATCCTCAGCGCCATTTCCATGGCGGCAGTGCAGGAGTTGAAGCAGACTGAATGGTCGGCGTTGGAAAATTCGCGGAGTTTTTCTTCAAATTTTTTACATTCGGGGCCCGTGGTTATCCAGCCTGAACGCAGGACACGCACGACCTCATTTATTTCCTCCTCGGTTATATCCGGGGGAGAGAAGGGTATATTCTTCATTGTATTCCTCTTTTATTAAAAATATAACCAAGTCGCCGATGTCTCCCGTCTGAGTAAGCGGCGGGTTCCATTCAGTCTTTCGGTGAGGTTTAATCCCCCAGCGAAACCCTGAGGAGCAAAGCTCCCTTGGCGACGGCCTAAACGTCGCTGGCGTGATCAAACGAGCTTGTCACGCAGGCGAAGATTTAAAAACTGATACGGCTGTGAAATAAAAAATAACGGCTAAATTTTACCACTTGAACTTTAAAAAGTCAAATGCGGAGGACTTATGCATTATTATTCTTTAAACAAATATTTAAAAAACACCTTTGGCGAGCCGATATACAAGCTCAGCCTTTCCGGTGGCATGACCTGCCCCAACCGTGATGGGAAAATTGGCAGGAGAGGGTGTATATTTTGCAGTGAGGGCGGCTCGGGTGAGTTTGCCGCAAAGCCCGGTGATATAAACGAGCAGATAGAGCAGGCAAAGTCCCTCATCGGCGGTAAAACCAAGGCGAAGAGGTTTATCGCCTACTTTCAGCCCTATACAAATACTTATGCCGATGTCGCCTACCTTGAAAAGCTCTTTACCTCAGCAATTCAAAGGGAGGATATAGCCGCACTTTCAATCGCAACAAGACCCGATTGCCTTGAACGAGAAAAAATTGAGCTGCTTCAAAGGCTCAATAAAATCAAGCCTGTTTTTGTAGAGCTGGGGCTGCAAACGATAAAGGAGAGCACGGCTAAGTACATACGTCGAGGTTATAGCCTGGAAGTATATGATGAGGCGGTCAGAAATTTAAAAGCTGTCGGAGTTAATATAGTGGTTCATTTAATCTTGGGACTTCCCGGTGAAAGTCGAGAGGATATGCTGAACAGCTTGAGATATGTTGCAAAAAGTGGTGTGCACGGTGTGAAGCTGCAACTGTTGCATATTTTGAAGGGCACTGATTTGGCGGCGGAGTATGATAAAGACCCGTTTCCCTTGTTGAGCTTGGATGAATATGCCGAGCTTATTTGCGACTGCATAGAGCTTATCCCCAAGGATATGGTGATTCACCGTATCACAGGCGATGGAGACAAAAAGCTGCTCATAGCCCCAATGTGGAGTGCAAACAAAAAGTTGGTACTCAATACAATAAATAAAAGACTGAGGGAGAGAAAAGTTGTGCAGGGCGCTCTTGAGGAGGATAAAATGCCTTTATAGAATATTGGAATATTATTTTTTAGCCGTTTAATGTAGAAATTGCACTAAAAATATCTTGAAATAAAAAAGTGGTAATGGTATAATTTAGAAGTGGTATATTGTTGTTATCACAATAATTTTTAAAAGCTGATGTATAATACAATTACGCTTTTGCTATATTTTTTAAAATACGAGGAGGATTTCAAAGTGATGTTTAAGTCACACAGCAAAGCTGTTGCTATAGTGCTGGCACTTGTTCTTACTATCTCCATGTGTAGCATGTCAGCAACTGCTGCTAACGAAGCCACCCCTACTGACACGCAGACAATTACGGTTCATCAGGGTGACGTCATTAAATACTCTGTATATATGACAGTTCCTGAGAGGTTTGTTGGTGTTCAGTTTGCTATTGATTACGGCAGTAATCTTGAGCTTTCAAGCGAATTCCAGTCAGCGTCTGCATCAGATCTTGTGAAGATGTTCATGCCTACGTTCACAAACGGCATAAATTTGGCTAACCCGAATCCCGGTGTTCCCAATCAGATTTGGGGAAGCAACGTTCATGCGGCGGGCGGATATGAATTTAAAAACGGCGAGCTTCTCGCTACAGTTACTTTGGTAGCCAAGAAATCGGGTACAGCTAAGATTACAGCAAGTGTATCTGAGATTTATAAAGATAACGATAACTTCGATTCGCTTATGTCTGTAACTACACTTAATGGTGAAGCTGAGGTTGTTTCCTCTGCAGAGCATACCCTCGGCGACGTAAACGGCGACGGCAACATCACAGTAGCGGACGCTATCGAGGTTCAAAGACATATAGCGAATATCGTTATCCTCGAGGGCGAGCAGCTTACCGCAGCTGATACTAATGCTGACGGCAATATCACCGTAGCCGACGCTATCGAGATTCAAAGGGTGATTGCCGGACTAACAACCTTCGCTTGAGCTATCGTGAGCTATAAAGACTTGAGAATAAATTTCATAGCCATAAATAAAGCTGAATAAATAAAAGGCAAAGGTACTGAACAAATAGTACTGCGCAACTAGTACCGAGCAAGAAGTACTGAATAAGCAAAAAGGCTGTATCGGAATCCGATTAAAATTCCGATACAGCCTTTTTCACGAGCGCACCTGTAAGCCGGGTTCTGTCGTGAGCAGCCATCTATCTTGGCAGGTCGTTGCCGTACCTGCTCAATGCCACCTCCTAAAGACGCGCAAGGCTCGCTTATGTCTTTCCGCGGTGTTGCTCCGAATAGGGTTTACATGGCCGCTGCGTCTCCGCAGCGCCGGTGAGCTCTTACCTCGCCTTTCCACCCTTGCCCTTGCGGGCGGTTTATTTCTGTTGCACTTTCCCTGGGGTCGCCCCCGGCGGCCGTTAGCCGTTATTCCTGCCTTGTGGAGCCCGGACTTTCCTCGGGCAGCAGCTTTCGCATCTGTCCGCGGCTGCTCAGTGCGCTCGTAAAGATTATTGTAATATACTTTTTCTCCAAAGTCAAATTATAGTTGCCCTGTGCGGAATTTTGGTATATACTTTTATTGAAAAATTTGTCAAGCGAAAGGGAGCTTAAAATGGATATAAGAGAAGAATCACTTCAAAAGCACTACGAATGGAACGGAAAAATTGAGGTCAAATCCAGGGTGAGCATAGAAAACTCAAAGGATCTGTCCTTGGCATATACGCCGGGCGTCGCTCAGCCCTGTCTTGAGATTCAAAAGGACTACGAAAAATCCTTCGAGCTGACACGCAGAAATAATCTGGTTGCCGTCATTACCGACGGTACGGCGGTGCTCGGGCTCGGAGATATCGGTCCCGAGGCGGGTATGCCCGTAATGGAGGGCAAGTGCGCCCTGTTTAAGGAATTTGCGGATGTTGACGCCTTTCCGATTTGCGTGCGCTCAAAGAATGTTGAGGATATAGTAAAGACAATTTACCTGATAAGCGGCAGCTTCGGCGGAATCAATCTCGAGGATATCTCCGCTCCCCGCTGCTTTGAAATAGAAAGACAGCTCAAGGAAATCTGCGACATACCTGTTTTTCACGACGACCAGCACGGTACTGCGGTAGTAGTTGCCGCCGCATTAATCAATGCGCTCAAGGTAGTGGATAAGAAAATCGAGGATATAAAGGTTGTTATCAACGGAGCAGGCTCGGCAGGAATTGCGATAGCCAAGCATATGCTGAATATGGGTGTAAATAATCTTATTATGGTGGATCGCTTCGGAATTATCTGCGAGGGAATGGAGGAGCTGAATCCCGAGCAGGCATATATGGCGACTTTAACTAATAAGGATAAAATCAGGGGAAGTTTAGCGGACGCTATGAAAGAAGCGGATATGTTCCTCGGCGTGTCCGCACCGAATATTGTGACTGAGGATATGGTTCGCTCAATGGCAGATAAGCCCATTGTTTTCGCCATGGCAAATCCGACTCCGGAAATCATGCCCGATAAGGCTAAGGCAGCGGGCGCTGCTGTAGTCGGTACGGGTCGCTCGGATTTTCCGAATCAGATTAACAACGTTCTCGCTTTTCCGGGAATCTTCCGTGGAGCTCTTGATTGCCGTGCAAGCGAGATAAACGAGGAGATGAAGGCAGCCGCCTCAAAGGCGATAGCTTCTTTGGTTGACGATGAATCTCTCAGCGCAGACTACATCCTCCCCGAGGCCTTTGATAAGAGAATAGGAAAGGCAGTTGCCGCAGCGGTGGCTGAGGCAGCAAGAAAAGCAGGGGTAGCAAGGGCGTAAATCATGCTGTGATTTGGATTTTATCTTCCCTTAAACAGTGGTCAGATTTCTTAAAATATCCTCATAAACTGAGGTAAGATGGGCTTTGTAAACAGCTTAATAATTTGTTCTAATTATGTTTAGCGATATTTAATTTTAGCTTAAAACTTGTGTAATTTTGAGCTTGTATTATTTAACCAAAGCAGAAGAAAAGCTGCTGTATTTTACACAATAAGAGAAGGTGCATACCATGGATAAGAATTACGGTAACGACTATTTTAACAATCCGGAAAATACGGCCAATACAGATAACAAAACTGATGTCGGATCGGTAAATAATGCGGATACATCAAATTATGGCAGGACTGATAACACAACATCCTACTCATCTTCCGCTCAGAATCCTTATGCCACAAGCAACACGGCTCAATCCTCCTCCGGTACAACCGGTTATAGCGATAATATTTACAGTTCTCAGGGTTCTCAGGCTCAAGGCTCAAATTCCTCCGGATCAGGCTTTTTTGACGAGGACGGCAACTATCGCCGCCGCTACACATCAACTGACCAGCCCGCAGGCTCGTATGATGCCGGCTACTCAAGTACCAGATATATAAACAACAATGACTCGAATCCCGGCTCGTCTCAGCAATCTTCCTATTACACCACTCCTCAAAGCTACTACACTCCGACCTCAGCTCAGCAGCAAAACGGTGGCAAGAAAAAGAAGGAAAAGAAAAAGGGCAGAGGGGCTTTGGCAGCTGTGATGGTTGTATGTATCCTCGCTTCCGGAGTTTTGGGCTTCGGCGGCGGAATGTTGGCCAACAAAGTCAACATAGGAGGCTCCGGCTCCGGTTCCGGTATGCAGGTCAACGAGGTTGTTCAGACTGTATCCGCTGACACAGGTTCTTCCGGTTCTATGTCAACCGAAGATATTGTCAAGAAAACTCAGAACTCTGTAGTAGAGATTACAACCGAGACAGTTCAAACAGGAACCTTTACCGGTAACTACATTACCTCGGGAGCAGGCAGCGGTGTTATCGTCAGCGAGAACGGATATATTATCACCAATAACCACGTTATCGAGGATGCCAATACTATTACTGTAACGACCAAGGATGGTACGGGCTATGAGGCAACAGTCGTCGGCACTGCTGCTCCTCAGCTCGATATTGCTTTGCTCAAGATTGACGCTACGGGACTTACCCCCGCTACCTTGGGCGACAGCGATCAGCTTCAGGTCGGTGAGAAGGCAGTTGCTATCGGCAACCCTCTCGGACAGCTCGGCGGAACAGTTACTGAGGGCATCATCAGCGCCTTGAATCGTGACATCTCTATAGACGGCGTTTCAATGGAGCTTTTACAGACAAACGCAGAGATCAACCCCGGCAACTCCGGAGGCGGTTTGTTTGACGGCAAGGGCAACCTCATAGGTATTGTTGTAGCTAAATCTACAGGAGAAGAAGTCGAGGGCCTTGGCTTTGCAATCCCTGTAAACAGTGTTAAGAATGTTTTGGGTGATCTTCAGGAATACGGCTATGTCACAGGTATAGTTGACACAGGGCTTCAGCTTTTGGATATAACTAATACTCAGACAGCTATGATTTACGGCGTCAGCGAGACGGGGCTTTATATCCAGGGAATTGATACCGGAAGCAAGGCCTCGGTGGCTGGCTTCAAGGTTGGCGACAGGATAGTATCGGTCAACGGAACTGAGGTAAATACTGCCGATGAATTTGATGATGCGCTCGCCGAGCATGAGGTTGGAGATGAGGTCACGATAAAAGTAAGCCGTGACGGACGCACTACGGATATCAAGCTCGAACTCGAGGAGTATAAGCCCGAGTCATCATCGACTTCAAACGGTTTTATTAATGACGGTATATACGGCGATTACGGCAATATGTACTGATTATTCATTTCGATTTCTCCTAAGTGAATTTCATAGAATATCTCCTTTCTACAAAAGCCGCACGGGATCTCTCGTGCGGCTTTTGTTTTGGCAAAAAAGCGTGCGGCGCTAATGGCAGAGGAGCATAAAGAAGTATTGCGAAAATACTAACCTATGCCAAGTGAA
>CAMMVF010000001.1 GCA_946500295.1 uncultured Clostridia bacterium | reverse complement strand
TAGATTGGCACAAATTTACACGAGCGCAGTGCAAACTTACGTAGGACTTAAAAGGGTTGAAAATTGACGGGGGTTTAGTTATAATTAATGTACTATGTCTTTTTGCAACTAAGTAAAACTAAGCGCAACTGCGGATAAATAAGGGGAGTGTTGAAAATGGCTAAAGGCAACGACAAAAAGCTCGTCAAGGAAATAACATCCATGGACGAGGACTTCGCCAAGTGGTATACTGATATCGTCAAGAAGGCGGAGCTTATCGAATACACCAGCGTAAAGGGCTGCATGGTAATCAGACCCTACGGCTATGCAATTTGGGAAAACATTCAGAAAATACTGGACAGAATGTTTAAGGAAACCGGACACGAAAACGTGTGTATGCCACTGTTCATCCCCGAGAGCCTGCTGCAAAGGGAGAAAGACCATGTTGAGGGCTTTGCTCCGGAGGTAGCATGGGTAACTTACGGCGGAAATGAAAAGCTTGAGGAAAGGCTGTGCGTCCGCCCGACAAGCGAAACTCTGTTTTGCGAACACTATGCAAATATCATCCACAGCTGGAGAGACCTGCCAAAGCTTTATAATCAATGGGTAAACGTAGTGCGCTGGGAAAAAACCACCCGTCCGTTCCTGCGCAGCCGTGAATTTCTCTGGCAGGAGGGTCACACCATACACGCAACTGCCGAGGAGGCAATAGAGGAAACAGAGCGCATGCTCAATATTTATGCAAAATTCTGCGAGGAAACTCTCGCCATGCCTGTTGTCAAAGGCAGAAAAACCGACAGCGACAAGTTCGCAGGCGCCGAGATAACATACGCAATAGAGGCTTTGATGCACGACGGAAAGGCGCTTCAGGCGGGAACCTCCCACTACTTTGGCGACGGCTTTGCCAAGGCGTTTGACATTACCTACACAAATAAGGAAAACAAGCTTGTACACCCCTACCAGACCTCATGGGGAGTTACCACCAGACTTATCGGAGCTATCATCATGACTCACGGAGACGACTCCGGTCTTGTGCTGCCCCCCGCAGTAGCCCCGATTCAGGCTGTTATCATTCCAATAGCTCAGCATAAGCCCGGCGTTGCCGAAAAGGCTCAGGAGCTTATGGCTAAGCTTGCTCCTTCATTCAGAGTTAAGGTTGATTTAAGCGAAAACAGCCCCGGCTGGAAGTTTGCGGAATACGAGATGAAGGGCGTGCCCGTTAGAATTGAGATAGGTCCCAGAGATATAGAAAATAATCAGTGCGTGCTTGTCACAAGGCACAATAATGAAAAGACGGTTGTAAGCCTTGACAATCTCAGTGAGGAGCTTGAGCGTAAGCTTGCAGAGGTTCACGACGGACTTTATCAGAAGGCGCTTGAAAACAGGGAAAACAAAACCTACACCTGCCTGAGCATAGACGAAATAAAAACCGCACTCGAGGAAAAGGGAGACGGCTTTGTAAAGGCTATGTGGTGCGGCGACGAGGAGTGCGAGGACAAGGTAAAGGAGCTTACCGGAGTCGGCTCTCGCTGTATTCCCTTTGAACAGGAGAATCTTAGCGACCACTGCGTCTGCTGTGGGAAACCCGCCAAGCACATGGTTTACTGGGGCAAGGCGTATTGATGCGCAGGCTAAAAACGAGCTAAAGTTAAAAAAGGATAGTAAGTATAGAACGGTAGAGATGTAAACTAGAGCAGTGCAGTAAAACATAGGGTGAAAGCGGCATTTGCCGCTTCCTTTACTGCGCTAAATCGCAATTTCACTGCGGCTCGCCGCCGGGCGCAGTTGCGATATCACATCAGCGCAGCTGATATTTCACTGCGAAGCCTCGCTTGCGCTTTAGCGCGAATTTCACTGCCCGATAGGGTAATTTCACTGCTATGCTATGAAAGGAAGGGATGTAAATGCCAATAAAAATACCGAGAGACCTCCCGGCTTTCTCCCTTTTGGAGTCGGAGAATGTATTTGTAATGCCCGAGGAAAGGGCTATAAGTCAGGATATCAGAGCATTAAAAATATTGATTTTAAATCTGATGCCCACAAAGATAGACACTGAAAACCAGCTTCTGCGGCTGCTGGGCAACAGCCCGCTTCAGGTAGACGTAGAGCTGCTCAAAACCGTTACCCACAAATCAAAGAACACAGCCGCAAGCCATCTCGAAACCTTTTACAAAACCTTCGATCAGGTCAAGCAGCAATGGTATGACGGAATGATAATCACAGGCGCTCCCGTGGAGATGATGCCATTTGAGGATGTTGACTACTGGGAAGAGCTGTGCGAAATCATGGACTGGAGCCGCCATAATGTCTATTCCACCTTTCACATCTGCTGGGGAGCACAGGCGGCGCTGTACCACCATTTCGGCATTAACAAACACGAACTCGGCGGCAAGATCAGCGGAATTTACACCCACAGGGTACTCAACCCCAAGCACCCGCTGATGAGAGGCTTTGACGATTACTTTTCAATGCCGCACTCACGCTACACAGGGGTTTACAGGGAGGACATCGAGCTCCACCCTGAGCTTGAGATTTTAGCCACCTCTCGCTGTGCGGGTGTGTCGATAGTTTGCAACAAAAACGGCAGGCAGTTTTTTGTTATGGGACACGCCGAGTACGACCGAAACACCCTGGCGAACGAATACTTTAGAGATCTGAACAAGGGAATCCACCCCACCATTCCCTTTAACTACTTTCCCAACAACGATCCCAACGGCACGCCGATGATGACTTGGCGCAGCAATGCAAATCTTTTGTTTACAAACTGGCTCAACTACTATGTTTACCAGCAGACCCCTTACCATCTTGAGGATTTAAAGGCAATGCTGTTTGAGTGAGCGATGACAAACATCGCTCTTTTCCTATGTGTGACTGAGCTCTCATGCAAGCTTGTGCCAATTTCGGGATAAACGCTTTTTGAAACTTTTATCGTTGAAAGGATAATACATGCCTATAACTCACAAAATCCCCGTGCGATTCCATCCGGTCGCACGGGGATTGTTTTTTATCTTCTGTTTATAAAACATCAGGGCATTTAATTTTTATTTAGTATTTATCTTTTCCTCGTCAGTCTCAATAAGCTCCAGTGCCATACTCAGAGCCTCAGTCTCATCCTCTCCAGAACAGACTATCTCAAGCTCAGCCCCGCACCTTATATTGGCAGCGACAATATTCATCAGGCTCTTTGCGTTTACCTTGTTGCCGTTTGTGAGAATATAAATATCGCTTTTAAATTTACCCATTGCGCTTGCAAAGGCCTCCGCCGTCTGTATTTGAAAACCGTGGTTAAATTTTACCTTGACCTTTTGTGAAACCATCGCTGTTCCTCCGTTTGCTGTGATGTCGTTATTGTACCACATTCACAAAGGTGTTTCAACAAATATCGCCAAGCTTTACTATAATTATTATCCTTATCCTTATTTTTGAAAGCTCCGCCAAAAAAGAATTGATTTTTACGCCTGTTCAGTGTATAATTTTTATATCTGTACTAAGCTTAAACAGTCAAATTAAACCTTCATTATGTTTTCCATTTTCTGCGGAGGATAGATTTTTATGAAAAAAAGACTGACGGCCATCACCTTGACCCTCTCTCTTTGTCTGAGCTTGTTTTTACTTACCTCCTGTATGAGCAGTGAGCAGCAACAAATAGCCAAGGAAAATGAGGATGCCTCAAAGACCTTAGCCGAAGAATATCTCAAATCAAACTACGGCGGAGGAACGGTGAACAGCCTGACGTGCATAACCTACACCGGTTCCTTGGGCAACCGAAAGGCCAGCGAGTATGTCCGAGCGGCCGTCACCGCCCATGACAAAGATTTTTACATACTGATAAATACAAAATCCGAGCAATGCCTTGATAACTACAATACTGACAAGGTCAAAAAAGCAATTGAGCAAAGAGCCTCTGACTTACTGTCCGGCGAAACTCCCACCGAAGTCACCGCCTCAATCTTCTCCGACTCTCTGTCCGACTCAATGAAAATCAACGACTGCGAGGGCTACCTCAGCGCCGATGATAAAACAATGGAGGATATTTTTGCAAGCGGAGCCTACTCCATATCCGTCACCTGCTCCTACATCGACTCCGAGGCTGATTTTCTCTCAATAGATGCTTCCGCCTTCATTCCCGAAAGCTCCAATATAAAAAGTTGTGAGCTTACATATAAAAATTATCGAAACGACGCCCTCTACCGAAGCAACAACTCCTGCGACCCGTACAGCCTTAAATCGAAGCTGGTATCAAGCTTTGATGGCGAAACTGGAGAGAACACCTCCTCATACTCAAACTACGGAGCATTTTCCGCAAACGGAGTTGACATTTACTGGGACGAGACAAAACTCAGCCTTGACTTTTCCGAAACCGAACCTGTAAGTCAAATCAGGCACGAGGAATACGAGGGGCTTATTTTCACCCCAAAGCTTGATACAGCCGTTGACATAAATTACACAGTGCTTGACCAACAGGAAAACGGAGGAGAACTGTTTCTCTTCTTTAATTCGACAAATTACGGGAACTACGGTATTCTGACAGACCTCAAAAACACTTACAATCCAAACATAATATGGAAAATAGACTCAAGCAGAACCGCTCCCACGCAGGCTGATTTCAGCTTTGGTCACGACAGCGGCAGCTTTACCCTCGGCATATATAGAGGTGAGGAACAAAGCGTAATAGCCGATTTCGTAGATGGCTTCAGTGAACAAAAGTAAATATCTTAATACGCATTACCCGACCGCATCGACCCACACAAGTCGATGCGGCTTTTTTATGAAAAACACCGACTTGACAAAAGCCGGCTTATTGATAGAATAATAATTACAAACATCCCAATTCGCTCTAAACCCTGCGTTTATAACCAGGTTGCTGATGTCCCCGCCTCTGTAGGCGGCGGGTTCTATTCAGTCTTTCGGTGAGGTTTAATCCCCCGCCGAAACCCTGAGGAGCAAAGCTCCCCTGCGACGGTTGCAATCGTCGCAGGCGTGATCAAATGAGCTTGTCACGCGGGCGAAGATTTAAACGCTCGGTTTTCAAATTCAGGAGGAATGACACTATGATTAACTACATAACTAACTACATAACCGAATACCTGTCCGCCTATCAGCCACAGATAGAAAACGGATTTCAGTCCTTTGTCGTTGTCTCGCTTATTTTTTCAGCGCTTAACGTATTGTTCGGCTATAAGCTCAAAAAGCTCTGGGCAGTGCTTCTAGGAGTGGGAATCGGCTTTTTGGGCGGTTTCATTCTCGGAGACTCGATATGGCAGTCAGCCAATGCCGGGCTGATAGCTGGAATCGCGCTTGCCGTTATAATCGGCGCTTTGGCATTCTTTATCTACAAGGTCGGTATTTTTATTCTCTGCACCTCCTCAGCCTTTTCATTCTTTTATGTGTTGTTCGGCAGTATTGACAACGAAGCTCTCACGCTCGCACTCTCCGCAGTAGCCGCCTTAGCAGTAGGCGTAGCCGCCATTATCTTCCTGCGCCCGTTCATCATCATAACCACGGCGATAAGCGGAGGCTTTGGCTTTTCACAGGCGTTGTTCACACTCTTTCCCGCCGCCGTTGACCCCGGCTCAACCTTTCTCGGGCTTTCATGGCCGGTGCTTGCAGTCGGAGTTCTGACCGCCGTAATCGGTATTGTCGTTCAGCTTTTGACCACAAAAAAGCGAAAGAATTGACCCCTGCTCTAATTAAGATAGTCTATGACTGCGTACCGCCTTTACGGCAAAACGTAAATTATCTATATAAATATCGAGCATCTCAGGACGGCTATCATCCGCAAAACGGTGAGATTATAGAATTTGATATTTGATATAACAGATAACAGTTAAAAGACCTGCTCCTCTCATAAAATGAAATTGATTATCAATGGAAAAAAGTCATAAAATGACAGTTACTTCAGATTTGCACAAATTCACACTAGAGCAGTGCAGGCGAACGTAGGAAGAAAGCGGCATTTGCCGCCAGTGCAGACGAACGTAGGAAGAAAGCGGCATTTGCCGCCAGTGCAGGCGAACGTAGGAAGAAAGCGCCTTCGGCGCCGGAGGAAGAAAAAGACAGCACAGAGTATAGACCCTGTGCTGTCTTTGTTTGAAGGAGAATGAAAACAAAAAACTAATAGTGTATAGAGCTAATTTATTCTTTCTCGACCTTTGCGCTCTCAATTACCTTTTGAGCTACGTTTGCCGGAGCGTCCTCATAGCGGACAAATTCAAAGGTAAACGAGCCTCTGCCCTGGGTAGCCTGACGGATATAGGTGGCGAAGTCGTGCATCTCCGCCATGGGAACCTCAGCGTCTATCTGCTGCATTCCGTCTTCTGCGGGCGTCATGCCGAGAATTCTTCCTCTACGCTTATTTATTTCACCCATGACGTCACCCATATTACTATCGGGAACAACAGCTTTGAGTTCACCGTAAGGCTCAAGCAGGGTTGGTGATGCGTTCGGAAGCCCGTTTTTATATGCTATGGCAGCAGCCATCTTAAATGACATTTCGGAGGAATCTACCGGGTGGTAAGAGCCGTCATAAAGAGTAGCCTTCAAGCCGACTACAGGATAGCCCGCAAGCACACCCTTTTTGATGCACTCCCGCAGCCCCTTTTCTACAGCCGGGAAATATCCCTTCGGCACTGCGCCACCGACCACTCTCTCGGCAAACTCCAAATCCTCGCAGTCGCTCGGCTCAAACTCAATCCAAACATCGCCGAACTGACCGTGACCGCCGGACTGCTTTTTGTGCCTGCCCTGAGCAGTGACCTTCTTGCGGATTGTCTCTCTATAGGCAATCTTCGGCACTTCAAGCCTTACCTCAACTCCGTACTTGGACTTGATTTTCGACACCAGCACATCTAAGTGCTGCTCTCCCAAGCCTGAAACTATCATCTGCTTTGTCTCTGTGTTGTTTTCAAAGCGGTAGGTGGGGTCTTCCTCCATAATCTTCATTACAGCCTGAGCTACCTTGTCCTCCTCTCCCTTTGTCTTGGGATATATAGCCATAGAGTAGCACGGCTCGGGATATTCTATACCCTCCAGGGTTACCCTGCGGGCTGGTGAACAGAGGGTGTCTCCCGTTTTGGTGTTTTGCAGCTTAGCCACAGCGCCTATGTCTCCTGCGCCAATGTAAGGAACTTCCTCCTGCTTTTTGCCGCAGATTATCATAACTTTGTTAATTCGCTCCTGTTCGCCGGTACGCATATTTACTACCGGAGTATCGGGGGAAAGCTTGCCGCTTATAACCTTGAAATAAGAAAGCTTTCCAACAAACGGGTCAGCCACCGTCTTAAATACCAAAGCCGCCGTTGCTCCGTTTTCATTTACAGCAAGCTCCACAGGCTCTCCATTTTGGTCGGTAGCTATCTCCTCGCCCTTGTCGGCGGCTGTCGGAGCAAGCCAGGTAAGTCCGTTTAAAAGCTGGTCAATGCCAAAGGTGTTTTGAGCGTCTCCGCAGAACACGGGAATAATAGCTCCGCTCTTCACCCCCTGACTGACCCCGACTATTATTTCCTCAGGGGTGAATTCCTCGCCGCTGAAGTATTTTTCAAACATCTCGTCGCTTGTCTCGGCTACTGCTTCGCTTATAGCGGTGCGAAGCCCTTCGAGCCTGTCTCCCATATCGGGCATTGTCGTCTGGGTCATCTTACCGTCTTCATAGAGATAAGCCTTATACTCAAGAAGATTTATGTAGCAGTTAGCCTGACCGTCCACTATGTATGGAACGACTACCGGACAAACAGAGGGTCCGAACTCAGCTTTCAACGTCTCGAAAACACGGTAGAATCTTGCGCTCTCGTCACAAAGTCCGTTTACAAAGAACACCTTAGAAAGTCCCGCCTTGTCAGCCGCCTTGACAGCCTTTTCAGTGCCTACGTTTACTCCATTTTTGCCGGATACAACTATCATTGCGGTGTCTGCGGCTCTCATTCCCTCTCTGACTCCGCCCTCAAAATCAAACAGTCCCGGGGTATCTATCAGATTTATCTTATAATTTTTCCACTCTAAGGGAGCGACAGCGGTAACTATGGAGGTCTGTCTCCTGATTTCCTCCTGGTCATAATCCAGTACCGTGTTTCCGTCGCTTATTTTTCCGAGCCTGTCGCTCGCCTTTGCTACATACAGCATAGCCTCGGCAACCGAGGTTTTACCTGAGCCGGAATGACCGGCTATTGCGATATTAAAGATTTTTTTAGCGTCATACTGCTTCAATTATTGCAGCTCCTTTCAATGCCAGAGGATATCCCTTTGGTCATGTTATGGCATTTTTTACAATTACCAATGTAATCGTAAGGCTATTGTAGCACATTTACACATAGTTAGCAATGAATTTTTATCTATAAAACACAATTTCACTCATTTAACCAATCTTAACACTTTGTATTTGTGAAATTTAACTAATAGTTTTGTCTTTTTTCTGCTAAAAAAGACAAAATCCGCCCGGATACACCGGACGGATAATTATGAATATAAACAAGTCGCCGACGTCCCCGCCTCTGTAGGCGTAATCAAACGAGCTTGTCACGCGGGCGAAGATTTAAATCTGCTAAGTGTTAAAAAACAACGAAAATACTGTGCTTGCGCCTTCCGTCAAAACCACGTACAGGTCTATATCCAGAAATCTTCTGAGCGCCAAACGGCAGCGTCAACAACGCCACGCTCATTCACCTGTACCAATACGGAAAATGAAAGACTCCGTCAAATGGCCACTCGACCAAAAATATCGCCGTCTGCGATATAACGAAAAACATCAGAGTTTTCAGTCCAGCCTGCCAAAAGTTTTTTTGATTGACAATTATGAGCATGGCAAACAACACCCACCGCTCATAAGAAACAGCTATATCGGTAAAGCTCGTGTCACGCAAAATGGCACCTGGTTTATAAGCCCTACATAAACTCCTGCAGCGAAGGAAAATATCAAAACAGTCAGCCAGCTCATTTTTAAATGAGTGGATTTATAGAGTAATTTATTTGCAAGTTTTTTTCATCATCTTATCCTTTCAAGGCATTATCTCGCCTTTGTCTCGATTTCCTCCATAGCCTTGCCGATAAAGTCTTCAAGGCTCATAGCTCCGATGTCTCCGTCCTTTCTCGAGCGAACGGAGATTGTTCCGTTTTCAATGTCCTTGTCACCCATGAGTATCATATACGGCACCTTCTCGAGCTGAGCTTCTCTGATTTTATAGCCGATCTTTTCGCTTCTGTCGTCAAGCTCACAGCGAATACCTTTAGCCTCTAAAGCCGACTTAACCTTCAATATCTCATCAACATGCCTGTCGGCAATAGGCAAAAGCTTAACCTGAATCGGCGCAAGCCAAAGCGGGAACGCACCGGCATACTTCTCAATCAGCAATGCAAGAGTTCTCTCATAACAGCCGATTGAGGTTCTGTGAATAATATACGGGTTCTTCTTCACTCCGTCCTTGTCCACATACTCCATGCCAAACTTCTCTGCCAGCATCTGGTCTATCTGGATTGTAATTAAGGTGTCCTCCTTGCCGTAAACGTTCTTTATTTGAATGTCCAGCTTAGGACCGTAGAACGCAGCCTCGCCGATTCCGATAGCGTAGGGAATTTCGAGATGGTCGAGGATTCTCTTCATCTTACTCTGAGCCTCATCCCACTGCTCGGGAGTTCCAATGTATTTATCCCTATCATTAGGATCCCACTGTGAGAAGCGGTAGGACACATCCTCGTAAAGCCCGAGAGTTTTTAGCATAAAGATTGCAAGCTCCAGGCACCCCTTGAACTCGTCCTCAAGCTGTTCGGGGGTGCACATCAGATGTCCCTCTGATATGGTAAACTGGCGCACACGGATAAGTCCGTGCATCTCTCCGCTTGCCTCGTTTCTGAAAAGCGTTGAAGTCTCGTTGTATCTCAACGGTAAATCACGGTAGGAACGGCCTCGGTTCAAATAAGCTTGATACTGGAACGGGCAGGTCATAGGACGAAGCGCAAATACCTCCTTGTCCTTCTCCTCGTCTCCGAGCACGAACATACCATCCTTGTAATGATCCCAGTGTCCGGAAACTTTATAGAGGTCGCTCTTTGCCATAAATGGAGTCTTTGTGAGCAACCAACCTCTTTTCTGCTCCTCATCCTCTACAAAACGCTGCAAAAGCTGAATCACTCTGGCTCCCTTTGGCAGCAAAATCGGCAATCCTTGGCCGATTAAATCAGAGGTCGTAAACAGCTCAAGCTCACGTCCGAGCTTGTTATGATCCCTCGAAATAGCATCCTGTCTCTGCTTGAGATACTCCTCAAGCTGCGAAGCCTTCGGGTAGGCAGTGCCGTAAACTCTGCAAAGCTGGGCGTTGTTTGCGTCTCCTCTCCAATATGCGCCGGTGCAGTTTAAAAGCTTGATAGCCTTTACGGCTGAAACATTCATCAGGTGAGGACCTGCGCAAAGATCAACAAACTCATCCTGCTTATAAAAGCTTATGCTCTCGCCCTTGTCGGAGTGTTCTGCGGCAAGGGCGAGCTTATATGGCTCATCTCTCTCCTTTAGCAGCTTATTGGCCTCATCAACCGGCAGCTCAAATCTCTCGAGTGTCTCGCCGCTTTTTACTATCGCTTTCATCTCTTTTTCGATTTTTTCCAAATCCTCAGAGGTGAAAGGCTTCTCAACATCAAAATCATAATAAAATCCATAGTCTATAGCAGGACCTATGGCGCATTTTGCGCTTGGATATAGTCTTTTTACTGCCTGAGCCAGAATATGGGAGGCTGTGTGCCAAAACACCTTTTTTCCGTCGGGATGCTCAAAGGTCAGCACCTCCAGCTCGCAATCGTTTTGCAGCTCATATCTCAAGTCCTTGACTTCGCCGTCAATTCTGCATACGCAGGCGGTTTTATAAAGCCCGCCGCCGAGCGACTTCACAAGCTCATATACGGTTGTGCCGTTTTCGACCTCCTTGATATTACCGTTTGACAGCTTGACGTTTACCATTTTTACTCATCCTTTCTATCTTGCCTTGCTGCGACAAAAACAAAAAAGCTCCGTCCCAAAAGGGACGAAGCTGTACTCCGTGGTTCCACCCAAATTCAGCAGGTTTCCCTGCCCTCATAGCCGATAACGGAGCTGCCCGTTGCGCCTTATTTCGGCGCACCGCTCAAGGGTGGTGTGAAGTTTACGCTTCCGGTGCGTCTTTCAGCCGATGAACGCACTCTCTGCTCGGGTTGCTTGAAAACTCCCGTCCCTGTCGTCGCTGTTTTATCGCCGCTTGGCGGCTATTCATTAGCTATATGCTAACACTCTTTTTTTCGCTTGTCAAGAAAAAGATTTATTTATTTTCTTCCTCTGACAGTTCCTTAACCAGGCGATCTATCTCCTCAAGATTTATAGAGGAAATATCGTAATTGTCAAGTATGGAATCCGCCGATGTTTTTTCTCCTTCGCTTTTATCTTCCTTTTTATCCAACTCAACCTTTTCTTCGACGTCCGAATCCTGAGCTTCGGTATCTTCCTGCACGGTCGTATCTTCCTGCTCAGGCTCACTGCCGATATCGCCAAGGTCTTTGTCAAAGTCGCTTTCTGCTTCAACCGACATATCTGAGTTGGAGTCACCGACGAAGGTGAGCTCGCCATCGTCAATCTTCTCCTCTTCCTCTAAGTTCTCCCTGAGTTCTTTTATCTCATTAATTTTGTCAGCGTCGTCCTTTACACTGTCCATCGTCTTCTCTGCCTGTATCATCAGAGGATCTTCCTCAAGCGAAAGCTCGCCTAAGAAGCTCTCGTCATACTGAATTTCCTCTCTCTCCGGCTCGGACTTCGACTCAATCTCTACGCCCGCCTGCTCATATTCCTCCTTTGAACGCTGGGTGGCGTTTGCTGTAAGCTCAATGAGGAAAAACAGAGCAAAAAGCGCAATGGCAAAAAACTCAAAAGTTCTTATGTCCGCCACGAAGTCAAAAGTGTCGGTCTTGATCTGATATATAGTGTGAGAAATCGTATAGGCAAAGCTGACCAAAATCAAGGGCATACCGTAAACAAAACAGCCCTTAACAGCGTTTTTGCCCTTGACATTTATATAAACCATTCCGCAGTTAAAAAGGAAGAAGGCGCCGAATATCATAAACACAATATCCATCATATCTCTTGACTCCGACGCCACAGTAGTATCCGAGACAAAGGTCAAAAACGTCCTTACAATCCCCCACAAAGCGGGCACAAGCATAAGCCCCGCTGCAGATTTGGTTTTGTTGCTTCTGCCAACTGAGGAAATACCCATAAGTATCAGAGCCACCGCACCAACAACAGTCACTATCGCATCAAT
The DNA here is from genome assembly GCA_946500295.1 of uncultured Clostridia bacterium. Taxonomy (GTDB): domain Bacteria; phylum Bacillota; class Clostridia; order Oscillospirales; family Acutalibacteraceae; genus UBA7067. Next base: position 170,044 of record CAMMVF010000001.1, on the reverse strand, counting down.
TATACTTAAAATATCCGATCCTGATGTGAAGGAAATCGCCGAATCTGCAAACATCAGCGCTCCTGCCACTATGACAAAAATCCCAGCGGGAGGGTTGCGCTTGATCTCATACAGCGCCGAGGTCTTCTTGTCCGTGTAGGATATTATTCCTGTAATCACAAAGACGGCTATCACAATTGCGGCAAAGCCGAGAGTAATTGCACCTCCGTGCACAAGTCCGACATCAGCACCCTTAGGGTCGAACAAAGCCTGATAAACCCTGAGCAAGACTCCTGCAACAAGCAGAGGTATAAACGGCAGCCACATCAATTTAAGTTTCACAAAAAGCACTCCTTTAAAATTCACCTGTGCGGTAATAATTCAAATTTCAGAAAATATACTCTATTATGAAGCAATTCGCTTCGAGAGATAATCTTCTATAAACCAATATATGTATATATATTCTAATTCAAAATCTCCTCGATGTCAACAAAAGCATACCGAAGAAAACACTCAGGCAGGGATGACGATGAAAAAACTGATAATTGCGTTTATTGCTTTATTTTTAATCATGGCCGCCACTCCGGCAATTATAAGCCTCGCCGCCTATATCCCAGTTTTCAGCTCTGCAACCGACGACAATATTTCACAAATCGAAAGTAAAACCCATACCGACAGCAAAGCCGATAAAACAACAAACGCTTCCGAGGCATCTAACTCCGATGAGAAAGTATTTGTCATAAAAGAAGGCGAAAACAGCCGTGAAATTACAGCTAAGGAGGCTGTAGCCGGAACTTTGGCGGCAATAATGCCTTCCGACTACAACAAGGAAAGCTCCAAGGCGCTGGCTGCGGCTGTATATTCTACTCTGATGAGTAAAGCAGGAAGCAGCAAAGCGCAAATTGCCGACAGCGACCCATTTTTGGCCGCTGATGAAGCAAAAGAGGAGCGCGGCGATAAATTTTATTCACGCTGTGAGGATTACGCCGATTTCGCCCTTAATACAAAAATCGAGTACAACGGAAAACCGGTCGAGCTTTTGATCTTCAACTCCTGTGCCGGCGCCACCATGAACCCCTCCGATATTCTCTCCTCTCCTCTGCCCTGTCACCAAAGCGTTTCAAGCCCCTGGGATATGTACTCAAACATAAGCTATGAAAAATCCTTTACCTCATCCGAAGTTGAAAAAATACTAAAAGAAAGCTTTGGTGCAGACGAAGCCCCAGAGGATATCAAAAACGCAATAAAAATAAAAAGCACCGCTCCAAATGGAACTGTGCTCGAAGCCGAGGTGTGCGGAAATCCCACCGACGGCATTGAGATAATGAACGCCTTCTCTCTCAAAAGCCCTTGCTTTACAGTTGGCAGTGATGACGGCGGTATAATTTTTAATGTAGCGGGCGAAGGAATCCCAGTGGGAATGAGTGTAATCGGCGCTGACGGCATGGCAAGTCAGGGCGCCGGCTGGGAGGAGATACTCTCGCACTACTACTGCGATATAGATATTAGCAATAATGAGGATTAATAGAATCTCACTTTACAAATTTATCTATTGCGAAAACTGCCCCATCCTCATCATTAGTCAATGTGACGAAATCCGCCTGCTGCTTGATATCATCCGGTGCGTTGCCCATTGCAACCCCTATTCCTGCATATTCTATCATTGTTACATCGTTGTAGCTGTCGCCTATTGTCATACACTCCTGACGAGTACAGCCGAGAATTTTGAGCAGCCGCTCGGTCGAGCTGCCCTTATCAACCCCGCAGGGTACCAGCTCAAGGAATTGTGGCTCAGAGCGATACACGTCAAACCTGCCCTTAAACTGCTCCGAGATAATTCTCTCGAGCTTCAATATATCCTCAGGTTCTCCCGCCAAAATGCACTTACTCGTCTCAAAGGTCACATACGATGGAAAATCCTCGACAAACTTCAGCGGCAGCTTCATCACATCTGCCTCTACAGTTGTGAATCGGTTTTTATTTCCTGCGGCTATGAAGGTATCTCCCTTGTTGGTGCTGATGTTCACCCTGTACGGCTTTATGCAGTCGCAGATTTCCCTCAGATACTCCGTCGGAAAGCTGCGGCTGTACACCACTTTTTTTGTTTTTACCTGTATAATCTGAGCACCGTTGTGTGCAATTATATATCCGTCGTACTTGTCAAGTTCCAGCTTTTCGGCATATGGCAACATTCCCTCGGAGGGTCTGCCGCTGGCGAGAGCGATAAACATTCCCTGCTGCTGAAGCTGTATCAATCTGTGCAAGGTTGCTTCCGTTATTTCCTTTTTTGAATTGACCAAAGTCCCGTCTATATCCAGTACAATTACCTTTATGCTCATTTAACATACCTCACTTATGATATTTTCCACCGCTTGCAATCTGAAATGCTCTGTACACCTGTTCAAGCAGCATAACTCTGGCAAGCTGGTGCGGAAACGTCATTTTCGACATTGAAAGCTTTAACCCGGACATGGATTTAACCTCATCGGACAACCCGTACGAGCCCCCGATTACAAAGACTATGGAGCTTACTCCCTGCACGGTCTGATTTTGAATATAATCGGACAGCTCTTCAGACGACATCTCCTTGCCCTCAATACACATTGAAACCACCACATCAGCTCTGTGCAACTTTTGAACTATTCTCTCTCCCTCGGCTTTTATCACCCTCTCAACCTCCGTGCTTGACGGATTTTGAGCTATTCTCTCCTCGGGCAGCTCGAATATCTCTAAACGGCAATAAGCGCCGAGTCGCTTTTGATACTCGGCGCAGGCGTCCTTTAAATATTTTTCTTTCAGCTTTCCAACACACGCAATTTTAATATTAAGCATATTACAACACTACCGTCTCACCCGTAGTTTCGGGCGGCGCTACCATCAACGTAAAATCCTTGTTTCTCTTCATTTGATTGCAGGCAAGCTCGTATACGGCCGAGTTTTCCGCAATTAACGGCATATTGTTTTCCCTGCTCAAATGAGCGAGGATAAACCTCGTTGTCCCGCTTTCGACAAGCTGGGGAAGAAGCTCAGAGCAGGCATCGTTTGACAAATGGCCCTGCTCTGACAATATCCTTCGTTTAAGTTGATAGGGATATCCTCCGTTCATCAGCATACCAACGTCGTGGTTCGATTCTATAATAATAGCGTCGCTTCCGGCAACAGACTGATAAATCTCGTCTGTTATCACTCCCGTATCTGTGGCGAGAGAAATTTTAACTCCGTCCGAGGTCGTCACGGTATAGCCTACGCTGCCAGCACAGTCGTGCGAGGTAGGGAACGGCTTTATCAGCATATTGTCAATGGCTACTCCTCTAAAACCAATCTCAAGGCTGTCAACCTTCTCATTTACGGCTCCAAGCCTCTCAAGCGCCGATAACGTCTGAGCCGAAGCGTAAACCCTGATTTTATGGCGAGATGAAAACACCCTCAACCCCTGTATATGGTCGGAGTGCTCGTGGGTGACGAATATCGCTCTGATGGAGCTTATGTCTATGCTGTTTGCTCCGAGCGCCTGTTCAATCTGCTTTGCACTACGGCCTGCATCAATAAGTATGCCGTTGCCGCCGCTCGATATGTAGTAGCTGTTGCCCTTGCTGCCGCTGAACAGCGGACAGATTCTCGCCATTTTCTCACCCTTTTTCGTTCTACGTTCGTCTGCACTGCTCTAGTTTACATTTGTGCCAATCTAAACTTACTATCCTTCTGTTACTTTTTCCCGTTGTCAGTCTCTAACCTTTTTCTATAGAGTAATCCTTTTACGTCCTACGTACTCCTGCACTGCTCTAGTATAATTTTGTGCCAATCTCGAGCCTGTATCCTTTTGGAGTTTTTTGCACGTTAAAACCTCGCTACCTTTTACGGTGCAATAATCCTTTTAACTATTTGTCTATCTGAGCTTTACCATCGCACAAGTGCCTTTTTACCCTTCACTCGTTTTAACCCTGTGCGGATTTCATGCAATAAAACCCAAGTCTCGCACAAGCTATTTTAAATCCAAGCCGCTTGCGGCTTCCACAACCGCACGCAGTGCGATATCACATTCGCCTTGGCGGCGGCAAATGCCGCTTTCATCCTACGTTTTACTGCACTTCTCCCGTATAAATCTATGCCAATTTAAGCTCTATGTCTTTCCATTACTTTTTCACCACGCCTTGGCGTGATTTCACCTCAGCGCAAGCTGAGATATCACTGGCGGCAAATGCCGCCTTCGCCTCAGGCTATAACGACCTCGGTGGTGGTCGTAACCCTTTTCTTTGTTATATCTGCGCCAAGCTTTCTGAGCTTCTCGACTATGTTTTCATAGCCTCTCTCTACATAGCCTATATTCTCGATCTCTGTAACCCCCCTGGCGCAGAGCCCGGCAATTACCATGGCAGCTCCGGCTCTCAGGTCCGTAGCCTTTACCGGTGCAGCGTCAAGGTGGTCAACCCCTTCGATAAGCGCCGTCTTGCCCTGTACGTTTATATTTGCGCCCAGCCTTGCCAGCTCGGATACATACTGAAAACGGCTTTCCCACACGTTTTCATTTACTATGCTCAGTCCATCCGCTATAGTCAGCAGCGCCGCAAACTGGGGCTGCATATCGGTCGGAAAACCCGGGTGAGGCATGGTCTTAATCGAGCACTTTTTGAGTCTGCCGTGGCTTATTACTCTGACAGCCTCGTCATACTCCTCTACCGTAACCCCCATTTCACGCAGCTTTGCGGTAATAACCTCGAGGTGCTTGGGAATAACATTGCTTACAACAACGTCTCCTCCCGTGGCAGCTGCCGCTACCATATATGTGCCTGCTTCAATCTGGTCTGGTATAATCGAGTAGGTGGTGCCGTGGAGCGACTGAACGCCCCTGATTTTTATTGTATCGGTGCCTGCGCCCTTTATATTTGCCCCCATGGAGTTGAGGAAATTTGCCAAATCGACAACATGCGGTTCTTTTGCGGCATTTTCTATCTCGGTATAGCCCTCGGCCTTTACTGCTGCCAGCATGGCGTTCATCGTAGCCCCGACTGAAACCACGTCGAGATAAATCTCAGCACCGACAAGCTTATCTGCACTAACGCTGATGACTCCGTTTTTCAGTGTGTGCTTTGCTCCGAGCGCCTCAAACGCCTTGATGTGAAGATCAACCGGCCTCACTCCGAAATTACACCCTCCGGGCATGGCTACCTCAGCCTTGCCGTATTTTCCGAGCAAAGAACCAAGTAAATAGTATGAAGCTCTCATGCCCTTGACCTGCTCGTAGTTAGCAACATGAGTAAAAATTGTTGTGGGATCTATTTCCAACGTAGTCCTGTTGACGTTTCTGACCGTCGCCCCCAGTCCTTGAAGAATATTCGCTATCAGCGCCACATCGCTGATGTCGGGAACATTTTCAATTCTGCAGGGAGAATCAGCAAGTACAACTGCGGGTATAATCGCTACTGCTGCGTTTTTTGCGCCGCCGATTTGAACCTCACCGTGCAACTCCTTGCCGCCGTTTATAACATACTTTTCCAATATCGGTACACTCCCAATAAGTTTTATATCAACATTTAAGTAAAATTCTAAAAATATATCAAAATCTGTATATCGACGCCGGTTTTCTCATCAATATTTTAAGTTATCAACCTATCAGTATGCTGAACACGCCGATATTAAAAGCTATCCTTTTAAATAAAACTTTCTATCTTAGAATGATAATACAAAGCTCGGCTGTTGTCAACACAAATCAAAGCTCCTAAATGTGTTTTTACTATTTTGGTCACAAAACCCGAATTAATTCATTCAAATATATTCAACTTGAATTCGCTCGAGAAAATACTCGTAGTATATTTCATACACGATATCTTCCTCTACCTATATTTAAATCTTCGCCTGCGTGACAAGCTCGTTTGATCACGCCGTCGACGATTGCAACCGTCGCAAGGGAGCTTTGCTCCTCAGGGTTTCGGTGGGGGATTATAAGCCCCACTGAAAGACTGAATGGAACCCGCCGCCTACTCAGGCGGAGGACATCGGCGACTTGGTTATAGATCACCCTCAGCCGTTTAAGCCTCCGCTCCAATATTTTCTGTCAAGATTCCTGTACTGAATCGCCTCGGCTATATGGTTTTGTTTTATAACCTCGCTGTTATCAAGGTCGGCTATCGTCCTCGACACCTTGAGCACCCTGTCATACGCTCTGGCGGAAAATCCCATTGTCTCAAAAGCTCTTTTCAACAGGATCGACGCCTTATCATCCAGTATGCAAAACTCCTTTTGCGCCGCCGGAGTAAGCCTTGCGTTGCACCTTATCGCTCTACCCCTGTATCTTTCTCTTTGCACCTGTCTTGCCCTGTTTACCCTGAGCTTTATCTGGGCGGAGCTCTCCCCCACCGAGCTTGAGCTCAGCTCGTCATAATTCACCGCAGGCACCTCGACGTGTAAATCTAGCCTATCGAGCAGTGGGCCCGACACCCTGGACAGGTAGCGGTGAACGGCATTTTTTGAGCAGGTACAGCTTCGGCTCGGATGTCCGAAGTAGCCGCAGGGGCAGGGATTCATCGCCGCAACCAGCATCACCGAGCAAGGATAACACAGCGAGCCGCTCACCCTCGATATAGTAACGACACCGTCCTCTATCGGCTGTCTGAGTACCTCGAGAGAACTGCGGTTAAACTCGGGCAGCTCGTCCAAAAATAAAACACCGTTGTGCGCCAGCGAAATCTCACCGGGCTTGGGCACTGTTCCCCCTCCCGACAATCCCGCAGCAGACACCGTGTGGTGCGGCGAGCGAAATGGGCGCGACCTCACCAGCGGCGAGCCGGGAGGCAAGATTCCCGCAATAGAGTGTATCTTGGTTGTCTCTATCATCTCATCGAAACTCATATCGGGCAAAATAGAGGGCAGCCGCTTGGCAAGCATACTCTTACCCGAGCCCGGAGGTCCAATGAGCAATATATTGTGGCCTCCGGCAGCAGCCACCTCCATTGCTCTTTTAGCCTCATACTGACCTTTGACCTGCGAAAAGTCAGGATATTCCGGCAGCGGCTGCTCGCTATCAAGAACGGGCTCTGCAGGGGTAATCTCCCTTTTCCCAGACAAATCCCCGTACAGCTCGAGCACATCGGCAACCGGGCGCACCTCTATTCCGCTGACTACAGCGCCCTCCGCCCCGTTTTCCTTCGGAACATAAACTCGCTTGTAGCCGTTTTGTCTTGCTTTAATTACCATGGGCAGAACTCCCCTTACGGGTCTGAGTCTTCCCCCGAGTGACAGTTCGCCGATAAAGGCAAAACTCGAGCTCACCGCCCTTATCTGCCCCGTCGCCTGCATTATGGCAACAAGTATCGGCAAATCATATATAGGACCTTCCTTCCTCGTATCGGCAGGGGCTAAATTAACTGTTATCCTGCCAAGAGGAAATTCAAAGCCCATATTTTTTATAGAGGAGCGCACCCTCTCCCTGGATTCCTTGACTGCCGCGTCGGGCAGCCCCACTATATCAAAAACCGGCATTCCCTCGGAAATATCCGCCTCTACGGCAACCTCGTAAGCGTCAATACCATAAAGCCCTAAGCTCATACACTGAACAACCATAATCCCCCTCCTTACACTCATACATCGCATTATATTCAGACCTTACCTATATGTATAATTTTACCATAAATCTCCGAGCTTTCCCCTATGCAATTTAGACAAAGTTTTCTTCATCCATATATAGATATTAACCTAAAGCTCAATTTTATTTTTTATTTTTTTAGCTTTTTGACTTCCGTCAAATAAAAAGAACGTCGTTCATTGAAGATTTTTAATAGATTTTATCAACATTTTTTGCCAGTGTACGGTATATATTTCAAAAATAAGCGTTGACTTTTTCTGATAGTTGAAGTAAAATTAGTGTTAATGATTTCTCTGCGAGGTTTATATATGGATAATAGGGAACTCGGCAGTTTTGATGAGCTGAGCGACGAGAAACTGATTGAAAAAATCCGCAGTGGAGATGAACATTCCTTTGAGATACTGTCCAGGCGGTATGCGCCGATAATCTACGGTAAGGCATCACAGTTTTCCACAAGCGTCAGCCTTGAGGATAAGGAGGATCTGATTCAGGAGGGCTACATAGCCTTCTTGCACGCCGTAAACTCCTACCGTGAGGGCAACGGCGCAAGCTTCAAAACCTATCTCAACCGCTGCGTGCAAAATAAGCTGCTGACAGTATATAAAAGTGAAAAGCGAAAAAAAAACATACCCAAAAACGCTTTAGTATCTATAGATCAGGAACAGCTCGATTTGCAAACCTCACTTCAAAATCCGGAGCAGTTGTTGATTGACGAGGAGTGCTTTGCGGCATTACAGGAAAAAATCAACAAATCTCTTTCCTCCTTTGAGCAAAAGGTTTTGTCCCGATATCTCAGCGGCAGTTCTTATGTTCAAACGGCACGTTCGCTTAACACAACGGTAAAGGCAGTTGACAATGCGCTTGTAAGAATAAGAAAAAAGCTCAGGCGCATTGACTGATATATGTCCCCGCTACGAAAGAGCGCCCTTAATCGGGCGGTGGTGCAACTCCACACGAGGGATAAACAAATACACCAAAGAGAGGTAAAACAAAAATGTTCGAAGACAAGACCCTAGTCTGCAAGGAGTGCGGCAACGAATTCGTATTCACAGCAGGCGAGCAGGAATTTTACGCTGAGAAAGGCTTTGCAAACGAGCCGCAGAGATGTAAACCCTGTAGAGATGCCCGCAAAAACTCGAGCAGAGCAGGCCGTGAGATGTTCACTGCTACCTGTGCAGCCTGCGGCGCCGAGGCAAAGGTTCCCTTCCAGCCCAGGGAAGATCGCCCGGTATATTGCAGCGAGTGCTTTGCTAAGATCAAAGAAGAAGATTAATTGTTTGATATAGTTTTGCATTCACATCCCCCGATGTCGGGGGATGTTGTTTTTTACGCCTTCTGCGCCGGGGCTTCGCCGGTGATATAGCGGCTTACGCCGCTGTAAAATCTGCGGCGAGCCGCAGGTGAAATATTCGCCAAGGCGAATGTGATATCGTGCCAAAGGCACGGTTATGGAAGCCGCAAGCGGCTTGGATTTAAAGTAAATTGTGCGAGACTTAGGGTTAGCGCCCCGAGTCTCGCAAAATTTTATAACGAGCCTTATATTGAAATTATAGAATTCAATACAAGGCTATGCCGAGAGTAAAAGTTAAAACTCACTCAGACTATTTTAAATTCAAATCGCTTGCTATTTCCTATACTGCGCTAAAAGCGCAATTTCACATTTAATTTATCAAATATTTCACTTGTGCCGCAGGCGCAAATTTCACTGCCCGATAGGGCAATTTCACTGCGGCTTTGCCGCCAGTGCAGGAGTACGTAGGAAATAAAAATTGATTTTTTTTTCGCCTTAGGTTATAATAACATCAAACACAGTAAAAAGCTATGGAGGAAAAATTATGGCAGAGATTACAAAAAACACCGTTATCGGCGATATACTCGATTTAGACGAAACTACCGCTCCGTACTTTTTGGAGATGGGTATGCACTGCCTCGGCTGTCCCGCTTCCAGAGGCGAGACTCTTGAGGAGGCATGCATGGTTCACGGAGTAAATGCAGACGAAATGGTAGAAAAGCTCAACAGCCACCTTTCAAAGCAGGCGTAAGAGTTTCAAGTCGGTCTTGCCTCCTCAATTGTGAAGAGGCAGGGCCTATTTTTATTTGGAGTGATACATTTGAGCAAGCAAAACTTACCGCTCGACCCCAGGCTCAACCTGTGCGCCGAAATGGTTCGAGCAGGCTGCAAGCTGGCTGATATCGGCACCGACCACGCATATCTGCCCTGCGCCCTGGCTCAAGCGGGAAAAATTTCATCAGCCCTTGCCTGCGATATAAACAAAAAGCCGCTTGAAAGCGGAGTGGAGACCATAAACCGCTGTGACGTCGGGGATATTGTTAAGGCGAGACTTTCAAACGGGCTTGAGCAGGTCAGCCCGGACGAATGTGACGATATAGTAATCGCCGGAATGGGAGGAGAGCTTATATGCTCTATAATCGAAAAAGCTCCATGGCTTAAAATTGAAGAAAAGCACCTCATTTTACAGCCTATGACCCGCTCCGAAACTCTCCGCTCCTACCTGTATCAAAACGGATTTGAAATCAAGCTTGAACAGGCCGTGGAAAGTGACCGCAGGCTGTACACGGTAATGCTGGCGGTTTATTCGGGCAGTGTAAAAAATCCGACCGAGCTCGAATCAAGGGTCGGCGCACTAAAGCCGCTGCAACGTCCGCTTGATAAGCAGTATCTTGACAAGGTAATAAATTCACTCAAAAAAAAGCAGGAGGGGCTTACCCTCGGCGGTGATTTAAGCGCAGCTAAAAAGCTCTCCTGCTTGATTACGGAAATAGAAAAATACACAACAGGAGGACAATTATGAAGGTCAAGGAAATCTACAGCTACATAGATAAGATAGCGCCGTTTCGCAGCGCCATGCAAGGCGACAACTGCGGACTGCTGTGCGGCGACATGGAAGCGGAGGTAAAAAAGGCGCTTGTATGCCTTGATATTACCAACGCAGTAGTAGAGGAAGCTCACCGTCTCGGCTGTGAGCTGATAATCAGCCACCACCCGATAATATTCGAGCCTATCCGCTCTGTGCGCTCGGGCTCTATTCCTTATGAGCTTGCACGTTACGGAATTACCGCTATCTGCGCCCACACCAACCTCGACATATCTCCCGTAGGCACCAACGCCCAGCTTGCAAAGCTGCTCGATTTAGCGGCAATCGAGATGATTGAGGGAGAAGCGATTGCCATCGGAATCCTGAAACACGAGATGTCGGTAAAGAGCTTTGCCAAGCAGGCAAAGGAAAACCTGAACGCCAAAGGGCTGAGATACCTCGACTGCGGCAAAAACATAAAGAGGGTAGGAATGTGCAGCGGAGCAGGCGGCGATATGCTGTATAAAATAGCAGACAAAATCGACTGCTTTGTCACCGGCGAAATCAAGCACCACCAGATTATTGACGCCGAGCGCATGGGCGTATCCGTACTTGATTTGGGACATTATCGCACGGAATTTATAGTTTGCGCCCCGCTTTGCTCCATGCTCAGCCGCAATTTTAACGACGTTGAGTTCATAGTATCTCAGGACAATGTGGATTTGATGGACTACGCATAAGCGGCTGCGCCATATGGCTTCGCCAATGATATCGCACCTAGCGGTGCGGTGAAATCTGCGGCAAGCCGCAGGTGAAATATTCGCCAAGGCGAATGTGATATCGCCCTGCGTGCGGTTGTGGAAAGCCTACGGCTTTTAAATTAAAATAGTTTGTGCCCCGAGTTTCGCACAATTTTATAACGAGCAAAAGTTAAAAGGATTACTTTATAGAAAAAGGTTAGAGACTGACAACGGGAAAAAAGTAACGGAAGGACAGAGAGCTTAGATTGGCACAGATTTACATAAGCGCAGTGCAGACGCACGTAGGACAAAAAGGTGCCTTCGACACCGGCATTTGTCGCCAAAAGCGCAGTCTTGGAATATACTGTATAAATGAATACAGTGCGAGACTGCGCTTTTTATTTTCCCTACTGTATCAGCAATAGCCTGCGAATTTTACATTATGGTGCAAAATACGGCGTATAAAGCCGGATTTTGTGTTGACTTCAACCTCGGCAAAGCTTATAATTAATGTGTTAGCATTTTGGCAGGATATGTATTTATTCTGCTTTTTAAATCTTCGCCTGCGTGACAAGCTCGTTTGATCACGCCTGCGACGATTGCAACCGTCGCCGGGGGAGCTTTGCTCCTCAGAGTTTCGGTGGGGGATTATAACCCCCACCGAAAGACTGAATGTCCCCCGCCGCCTACAGAGGCGGGGGACATCGGCGACTTGGTTATACAGTGTAGAAAGGATAGAAATGAAATGAACAGAGTTTACAACTTCTCGGCAGGTCCTTCGATGCTGCCGGTACCGGTGCTTGAAAAAGCCGCCGCTCAGATGCTCGACTACGAGGGCAGCGGCCAATCAGTTATGGAAATGTCTCACCGCTCAAAGGTTTTCGGCACAATTATAGAGGGCGCCGAGGCTCTTATCAGGGAGCTTATGAATATTCCGGACAACTACAAGGTGCTCTTCCTCCAGGGCGGAGCTTCCTCACAGTTTGCTATGGTTCCCATGAATCTTATGACAAAATCAGGCAAGGCAGACTATGTAATAACAGGTCAGTGGGCTAAGAAGGCCTACAAAGAAGCCTCACGTTACGGAAACACAAACGTAGTGGCTTCCTCCGAGGATAAGACTTTTTCATATATTCCCAAGCTCGACCCCTCGACCTTCACTAAAGATGCAGACTACTTCCACATCTGCATGAACAACACAATCTACGGCACAGTTTACCACGAGCTGCCCGACACGGGAGATGTTCCGCTTGTAGCCGATATTTCCTCCTGTATCCTCTCACAGCCGATTGATGTTTCCAAGTTCGGCTTGCTTTATGCAGGAGCTCAGAAAAACATGGCTCCGGCAGGTCTTACAGTAGTTATAATCCGTGACGACCTCATCGGCAACGCTATGGACATAACACCTACAATGTTCAACTATCAAACCCACGCAGACAACGGTTCAATGTTCAACACACCTCCGTGTTACACAATATATATTGCAAAGCTCGTAATGGAGTGGATTAAAAACGATATCGGCGGTCTTGATGCAATGAAGGAGAGAAACGAGAAGAAGGCTAAGATCTTGTATGACTTCCTCGACACTTCCAAGCTTTTCAAAGGCACTGTAGTTCCCGAGGATCGCTCGCTGATGAACGTACCCTTTGTAACAGGCAACAGCGACATGGACGCTCAGTTCGTAGCCGAGGCAACTAAAAAAGGCTTTGCAAATATCAAGGGACACCGCACAGTCGGCGGCATGAGAGCTTCCATCTACAATGCTATGCCGATAGAGGGCGTAGAAGCTCTGGTCAAGTTCATGGCTGAGTTTGAAAAGTCAAACGGCTGAGTACTGCGGCTTTAGCAAATTGATTTAAGGAGTATAACTGAAATGTACAATATTAAAACACTTAACAAAATCTCTCCCGTAGGTCTTGAAAGACTAGGAGAGGGCTTCACCTACGGCAACGAGGTAGAAAACCCGGACGCGGTGCTCGTGCGCAGTGCGTCAATGCACGAGATGGAGCTGCCCGAAAGTCTGCTTGCCATCGCAAGAGCAGGCGCAGGTGTAAACAATATTCCCATCGACCGCTGCAGCGAGAACGGAATAGTTGTATTCAACACACCCGGAGCTAATGCTAACGCCGTTAAGGAGCTTGTGATTGCAGGCTTGCTATTGAGCTCAAGAAAGATAGTAGATGGCATTGAGTGGACAAAAACACTCAAGGGCAACGGCGACCAGGTGGGCAAGATGGTAGAAAAGGGCAAAAGCGCCTATGCAGGCCCCGAAATCAAGGGCAAGACTCTAGGCGTAATCGGTCTTGGAGCAATAGGCGCTTTGGCGGCAAACGCCGCAGCGGCTCTCGGCATGAAGGTTTGCGGCTACGACCCCTTCCTCTCGGTTGACGGCGCTTTAAAGCTTTCCCCGTCAACGAAGCACTGCCTGACATTGGATGAGATCTTCTCCGAGAGCGATTACATCACCATTCACGTTCCCCTCACCCCCGACACCAAAAATGTAATCTGTGCCGAGAATATCTCCAAGATGAAGGACGGCGTCAGAGTCCTGAACTTCTCAAGAGCAGACCTTGTAAATTCCGCAGATGTGCTCGCAGGTATTGAGGACGGCAAAATCGCCTGCTATGTAACGGACTTCGCAACCGACGATCTCCTCGGCGCTGCCGGAGTTATCGCTATGCCGCACCTCGGCGCTTCAACTCCCGAGAGTGAGGAAAACTGCGCCGCCATGGCGGCTGACGAGGTTAAGGATTACCTTGTAAACGGCAATATTACCAACAGCGTAAACTTCCCGAATGTAAATATGCCACGCTCGGGCGAGATTCGCTTCTGTATTCTTCACAAAAACGTCCCCTCCGTGCTCCAGCGTTCGCTTCAGGTACTCTCTGACAAGGGCGCAAACGTAGAAAATATGGAGAACAAATCCCGCAAGGACTACGCCTATACCGTAGTTGACGCAAGCGGCGCTGACTGCTCTCTCGGCGACGAGATAGCAAAGCTCGACGGCGTATTGAGAGTAAGGGTTCTTTAACTCCTACGAGATTCTGCACTGCTCCCGTACTAATTTATACCATTTTCACATTTTGTGCCTCCAGGAACTTCTTTCACGTTAAAAATGCAGTGCCTTTTATAACACAGTAATCCTTTCAGCTCTCGCTCGTTTTGAGCTTTGGGAGCAAACGCACAGCCTCCCCTGTCAAGATTTGTTTGACAGGGAAGGCTTTTATAGTGTAATAATACAAAATTTCTAAATAAAGCTTTTCATGCGTTAGATATTAAACTGACGCCATATTTATCTTACGATACGATGCTTACACATTCCTCTTTTTCCACATGCCGGACAGGTCAATTTACGTTTTGTAAGGGTGTGATAACCTTTAACATATTCACCCATAGTAGGGACAAACAGAGCTTTACAGTGCGGACACTCGTAATAGCCCGCCTTAACCTCAAGCATTGCCGCCGCCCCTATACCCGCTGCTGCCGTCGCAACAGCAAGTAAAATCACTGCAATTCGTGTAAGCACCGGCAATTCAATATATGAGGCTATGACGATAAGGGAGCAGACTGCAATTATTGTAATCACGCCACAAATGACGGATAACGCCATTCGCTTTTTGTTTTCCTGATTTTCTTTCATTAAATCCATCATATTCTCCTCCGCTTTCTTTTGATAATCAACTTCACAGACTCTTTCTCCCGAAAGCAAGTCATTGACAGTAATATTCAATGTTTCACACAGAGGTAACATAAGGGAAACCTCCGGAAGCCCTTTTCCACACTCCCATTTAGACACAGTTTTATCACTGATGGAGAGCGCATCGGCAAGCTGCCTTTGAGTGAGCCCCTTAGCCTTTCTTTCTTCGGCTATAAATTTGCCGATTTTTATTTGTTCCACTGATTTTCCTCCTTTCACCAACATTATAGATGATGAATGGTCATATCAATACACACAAAACGTAGAGTTCAGCATATCTACGAAGCGTAGAGCTATATCTTGGTGTTGTATCTGGCATAAGCTTTCCTTACTGTTACTTCAACGCCTTGCATTTTTATGCCTCCTGTCAGTCGTTCTCTAGATAGTTCACATATTTACGGCTTATCCTAAATGCTTCCTCATCGAAAACCACAAGGTAAACCAAAATATCCTCTTTGCTGTTATTCTTCAAAAAGCCGTTAATCGTACTTACCGCAACCTCAAAAGCCTCCGCCTTTGGGTATCCGTAAACCCCCGAGGATATCAGCGGAAAGGCTACCGACTTACAGCCGTGCTCAAGCGCAAGCGACAGGCTTTCACGGTAACACAACTCAAGCAGTTCCTTTTCTCCGCACTCTCCACCTCTCCAGATAGGTCCTACGGTATGAATTACATATTTACATGGCAGCTTATATCCGCCCGTTAGCTTAGCCTGACCCGTCTTGCAGCCGCCAAGAGTTTTACATTCCTCAAGCAAGCCTGAGCCTGCCGCCGCATGAATTGCGCCGTCAACACCACCGCCTCCGAGAAGTGTCGGGTTAGCTGCGTTTACTATTGCGTCGCAGCTTAGCTTAGTTATATCGCCTCTTATTATTTTCAGCGGCATAGCCATACCTCCGTTATTTTATTTAAAGAAATTATATCACATATTTTTCACCTAGACAACACACTGCCGACTCAGGTTTGACAAATCGTAGGATGAGGCAGAACAAAGTCAACTATCAATTTCAACGCAAAACGCCACAGGGAATCTGCACATAGACAGACTCCCTGTGGCGTAAAATTTTTATAATAATGGTAAAACAAAAATATTTAGAAAGCGCTAATTATTCGCCCTTCTCGTTCTTCTCAATTACTGCATCGCCGGTATCGCCGAGCAGATTGAAACGGAAGAGCTTTCTCTCATCATCCGGGTTTTCACAGACAATATATGCCTCCGCAATTTTACCACCCTCAATAAGCTGAGTCAAACCTACCAACTGACAAAGCTTACTTTTCAGGTTCAAGTGGTCTCCCTCTCTAGTAACCAAATATACATTGCCCTCGCAAGTGTCAAGCACGGCGAGGAATTTAGTTACATCGATGTCATGCAGTTCAAGAATCGGTGTCATAAATTATTCCTCCTTTTTCATTCGTGCCTACTCTGGACTTGTAATCACATTTCGGAATTACCTTGCAGGCTTATTTTTCCACCTGCAATTATATTATAGCGAGTTGTTTCGGGATTGTCAACAAAAACTTTGTATGATTTTTGTAAAATCAGCCTTCAACTTCGTCAAAACAACGAAATTCATGGTGTTTTTTTAACAATTATCACCGAGGAGAAATTTTCGTTTTGTGCATTGATTTTCCGGAGGCGAAAATTTTCATTTAAAATATTCAGAGATTTCTTTGTCGAGATCCTTATTATGTAGATTTCGCTGAATTTTAAAAATTAAAATTCCCGCCCATCACACCCGAAATGTACACCCATCCAGACCGAGCGTTTTAAATCTTCGCCCGCGTGACAAGCTCGTTTGATCACGCCAGCGACGATTGCAACCGCCGCCGGGGAGCTTTGCTCCTCAGGGTTTCGGTGGGGATTAAACCTCACCGAAAGGCTGAATGGAACCCGCCGCCTACTCAGGCGGGGGACATCGGCGACTTGGTTATATTTTTGTTCTACCTATTATAACTGTATTAAGCTCACTCGTCTCTTCCGCAACATTTTTTGTACTTCTTGCCGCTACCGCAGGGACAGGGATCATTTCTGCCGACCTTTTCTTTCGCAGTCTTTCTTACCGTCCTGTTCGCTGCGTCTGTGCCGTCTCCGCTGGTTGCAGTCGGTTTTGCCACCTGCTCACGCTTAAAGGTTACATTGACCTTCTGCGGCTGCTCATTCTGTTCAGTCTGCTGAGCTTGGGTCTGCTCCTGGGACTGTTTAGCAAGCTGCGCCGCACGCTGCATCTCCGCCTGCTTTTTCTGAATGGCAAGTATCCTTCTCGGGGCTACAAGCACCATCTTAACTGTATTTTCACGGATTGTAGCTATCATCTGGTCGAACATATCAAAGCCCTCAAGCCTGTACTCTACTACCGGGTCGTGCTGACCGTAAGCTCTCAGCCTTATGCCCTGCTTGAGCTGCTCCATCGCATCTATGTGCTCCATCCAGTAGGTATCTACGTTTTTCAGCAGATAAACGCGCTCCATCTCCCTCATTGTCTCCTCGGGAAGCAGGGTTTCGTTTTCTTTGTATATCTCTTTGGCTTTTTCCTTTATCTCGTTTATGAGGTCAATCTGCTCAAGGCTCTCCAAATCCTCTGCGCTGTACTTCATCTCATCATCGTTGATGAGCCAGCCGAGGTAGTAATCCCTCAGGCTCTCGATATTCCATGTATCATGGGAAACATCGTCCGGACAGAAGGATTTTACAGTGCTCTCTATGGTTTGATCTATCATCTTGATAATCTGATCCTTGATATCCTCACCGTTTAGTACCTGATCACGCTGAGCGTAGATTATCTCTCTCTGGCGGTTCATTACATCATCGTACTGGAGTACATTCTTTCTGATTGCAAAGTTGCGGCTCTCAACTTTCTGCTGTGAGCTTTCGATGATATTGGATAGCATCTTATTCTCAAGCGGAACATCCTCTGGAGCGTTTAGTCTCTCCATTATATTCTTCATTCTGTCGCCGCCGAACAGCCTCATCAAATCGTCCTCAGTTGAGAGATAGAAGCGGCTCTTGCCCGGGTCTCCCTGACGACCGGCACGACCTCTGAGCTGGTTGTCGATTCGTCTTGACTCATGGCGCTCGGTACCCATTATGAAAAGTCCGCCTGCAGCTCTAACCTGCTCTGCCTCGTCCTTAATTTCGTCCTTATACTTTGCATTAAGCTCTGCAAAAGTCTTTCTCGCCTGCAAAATCTCCTCGTCGTCGGTCTCGCCAAAGCCTGTAGACTCCGCTATAATCTCCTCGGGTATCTGCATACGGCGCATCTCAGCCTTAGCCATGTACTCGGCATTACCACCGAGGATAATATCAGTACCACGGCCTGCCATGTTTGTTGCGATAGTTACCGCGCCCTTCTTACCTGCCTGAGCGACGATCTCAGCCTCTTTTTCATGGTGCTTGGCGTTGAGCACACTGTGCTTGATGCCTTCCTTCTTGAGCAGGCGGCTGAGGTACTCGGACTTCTCTATTGAGATTGTACCTACAAGCACCGGCTGACCCTTCTTATGACACTCAACAATATCTCTGATAAGCGCAGTAAACTTGCCCTGCTCGGTCTTAAATATTGCATCAGGCAAATCCTCTCGCGCTACCGGCTTGTTGGTAGGAATCTCCACAACGTCGAGTTTATATATCTCCCTGAACTCCTCCTCCTCGGTCATCGCAGTACCTGTCATACCCGACAGCTTATTATAAAGGCGGAAGTAGTTTTGGAAAGTAATTGTGGCGAGCGTCTTGCTCTCGTTAGCGATTTTTACGCCCTCTTTTGCTTCAATCGCCTGATGTAAGCCCTCGTTGTAACGTCTGCCGTACATCAAACGTCCTGTGAACTCATCAACTATAATGACCTCGCCGTCCTTGACAACGTAGTCAATATCCCTTTTCATAACTCCGTAAGCTTTGATAGCCTGGTTGACGTGGTGTTGGATTGTCAGGTTATCGGGGTCAGTAAGGTTATCCACACCGAAAAACTCCTCGGCTTTCTTGACGCCCAGCGGCGTCAAGGTGGCGGTCTTAGCCTTTTCGTCAACTATATATTCTATTCCGTTTTCCTTGTAATATTCATCGTTATCCTGCTTGTTGTCAAGCTCGGTAAACACTTCTTTTTTCAGCGTTTTAGCAAGGCTGTTCGCTCTCTCGTACAAATCTGTTGACTTGTCGCCCTGCCCCGAAATAATGAGCGGAGTTCTAGCCTCATCGATCAAAATCGAGTCTACCTCGTCCACTATAGCGAAAGCGTGACCCCTTTGAACCTTTTTCTCCTTGTAAACGACCATGTTGTCTCTCAGATAGTCAAAGCCGAGCTCATTGTTAGTACCGTATGTAATATCGGCGGCGTAGGCCTGCTTTCTCAGATCATTATCAAGATCATGAACTATAAGACCGACGCTCAACCCCAAAAAGCGGTACAGCTTACCCATCCACTCTGAGTCACGTCTGGCGAGGTAGTCATTTACCGTGACTATGTGTACTCCCTCGCCCGTCAGGGCGTTGAGGTAAGCCGGCAAAGTGGCGACAAGGGTTTTACCCTCACCTGTTTTCATCTCAGCAATTCTGCCCTGATGAAGAATTATTCCGCCGATAATCTGCACAGGGAAGTGCTTCATGCCCAAAACTCTGTATGAAGCCTCACGGCAGACGGCAAAGGCATCGGTCAAAATATCGTCAGTGGTCTCCCCGTTTTTTAGCCTTTCTTTGAGCACGTTAGTCTGCTCCTTGAGCTCTTTATCGCTCATCGTCTGATATTTGCTCTCTAGTGCAAGCACCTTATCGCAAAGAGGTCGTACTCTTTTGACCTCTCTTTTGCTGTAGTTGCCAAACATGGCCTTTAAAAAATTCGCCATAGTATCATCCCTTTTCTATTTATGTAAACGAGCCTGATTTTCATCGGCTCCAAGCAGTGCTTTCCCACACTAATCCGTTTAATTATAACACAATTAAGCCGGGATTTCATCACTTATTTAAAAATTCGCATATTATTTACAAACACAATATGCTACAAATATAACAAGCCGCCCGGCAAGAACTGTCGGGTGGCTTGGTAATCAGTTTCTTATACTCTCGGCGCATGCCTGTATCGCCGCAGAAGCGACCGGTCCTGCCGTGGTCAGTCCGAATACACCGTCCTCAACAACAACCGCAAACGCCAGCGGTGCGTCCTCGTCACGGGTAAAGCCTACCATCCATGCGTCGTTGCTCTGACCCTCCTGGACCTCAGCCGTACCTGTCTTGGCACAGACCGTGAGATTCCCGCCGAACATAGAATCGCCGTAGTTTGTCTCCACGGTATATCTCATCATATCGTTGAGCTTTTGGGCGGTTTCGCTGTTGAGCATGGCTGTCCCGTCGGATTGCTCTGCAGTTATCTTTGAGTAGTCGCCGCTGCCAATGCTCTCCACATAATACGGCTCGGCCCGGTTGCCGCCGTTTGCAATAGCGCTCATTGTTATGCACATCTGCATGGGGTTTGCAAGGTCGGTGTACTGACCTATTCCGCTCCACGCCAGGTCGTTATCGCTCGCCTGCGATACATCGTACTTTCCGGCTACTGTTTTTACATCTCCGACCGAAAAGCTCTGAGTGATTCCCATCTCCTGTGCCGCCTGCGTCATCTTATCACCGCCAAGCTCATAAGCAAGCTGAGCAAACACAATATTGCACGACTGAGAAAGTCCGTCCTCGAAATCTATGACCCCGTGGCTGGACATACAGGTAACCTCCTTGCCGCCGATTTCGGCTGAGCCGTAGCACTCGAAGGTTCGGTCATCAATATCGGATATATTCTCAATAGCTGCCTGAGCCGTTACAAGCTTAAAAATAGAACCCGGGGTATAGCTTGATGAGAGCACGCGATTCAGATAAGCGCCCTCGTACTCGCTCTCGTTTTCCTCTGTAATTTCTGGCGGATCTTCGGGATCGTAGGTCTTAGAGCTTACCGAGCAAAGTATTTCCCCCGTCTTGTAGTTCATAACCACCACTGCTCCCTCTTTGCCGCCCAGAGCCTCATAAGCTGCCTTGCAGGCGGCGCTGTCAATGGTGAGCGTAAGGTTATTTCCACCCCGAAAGGTCTCGGGCATTTCAAGTCCCCAAATATATGAAAATCCCGTCAGGTTGTCACGGTACACGCTTTGAACTGCCGTGGATATGTTCAGACTGTTGTCACCTACAACGTGCAGGGTAGCAAGGCGGGTATCATAATCGCTGTTGTAAACTCTCTCGCCCTCTACCGTCTCAGCCAAAACAACACCGTTACGGTCAAAAATCTTGCCCGCCTTTTCCAGCCCGCCGCTGCCGGAGAGATGGCCGTTGTAGCTATGCTGAACCCATGACCCGGCATTGACGCTTATATTCACTGTGAAGTAGCAAAGCCCGCCGAAAAACAGCAGCACAAGAATAAACACAAAGACCGAACGAGTTCTGACACGTCTCATTAAGCTTCACTCCCCTTAATCATCATCTTTTCTTAATTGCGTAGGTTCTCTCGTCTGCCGCCTTGATAAATGCCAAAAGCCCCCAGCAGGAAACCATACTCGAACCGCCGACGCTGATAAACGGCAGTGTAACGCCGGTAAGCGGCAGTATATCCATAGCTCCGAAGATATTCAGCGACGACTGCACCACCAAAAGCCCTGCGGCGCAGCAGGCGGAAATAGAGTAGAACGTAGAACGGCTGCGCGTAGTAATGGCTCTTGCATAGAAAAACAATCCGCCTATTGAAAAAGCGACGGTTAGAGCAACTATAAGACCCAGTTCTTCGCACATAAGTCCGAAAACAAGGTCGCTTTCAGACGCCGCTATATATTTTAAATATCCGTTTCCCAGCCCGCAGCCGAAAAGCCCGCCGCTGGCAGCGTAGGTGAGCGCCCTGGCTGTTTGATATCCGAGGTTGTCCGAATTTTCAAACGCCTTTCCCCATGCGGCAAAGCGGTCGGCAATATAGGGCTTAAATCTCAGTATCATTGTTCCGCCGAAGATAGCTCCGACGACAGAGACCACCACCGTCTTGTAATCGCCCGAACGCACCACAGATATCATAAGGAAGGTCGCAAAGAAGATTACCGCCGTACCAAAGTCGCTCATTATAAACAGTGCGCCTATGCAGATAGCCGAGAATATGATGAAGATAATAAAGTTTTTCTTTGTTTGCAGCTGATCAAGAGCCGAAGCTCCGACAAAGATATAGGCTATCTTTACAAACTCTGACGGCTGAATCGAAATACCGCCCACTACAATCCAGTTTGCAGCGCCTCCCCTGACCGAACCGAAAACTATATTGATTCCCAGCAGTATGACGGCGATTATCATAATCGCAAGTCTCCACTTATTGACCCTGTCGGGATTTTGCAAAAACTTTATCATAAAGCAGAATACTGCCATTCCGATAGCGCAGGCGGCAATCTGAACATAGGTCTGGCGCATATCCTGCCGCACAGAGAGCATTACTCCTATTGCACTCAAAAACAGCGCAAGCCCCTCAAGCTCAAAACCGACCCGTCTGAATATCTTTGTCGAAACAAGATAGAATATCCACGCAAGTCCCATAAACACGGCAAATATCAACAGCGGGCGGAAGTCTGTCGCCTCTATGGACAAACAGGCCTCAGTAGCCATAAACAACGTAAAAATAGATATCAACATCATCAATGCAAAGGGAGCAATTCCTTCCTTGCTGCCCTCTTTTTTATAAAACAGAGAGCGCCTCCCGCTGTCGATAACGGAATAATCCTGCGCTCTTTTCAGCACAAAGGTATCCGAGCCGATTCTTATCTCATCATTTATATAAACCGGCGTCCTCTCGGAAATCAATTTGCCGTTTACATACGTTCCTGTTTTCGAGCCGGTATCCGTAATGAACCAGCCCTCTTTTCGCCTGAGAATAACACAGTGCTCTCTTGACACAGAAAGGTCATTCGGAATTACTATATCGTTTCTTTTTGCTCTGCCTATGGAATTTTCCCAAAACAACACCGGCAGAGCCTCCGTGGTCTTTCTGTTTTCCAACACAATCAGCGGCTTTTCGTCCCTGCGCTGACGACGCATAGAAGAATAGCACTGAAATACTACGATGATTCCGAGCAGAGGTATCAATATCCTCAGCGCCACTATCGCCACGTCTGTAATTACCTGAATATTAAGCGACTGCAAAAACGACTCCACTCGGTCACCTCCTTTTATCTATTATATTATAACCAATTTTATATCCGCTGCGACAGTATTGCCGACTTTTAAAGTAAAATCAACCTAATTCTAACAATCATATACAGTCCCAGCCTAAGATGATAATATAATTAATTACGGAAAAAGTCAATAGGCTAACTGTGAACTTTAAACTGTGTAACAAACAATGCCGCACCACAGGAAAGCGGCACGGCTGTTATGTATATTAATCTTTTAAAGGAATATTATCGGCATATTTTCCACTCAGCTTACCCCTCGTCAATATGCTTCATATTGGGATATATCATCTCCAAGTAGCTGTCCGGAAATTCCTCATCTAAAAATTCCTCGATAATATTTGATGGCGGGCTGCCACTTTGTCTTTCATTGTATCTCCACTGAGCCAAACAGGAAACAGCACAGTCATACACCATGAAAATACAAAAAACTACGGTAAGCACCTTGCCCATGTTCTTTGGGAGCTTCTCTATAAGCATAGACATAAATGGATATATAAACTTAGCCCAAGCTATGCCCAAAACTCCCCAAATCACCGCATAGTACAGACTTGTTCTGCCGTAGAGATTAAACATCTGATCCGAATAGTCCCACGATATAGAGCCGAAAATAAGCTGCTGAAAGTAGCTGGTGAGATATTCGAAGGTCGCTCCGACAAAGGCGCTGACAAAAAACACTACCCACATTCTGGCTCGGCTGAATTTATAAAGGGAAAGAGTCAGCATAACCGCTCCGATTCCATACACGGGAATAAACGGACCGTACACCAGCCCGACTCGGTATTCAAACCTACCGCCGTTATAGACAAAGCCGACTATCGTCTCCATCAGACAGCCTATTATCGAACCTATGGTAAAAATCCAAAACAGCTTGTAGAAATTTACTCCGTAGGCAAAGGGCTTTTCCTCCTCGGTTTTGAAGTGAGCATTGTATTCACGGCGGTTGAGCTCCTTTGTGCCCTTTACTATTTTATCATACAGCTTTTTGAGCTGTTGGTCGCTTTTTATGCTTTCGCTGTCCATTGACTTTACGGCGTGTTTTTCAAAAAATCCGTTGTCGCTCAAAAGCTTTGCATACTTTTTATCCAGCTCCTGCTTTATCTCCTCGATTTCTTCATCATTAAAGCTACTGCGGTTTTTAGCTATCTCGGTTTTAGTCTGATAGGCATCAATCCTCTGGTCAATTCCAAGGTTCTCGCCCGCCTTTATCGAGACTGCCGCCACTGCCTTGCCCCAACCCTGGGAGAGCTTCGAGAGCTTTTCGGAGATACCTCTGAGCTTTTTTACCTTCATTCGGATTTCAAGGTAAGATACGGTTGACACAACTGTATCTATTAACAGCACGCTGCCGAAAACCGCAAATATAAACAGCTGTACAGTTTGAGGAATGTACGCCACCAAATGGTCTATAATAGGTAGCACATTTCCGACTACTATGGTGAGCACCGCCCCCCACAATATACTCAACGGAACCGTAATATATCCATTTATATTCATCGGCATATTTGAATAATTCCACAGTCGGCAGTGCAAAACCTTTTTTAAAAACACACCCGTGCCATATACAAATACGCTTACGGCAACCGTGAATAAAATAAGCTGGGCGTACCACTCATCAATAGTAAGTTCGCTGATAACATAACAGATAACCACACTTAGCCCGTAAATCGGACAGTATGGTCCGTTTAAATATCCGACATTTACGACCTTCTTTTGCTCAAACGAGGTTATAGCCTCTTCAATAACAAAGCCAAGGACAGAAAATATAATAAAATATACTATGCAGTTTTCAAGCATCCGCACACCCCATCATAATCCACATACAATTAAAATCTTACTTTTTTATCTTCATTGATATATCAAAAGCCTTAACCGAGTGAGTCAGCGCACCGACCGAGATGATATCCACCCCGGTGCGCGCTACCTCAGCCAGAGTTTCTGAGGTTATCCCGCCGGACGCCTCGAGCAGTGCTGCTCCATTTGTAATTTCCACAGCTCTTTTCATTGTCTCATTGTCCATGTTATCGAGCATAATTACATCAACCCCGGCTTTTAAAGCCTGCTCAAGCTCGTCAAGGTTTCTGACCTCAAGCTCAACCTTCACCATGTGACCAAGGCGAGACTTAAGCTTTTTAACAGCGTTTTCTATTCCACCGCCCGCATCAATATGATTATCCTTGAGCATGGCGGCGTCGCTTAGGTTGTAGCGGTGGTTTTTACCCCCTCCGACTGTTACGGCATATTTTTGCAGCGGTCTCAGCCCCGGGAGGGTCTTTCTGGTGTCGGCGATAGACGCCCTTGTGCCCTCCACAATCTTTACCGCCTCAGCAGTAGCAGTGGCAATTCCGCTCATGTGCTGGATTAAATTCAGCGCAGTGCGCTCGCCCTTTAAAAGCGTTCTGGTAGAGCCGGACACCTCAGCTATAATATCGCCGAAGACAACCCTGTCTCCATCATTCTTTAATATTTTATATTCAAATTCACCTGTATTTATTAATTCAAACACACGCATGGCAACCTCAACTCCGCAGACTATGCCCTCCGCCTTCGCCATAAATACGGCTGTATCCTTCTGCTGCTCAGGAATAAGATAATCTGTGGTTGTGTCAAGGTAATTAATATCCTCCAAAAGTGCCTGCTTTATCAGGTTATCTATGTAAATCGGGTTTAAAATCATTATACTGTATCCTTTCAATTTTCTTCGCTTATGTTTAAAGTTCAAATTATCGCTCTAATCAAGCCAGCTCCTGCAAAATTATACAGGCAACCGTTGCCAAGCTCTTCGCCTCTACCAGGTCGCAGCTCAGCTTATAATTTTTCGAGTTAAGCTCACCGAGTATGCTTCTTGCCTTTTTAAGTCCCTCAGGCACCGCTTCCGGGTTAGGAAGCACAAAGTGAGCAGTCTGCATAATATGGCGAATCTCAGTGCGGTAGCCATGCGGCAGCGGCTCTCCGTTCGGCTGAGGCGGAGTTTCCGGCTGCGGCAGCTCCGCTCTGCCCCTGCGCAATCTTGAGGTAATATCCTCGGCAGCCCTGCGTGAAAATACTAAAGCCTCAAGCAGGGAGTTGCTTGCCAAACGATTTGCCCCGTGAACTCCCGTGTGAGAACATTCTCCTGCGGCATACAAGCCCTCGATAGAGGTTCTTGCACTCAAATCCACATCTATTCCTCCCATCAGATAATGCTGACAGGGGAAAACAGGAATTTTGTCCTTGGTGATATCGACGCCTTCTTCGAGACAACGGGCATATATCATCGGGAAGCGGTTTTTTACAAATTCAGGATCCTTGTGTGTGATATCGAGGTAAAAGTGCTCGCTATGAGTTTTCTTTGCCTCCAGCATGATAGCTTCGGAGACAACATCTCTCGGGGCAAGCTCCCCTCTTTTGTCGTAGTCAAAGCAGAATCTCTCGCCCTTGCAGTTGAGCAACACCGCACCCTCGCCTCTGACCGCCTCGCTGATTAGGAAGCGCTCTCTGTCCTTTTCAGCGGCAAAAGCGGTGGGATGAAACTGAATCCAGCTCAAATGCTTTATCTTCGCCCCAAGATTATGAGCCATTGTGATTCCGTCGCCGGTCGCAATAGCGCTGTTTGTGGTATAAGCGTAAACCCTGCCTATACCGCCCGTAGCCATTATACAGTAGCGGGCGTTCACGCAGGAGGTCTGACCGTCCTTGAGCAGGAACGCTTCAAACCCACCGTCGATCTTTTTCAAGTCATAGAGCATTGTATTGTCTATTATATCGACATTCGGCTGCTTTTTGACATTTTCAATAAGCACGTCGGTGATAGCCTTTCCCGTAGAGTCCTTATGGTGTACAATTCTGTGACGCGAGTGTCCCGCCTCAAGCGTCATCTGAAGCTTACCCGAATCGTCCAAATCAAAGGCAACACCGAGCTTTTTGAGATTCAGCACATCTCTCGGACCTTCAGTGACCAGAACCTCAATAGCGGCAGGATCGTTTTTATACTTGCCGGCAATTAACGTATCGGCAATATGCAGCTTAAAGTTATCATTATCTTTATCGAGTACAGCCGCCACCCCGCCCTGAGCAAGGGAGGAGTTCGACAG
Source organism: uncultured Clostridia bacterium (assembly GCA_946500295.1). GTDB lineage: Bacteria > Bacillota > Clostridia > Oscillospirales > Acutalibacteraceae > UBA7067. The sequence goes on along the minus strand of CAMMVF010000001.1, from coordinate 142,994 downwards.
GCTCAGCTCTCTTTTCGCTATAACTAAAACACTGACATCCTCGGGAAACTGCAGAGCTCCGTATAGACCTGCGGCTCCCGCTCCGGCAATAATAACATCATAAGTTTTTTCCATTTTTAATACCCACCTCGTACAGTTGCGATTTCTATTACAAAACACAATTTTTCAAATCGACATTTTTTGACATATTATGATATACATCTCTATTTTATCACAATAACGAGTGATTTTAAATAGCTATAAAGAGATTTTTACCCCCACAACATTCAATCGAGTAAAACAAAAAAGCCTACCGCTTACGCAATAGGCTTTTTTGTGGCGCGCTGCAAGGGACTCGAACCCCTGACCTCTTGATTCGTAGTCAAGCACTCTATCCAGCTGAGCTAGCAGCGCATCTCATTTGTCACTAGGATATTTTAGCACAGCAGATTTAAAAAATCAAGAGTTTTTTTCTGTGTTTTTAATTTTTTTCGTCCAAGCCTTTAATTTCTATTTCTACCCTCCACTGCCGAGCAGATAAAGTAATAAACCGGGATTGTCAAAAATACAATCCATGAGGCTGCAAATCCGCCCAGCTCAGGAAGCCAGAACCCCCATGCAAAAAATAATATCGCCGCCAAAACGGGGTAGCAGAAAAGCCTAGGCTTTTTCTTAAATATTGCGTCCACAAGAGTATAATACAGCGGAATGGTCAGCAAAAAAAGCCACGAATACGCAAAGCCGCCCAAAACACTGCTGAAGCCCCACGCAAGGAAAACGCAAAGAGCAATTACGGGATAAGGGAATTTATGCCAGAGCGTCTTTTTATTACCATGCATTTCTCTATTTATCTCATCGTCATAGAATATATGCCCGTGCTCGTCAGTGTAAGCCTTACGCTTTCCGTTTTCATCAACAAATACGCCGTTTTTGTCAACGCTCACCCTTGTGCCGTCTGAAGAATCTACATAAACTCCGCCCCAGCCGACATGAACCCGGTCGCCGTTTTTAGCGTCCACATGCAGACCGTTATCGAAATAAACATGATCTGCACCTTGGGTCTCGTTTGCGTTTCCGCTATCATGCACGTCGGCTTGCGTATATCCTCCCTCATTCGCATTAGCATCCCCGCCTTCAGATTCATTGCTTTTAGCATATGACTCCGGGCTGTTGTCAGTTTCACAGCTCGGCTTAACGCTCTCTACGGGGTCTTGCTGTGCGCCATTCTTTTTCCCTGTCAAGAGCTCGTCCAGAGTAACGCCGTAAATCTGCGCCAAAAGGATAAGGTTGTCTGTATCCGGTGACGCCTCCGCCCTCTCCCATTTTGACACAGCCTGACGACTTACTCCTATTTTAGCCGCCAGCTCCTCCTGTGAAAGCCTGTGCTCTTTTCTGTACTGCAACAGTCTGTTTGCTGTTTCAATATTCATATGTCCTCCTGGTTTTTAAGCTTTGTTTTCTCAGCCGTTTATTTTGTAATATTATTATATCAACAGCCGCAAATGCACGCCATACATTTTAGTTTTCAACTGTGCAACTATTGGTTGCGGACGGCTGCTTATTGCGGTTGCAGCGGTATACTCAGAGATATTTTACCTGTACCCCTCACCTATCTGCACTTCCATGCTGTAAGCAGAGTTTTTGCGCATATCAGAGATAAGCTAAAATGATTTTCCACTCGTCTATAAGCCTTTCCATATTATATACGGCGTTTGCAGGGCTGGTGGAGGGAAGCGGGTGAGCCTTAATGGAGGTTATTGGAAAAATGTACTTGTTATAAAGCTTATACGCGGTCTGTCCGTTGGTAAATATTTTTCTTACCCTGCTTTCGCTTAAAATTTCACTTAGGTCATTGGGCGTGACGTTTTTTATGCTGCTGTCGCTAGAGCCCGAGATGTCGCAGGACTTAACCACATCCCAAAGCGCTATATGATATTTAAGCAGAAGCTTCTTTTTATCCTCTATACTATCGGGAACCCTTTAACCCAACAGGCTTGACAGCAATCGCCAAAATCTGTTTTGAGCGTGCCCGTAGAAAAACTCGGTACTTCGGGATTTCACAGAAGGAAACGAGCCTAAAATCAGTATTTTTGAATTTTCATCCCACACAGGAGGAATGTTGTGCAAAATCATTTCATCACCCAAATCTTCTGTAATTACATCCGTTAATATTATCACATTTTTCTGCGTATAAATCAATGTATAGCACAAAAAAGAGGCTGCCCCGTCGCCGGGACAGCCCCACGTTCAGCAGCTGTTAGCAGCCGCAGCCACAATTGTTGCAGCCGTCACAAGATGAGCTGTTAGCTCCAAATGTGCCGTTGCCGCAGCAGCAGAAGAGGATAATGAGGATGATTATCCAAGAGCAACCGTTGTTACACATTGTGTTTTCCTCCTTTCATTCATTACACTATCATTATATTAAAAAGGAGGAAATGTGTTACAACCTGCTTTACACTCTTATCAAAATAACCGAGAAGCTTAGCCTCCCGGTTATTTTGATTATTTAGTATTTTAAATATCAGAACTTTACCTTCTCGGCAATATAGTCATTAAGCTTATCAATAGCTACTCTCTCCTGCTCCATGGTGTCACGGTCACGCACTGTAACGCAGTGATCCTCCTCAGAGTCGAAGTCATAGGTAATACAAAACGGTGTGCCTATTTCGTCCTGACGGCGGTAGCGCTTGCCTATAGAGCCTGCGTCGTCAAACTCAACAGAGAAATCCTTTGAAAGCTCCTCAAACACCTTCTCGGCGTTTTCAGAAAGCTTCTTGGACAGCGGAAGCACGGCAGCCTTGAACGGAGCGAGGGTCGGGTGGAGGCGGAGTACAACTCTGGTATCCTTCTCGTCTACGACCTCCTCGTCGTAAGCCTCTGTGATAAGCGCAAGGAAGAGACGCTCTACTCCGAGAGACGGCTCGATAACATAGGGAATGTAGCGGGAATTATCGGTGGGGTCAAAATACTCAAGGCTCTTACCCGAATGGTTCTGGTGCTGAGTGAGGTCGTAGTCGGTTCTGTCGGCAATACCCCAAAGCTCGCCCCAGCCGAAGGGGAAGAGATACTCAAAGTCAGTGGTAGCCTTAGAATAGAAGCAAAGCTCCTCCTTGGAGTGGTCGCGCAGGCGGAGGTTTTCCTCCTTGATATTCAGAGAATACAGCCAGTCACGGCAGAAGCTTCTCCAGTAATCAAACCACTCGAGGTCTGTGCCGGGCTTGCAGAAAAACTCAAGCTCCATCTGCTCGAACTCTCTTACGCGGAAGATAAAGTTTCCCGGAGTTATTTCGTTTCTGAAGGATTTACCTATCTGAGCCACTCCGAAGGGAACTTTCTTTCTGCTGGTTCTCTGGATATTGGCAAAGTTTACGAATATACCCTGAGCCGTCTCGGGGCGGAGATAAATTTCATTCTTACTATCCTCGGTTACGCCCTGGAAGGTCTTAAACATCAGATTGAACTGGCGGATATCTGTGAAGTTGTGCTTGCCGCAGTTCGGGCAGGGGATCTCATGCTCGTTTATGTAGTTCATCATCTTTTCATTCGACCAGCCCGCAACATTCGTGCCGTCAAAATCCTCTATGAGGTTATCGGCTCTATGACGGGTTTTGCAGTCACGGCAGTCCATAAGTGGGTCGGAAAAGCCTCCGAGGTGACCCGATGCGACCCAAGCCTGAGGATTCATCAAAATAGCGGCGTCCAAGCCGACATTATATTTATTCTCCTGAATAAATTTCTTTCTCCACGCATTTTTTATATTATTCTTAAGCTCAGTGCCGAGCGGACCGTAATCCCAGGTATTTGCAAGACCGCCGTAAATCTCCGAGCCGGGATAAACAAAGCCTCTGCCCTTGCACAGAGCAACTATTTTTTCCATGGTTTTTTCAGTATTCTTCATATTGATAAATCCTTTCAGAATAAGATTGTTCCAGAGTTTGACAAATAATATCTTAGTCCAAACCACCCCATTTGTCAAGGGTAGCGGCAAATGCCGCTTTTATCCCTACGTTCGCCTGCACTGCTCCCGTATAAAATTGTGCCAATCTAAGCTTACTGTCCTTCCGATACTTTTTGCCTGTTGCAAGTCACCTGCCTTTTATGACAGAGTAATCCTTTTAAATCCCACGTTTTACTGCACTGCGCTCGTATAAAATTGTACCAATTAAGGGGCATTGTTTTTTATATTTTTTCACGGGGCAAATGCCGGTGCCGAAGTCTCTTCTGTCCTACGTTCGTCTGCACTGCGCTAGTATAACTTTGTGCCAATCCAGAGTAATATTCCTTTTGAGGCTTTCCGATGCCCTCAATTAAGATTTCTACAAGTATATAAATCTGTTTATTCTAGGCATTTGCGAAAAAACTCTAAAATTCCGTCCTCAACTGCAACCTGTTCAAGCTCTTCAGCAGGTAAATCATAGTAGTATTTTCCTGTTTTTATATCAATTGACAGACTGTCAAGCGGGAAGCCCTGCTTTTTGATTTTGCTGTGCGGCTTAGAAGTGATTATAAACGGCTCGCTCGCCATGCTGTCCTCCATCGCTTTATATATCCGCTTGCTGTCCATAACAAGGCAGATTGCATTTTTATATCTTGCTTTTAAGTCACCGTATCTTCTTGCCATGGAGGAGTAATACTCTAGCATCTCCTCGTCGCTCAGATATTTTCCGTTCACCGTTCTTACGTGCACCCCGGGCTGTTCGCTCTCCGGTATATTTTCAATATACAGCCCCGAGTCGCAGGAAAACACCGGCAGACCGAAGGCTTCATAGTAGGCTTTCGCCTTTTTCTCCGCATTTTCAAGCGGAGTTGCGCCGTCCTCTATAACCTTTGGAATCTCAGAGTTTATGTCGCAAAGCCCCACCAGCTCAATCCCGAGCGGCGAAAGCCTGTGTTTCATTGCCTCCAGCTTAGCCGGATTGCCCGTGCCGAATAACAGTTTCATTATCTCGCCTCCTCCTTGTCACTTATTCTCACAAAATGCGCCTATTGCCCGACCCTGCATATCAAAAATCATGTCAACCAAGCTTTTGTAGCGGGGAATAAATTCACCATTTTTCATCATTTGATGTATTTCTTCCCTCGCTGCCCATTTTACTGTCTTGACCTCCTCCTGTTGCAGCTTGAGTGTACTTATGTCAATATCCCTGCCGACAAGATAGAAGTCGTCAAAGCCGTGATCAAAATTCACTGTAAAATGCGGTCTTTGCCCTGTAAGAGCTAAAGTATAACCTATCTCCTCAAGTGTTTCACGCTGCGCCGCTTGAGCGCTTGTTTCACCCTTTAGGGCGCTTCCGCCAACCGTGACGTCCCACATATCAGGGAACTTATCCCTATGGCTCTGCCTTTGTTGTATCAGCATTTCGCCTTTTGAGTTAAAGATACAGATATGCACTACCAGGTGCATATCGCCGCTTCCAAGTGCTTCACCCCGTTTGGCGACCCTCTCTGTTTTTTGCCTTTCGGCATCATAAATGTCCCAAAGCTCCATTTTCCATCCGGCCTCCTTTTTATCTCAATCACCGCCATAGTTCATATTGTTGCTTTGTTATGAATTATACCATATATATAACAAAACACAAAATAAATCTCTGAGTCAAAAATAATTCAGCCTTGTTGACCTGGCGATTTCTAATAATAATTTGACTTTCTTTATCAATATATGGTAAAATATTCGAGGTTAAGAAAAAATGAAAGAGGTTAGACTATGGCATTTCAGATTAGAAACTTTGACAACGACACCAGAAAGCTCGTAAACCGCATGGGAAATTTCAGCGTTTACGAGTACGACAGAGATTTAAGCGTCTCCCCCTCAAACGCTATGAACGAATACTTCATGGGCAAGATGGACGTTAAGCGCCGTCAGGTGGTAGCAAGCTTAAACGGCAACGCAGTAGCCCTTCAGGCAGGCGCTATGCAGTGGATGGCCGGCAATATCGAGACTTCAACCGGCGTTAAGGGAGTAGGAGATTTCTTTGGCAAGATGGTCAAGGGCGCAGTGACAAACGAGTCCGCCGTCAAGCCCGAGTACGTGGGAAGCGGAATTTTGGTTTTAGAGCCTACATATAAGTATATTATTTTGCAGGAGGTTTCCTCCTGGCAGGGCGGTCTTGCAGTGGAGGACGGAATGTTCCTCGCCTGCGACAGCACCGTCCAGCGCAATGTAGTTTCACGCAAGAGCGTCAGCTCCGCTTTAGCCGGTGGAGAGGGACTTTTCAACCTCTGCTTCAACGGCGCAGGTACGGTAGTTCTCGAGAGCAATGTGCCCTACGAGGAGCTTGTCGAGGTCGAGCTAAACAACGACGTTTTGAAAATCGACGGCTCTCTCGCTGTTGCATGGACTGCCTCCTTACAGTTCACGGTCGAGCGCTCCACCAAGTCCCTCATCGGCTCTGCCGCAAGCGGAGAAGGACTTGTCAATGTATATCGAGGTACAGGCAAGGTGCTGATGAGTCCCGTAGCTCCGACAAGCTCGCTGCACGCCGCTACACACTCATAATCAAGCGGATAAACAACCCACCCCGGCAGATCAAAACGATTTGCCGGTTTTTTATTTCTCGAATATATGCTTTAGGCGGATTCTAGCATTTTATATAATATTTTCATGTTTATATGTATTTTTTTATTGACCAATTCTCCGCGCTGCATTATAATTAAACTACAGATTTAAATCGTCACCGGGGAGCTTTGCTCCTCAGGGTTGGGGGATTAAACTTCACCGAAAGACTAAATGTCCCCCCGCCGCCTACTCAGGCGGGGAACATCGGCGACTTGGTTATAAACTCAATTAATATCAAAGGAGGTTCCCATGAACAAGCTAAAGAAAATCGGCTGCGCCGCAATAGCGACCGCACTTATTGCATCGGCAGGCTGTATAAGCACCTCGGCGCTGACCGTCAGCGACGGTATCAGTGCCGACCAAATCATTACCATATCGGAGGACAAGTCCTCTGCCGAGGTTGAGGCTGTTGTTAAAAACGCCAACTACTACGAAATAAGCGGAATCAATTACAGCCTTACGGTCTCCGACAACGCCATAGTAGAGGGAGAGTCCGCGAAAACTCAGCTCACACTGGGCAGTGAAGAAAGCGACAGCCTCAGCGTAACTGTGAAAGCCGCAGCTGCAACTGAGGGAAACACGGACGATACCGCCGAAAGCACTGCTCCGACCGACAGTCAGACCGAGCCCTCCGCAGGCTCAAGTACCTCTGCTACCGACGCCACCTCGTCCTCAGACTCTGCCTCAAGTAATACCTCAACCACCCAAGCCGCCGCTACCCTCAAAACTGCTGACCAAAACGGAAAAAGCGCCATCGACACCGGCGATGATTCAGTGAGGATTCTTCTTGCAGTTTCCATCGTACTTCTCTTTTCCGTTTGCTTAGTGGCTGCTATCAAAAGAAAAGACAGAAGAATGATGTCAATTATCCTCTGTTTTGCATTGGTGACCTCAATTTTCTCCGTCTCCGCCATAAATTTCACCGCAAACGCCGAGGACGGGGGAATTATGAGCTTCACCGATGAGCAGGTTATAGAGCTTTCGGGGCAGGAGGTCACTCTTACCCTCACCGTGGAATATCCCCCTCAACCTGAAATTCACGACAACAGCCTTGAGGATTTGAACGCGCTAAACAACGGCGATATTGAAATAATCCGAAACGACCAAAATGAAATTTCATTCTTAAACGGACGCTACACCGACTACAAGGTCATAAACTGGGAGACCGCCCTTACTTCCCTCCAAGCAATGGAAAGTCTGTTAAACGTCAAGGATCAGGACGTTTCCATGCTTGAGATCATGACAAAGGTAGATGACAACGGAGACACATACTATACCTTCCAGCAAACCGTAGGCTCAACGCTTTTGAGCCAATCCTACCTGACTGTAGCAGCCGACAGCGAGGGAAACACCCTGTGCCTGTCAAGCTCTATTCAGCCGAGTGCAGGAGTAGTGGATTTTGACCAAAGCACAATAAGTGCACAGCAGGCTGAGGAAATCGTGAGCACCTCTTTGCCAATGTTTGAAAAGACCGACAAAGAAGCTACCCTCGATCTTGAGTACGGCACTCACACCATCTGCTGGGTAGTTTACAGACAGGTATTTGACGAGGAGAGCGGTCAGCCACTTTACTACAAAATTTATGTCAACGCCTCCTCGGGCGACATTAAGTCAATAACGCAAGTTACAGACATATATGACGACCGCTCCGAGGGCAATGTTTATGACAACGACGCCTACTTTGCCAATGTAGATACACAAATGATGAGCTTCACAGACTACTTTGGCGACACAGTCGAACTCTCGGTCGCCTACGATTCAAGCCGTCAACAGTATTATTTCTGCGACACCCAGAGAAGAATTATAGGCTTTGAAGGCTACGATTCGAGCAATGTCTCTACATTGCTTTCAAATTACTATTACTTCTCCTCTCCGTCGGAGGTATCTCCCGTCTTTGTAAGCGTGATGAATAACATCACCAAGTGCTATGATAATTACAGCTATAACGGTATCGACTCCCTCGACGGAAATGGAATGCCGATTGCGGTTTGTCTGGGGTACAAGCAGTATGGTGAAGAATATGAAAACGCCTGTTATATGGGAAATCTTATGGGCTTCGGCTTGTTTGTATTCAGTGATTTTCCGATTAGCGTAAGCATGGATGTCGCCTCTCACGAATTTACTCACGGAGTAAAGCAAACCGTAACAGGTCCGGCTACCTATGAAAACGTCACGGGAGCTATAGAAGAAAGCTATGCGGATATTCTGGGAAATCTGACCGAAATGATAGTAGAGCCTGAAAAATCCGACACCGAGCTTTGGTCTCTTGCCGAGCAAAGCGGCAATCCTATTCGCTGCATGGGCGACCCGCACAGATACTACCAGCCCGAGTATATCGGCGACGCCTACTATATGACAAGCACACTCTCTCCGGGCGAGGTCAACGACAACGGCGGTGTACATACCAATAACTCCATACTCTCCTATATTTCATACCAGCTTCATCAAAACGGGCTAAGTCTTGAGCAATCCTATAATCTCTGGCTCGATACCTTCATGGTGCTTAATCCCATGGCGGATTACGACGATATAAGGGCTTATCTCAAGTACAGCGCACAGAGAAATAATTATGACTGCACCGAGCTTATTCAAGAGCTGTTTGAAGACGCAAACGCCGTCGATACCGACACCTATCTCTGGCAGGACTACGAGCCCGCAGAGGGCTATTCGGTTGTTGAGCTCAAGCCCATCAACTTTCCTGAGGATCTGGCTTTTTCTTTCGTTTTCAGATATTCTGACGGAAACGTCTTTATTGCGGGAGACGAAGCTGACCGCTACTGCATGATAGTTGAAAACGGCGACGTGGGAATCTACGCACGCTGCAAAAATGATCCCGCCTCCGCACCGAGGGTCTACCCGATTTACGAAATAGACGATGACAATACAAACTACAGCGTGAGTGGGAACACCGTGATTGAGGTCGACTACAATCAGCTTATCGGAATAAGCGCTTAAGGCTCTTATTCAATTTAAATAAGCTAAGCCATACAAAAATTACTTCCGCTCAAATCCTCCACGATTTAGCTTTTAAAGCTGTGCAATCAGCTTAACCTATGATAAAAAACAAACGCAAGGCTGATGTCGTTTTTAAACGGCATCAGCCTTGTTTTTCAGTCTGTATAATTCTCTAAACTATGTACCGCTCCTAATAAAGGAGCGGTTGCGACACAGGTAAATTTCAGCTTACACTATTATTTGCGACTCGCAGCAACGAAAATCCGTGTCAATATTATGGGCGATAAAGCGCACCTTAAACTTCCTCTCGTTACATATAGCGTTTTGCCGTCCTCCCGATACGTCCAAATCCTCGGGCAGCACAAACTTGATACATTTCACCAGTATATCTCGGCAGCCCGAATAATGGTGCGCAGGAATGGTGATAGTCTTCATTCCCCGCTGGAACTCATCGCCCTTTTGGTCAACTTCAGTCAATATAACCGCCAAGGCTACCCGTCTGTTGGGGCAGACGTTTTTAACAGTGACGTCGAGCTGCAAAATTCGTCCGAGCGACTCCAGATACACATCGCCTGCATCTACAACAACAGAGTCCTTACAGCCCTCTATCTCAACATTAACAGGAGTCGGACAGGGCTCCGGTTTTACAACTACTCCGCATTTAACCTCGACCGTAGGAGCTTGAAAAGTCACAACATTCCCCTCCTTATCGCTGTAATCAATGGACTCATTTACGAGCTTCACTCCCGAGGTATTTGCAATATGCTTAATATAAAACTCGAGCGAAGCCCCTTCATTACCCGAAACTCCGAGCTTGTCAATCTCCCATTTCAGGGTGTTTGAATTTACGAGCACTGCGCTTCCCACGCTAGGCGCAATCACGTTTGTAATTGCAAAGTCGGGATTTACAACCTCGTCAATTACAATATTAGTCGCACCAGGCTTTGAAATATTTTTGGCCAAGTCTGCAAAAATCTGTTCTAGGTCGCCCTCGTCCGGCGTGACAACCACGTGCGATGAATCAGGCTCGGTAGCCCAGTCGTTTAAAACATTTACGTCAATTCCGTCCGCACCAATCAGCCCGATACAGTAAATTACAATTCCGCTCGCTCTGGCGGCAGCCGCAATCGGTGCGGGCGGCGGTCCCGAGGTCGTCTTTCCGTCTGTAAACATAACAATGACTTTTTCATTGGTGGACATTGGATCAAACAGCTCCACCGCCTTTGTGAATGCGTCGGCATGATTTGTAGAGCCCCCCGCGGAGAGGTTGTCCACTGCGGCTTTAAGATCAGCCACTGAGGTGATAAGCTGAGTGTCAGCTGTTGCGCTTTGTGCAAAGCTTACTATTCCTATCCTGCTGCCGGAGCCGATATTGCCGTCCTGAGAGCTGTCGGTGGCTTCGTCTATAATATCAATAAAGGTTTTAGCCGCGAGCTTCATATTTTTAAGCGGCGTTCCCGCCATACTGCCCGAACGGTCGAGCACTAAAACTATATCCGTCGGATTTGACGAAATTTCGGGCTCTGCTGCAAGGGCGAGCGTAACCTTTAAGCTGCCGTCGCAGGCAATTTGATTTACACTAATTTCTTTGTTTGAATTGGTAATACCCATTTGTTTTCCTCCCTTTTATGATTTGAGAAAATCATTCCCTTAGTCATATTATGAAAGAGGTAATGGGCAGGTGCGGGGGTGTGGGTATAATCCGGTCGATATATTATATTATATTAAGATAAATTTGACGTTTAAATCTTCGCCTGCGTGACAAGCCGTTTGAGCACGCCTGCGATGATTGCAACCATCGCAAGCGTGCTTTGCTACTCAGGGTTAGAGGATTAAACCTCACCGAAAGACTGAATATCCCCCACCGCCGACAGCGGGGGACATAGGCGAATTGGTTATATTATAATGTGTATAATTACTTTTTGGCAACTGCACTAATCCGCCGCAAGTCATTCTTTTCAACCACATAGAATTATTTTAATGATATATCACAAGCGATATGATATACGGCTTTCGCCGCATGATATACTTTCATAGCAACCATGATATAATATCCGTTCCTCTATATGCCCACAGCATATATCATCCGTTCCGCCGGAACGGATATCATTGAAAAAAGCGCCCTAAGGCGCTTTTTTCATGGCCCGCCCGGAGGGATTTGAACCCCCGATCTCCGGAATCGGAATCCGTTGCATTATCCAGCTATGCTACGGGCGGAAATATAACGGCGGAGGAGACCTCCGCCGTGATGTACATAACTAATCAGATGAGCTCTATAATAGCCATCTCTGCTGCGTCTCCTCTACGGGGTCCGAGCTTTGTGATTCTTGTATAACCGCCGTTCCTGTCGGCATACTTCGGAGCAATCTCACTGAAAAGCTTGTGAGCAACGTCCTCTTTTGTTACAAAAGACATTACCATACGCTTATTGTGGAGAGTGTCCTCCTTGGCTATAGTTATCATCTTCTCTGCCAAAGAGCTTACCTCTTTAGCGCGAGTTACAGTCGTTTCAATTTTGCCGTTTTCAAAAAGGAAGGTTACCAACGCTCTGAGCATAGCTGTTCTGTGAGCAGTTGCTCTTCCCAGTTTTCTTGTTCCTGGCATTGAAAGTCACTCCTTTACAAAATTTCGGAGGATTATTCGTCCTCTTTCTGGAGACTGAAGCCCAAACTCTGAAGCTTATAGATAACCTCTTCGAGGGACTTCCTTCCAAGGTTTCTAACCTTCATCATGTCATCCTCAGATTTACTTATCAGGTCTTCTACCGTATTAATTCCGGCACGCTTGAGACAGTTGAAAGAACGCACGGAAAGATCGAGCTCTTCAATGGTCATCTCAAGAACCTTCTCCTTACCCTTGTCATCCTTCTCTACCATGATCTCGGTGTTGTGGCCCTTTTCAGACAAATCAACAAAGAGATTGAGATGCTCGGTGAGCACCCTGGCAGCAAGCGATACTGCCTCTTGAGCAGTAATTACGCCGTTTGTCCATACATCAAGCGTGAGCTTGTCATAGTCTGTTATCTGACCTACACGGGTGTTTTCTACGGTGTAATTGACCTTGAGAACGGGCGTGTAGATAGAGTCTACAGGCAGAACTCCGATAACGTTGTTTCCGGAGATAGCCTTGTTGCGCTCTGCGGGTACATACCCTCTGCCACGGTCGAGCGTAATCTCCATGGTAAGCTTTGAATCCTCACCGAGGGTGGCAATGTGCATATCCGGATTCAGGATTTCAACCTCGCTGTCGCACTTGATAGAATCCGCTGTCACGATACAGGGTCCCTCTGCATTGATTTCAACAGTCTTTGGACCTTCGCAGTGAAGCTTTGCCGTCAAGCCCTTCATGTTTAGCACGATCTCGGTTACATCCTCTTTAACACCGGGAATTGTTGAAAACTCGTGGAGAACACCGTCAATTTTGATTGAGGTAACTGCCACACCCTCCAAAGAAGAAAGCAAAACCCTTCTCAGGCTGTTTCCCAGGGTGTTGCCAAAGCCACGCTCCAATGGCTCAACTACAAATCTACCATATTTGCCGTCGTCGGATAATTCTTCAATATCTATTCTTGGCTTTTCAAATTCTATCATCAGCGAATCTCCTCCCTGTGTTAGGCGGCAGTGAGCCGCCGTGCTTCGTATATACTATCAAAATAGGGATTACTTGGAGTACAGCTCGACGATAAGGTGCTCTTCTACCGGGAAGTCGATGTCCTCTCTCTCCGGCATAGCAACTACCTTGCCGCTGAGCTCGTTTTCTGATTTCTCCAGCCACTTCGGAAGCAGTGTGTTTTCTACACCGATTTCCTTATAGCGAGTAGACTGCTTGCTTGTATCCTTTACAGCAATAACGTCGCCGGGCTTAACAAGATATGAAGGAATATTTACCTTCCTGCCGTTTACTGTGAAGTGTGCGTGGTTTACAAGCTGTCTTGCCTCTCTTCTTGTTCTGGCAAAGCCGAGTCTGAATACTACGTTGTCAAGTCTGCGCTCAATTGTTGTCAGCAAAACCTCACCGGTCTTGCCCTGAGCCTTCTCGGCCTTCTCGTAGTACATTCTGAACTGCTTCTCCATTATACCGTAAATGAACTTAACCTTCTGCTTCTCTGTGAGCTGGAGGCTGTATTCGCTTTTCTTTCTTCTCATGTTGCCGCCGGGATTTCTGTTGGAAGTTTTCTTGGAATATCCCATTACAGCGGGAGAAATTCCGAGTGCTCTGCAACGCTTAGCGATAGGCTGCATATTTTTTGCCATGGGTTATTTCCTCCTTTTCTTTATGGACTATACGCGTCTTCTCTTGGGAGGACGGCATCCGTTGTGCGGGATGGGGGTTACGTCCTTAATCATAGAAACCTCAAGACCTGCTGACTGCAATGCTCTGATAGCTGCCTCACGTCCTGCTCCCGGTCCCTTGACATAAACCTCTACGGACTTCATTCCGTGCTCCATAGCTGCCTTTGCAGCTGTCTCTGCTGCTGACTGAGCTGCGAAGGGAGTTGACTTTCTTGAGCCTCTGAATCCAAGCTCACCTGCGCTGGCCCAGGATACAGCGTTGCCCTGAACGTCTGATATAGTAACAATAGTATTGTTAAATGTTGACTGAATGTGCGCAGCGCCGCGCTCAATGTTCTTTCTCTCACGGCGGCGGCGTACTGTAGTCTTTTTACCCTTAGGTGCTGCCATAGCTTAAACCTCCTTGCTTATTTCTTCTTGTTTGCCATTGTTTTTCTCGGTCCCTTGCGGGTGCGTGCGTTGGTCTTAGAGCGCTGGCCTCTTACCGGCAGACCCTTTCTGTGACGAACACCGCGGTAGCAACCAATTTCAATAAGCCTCTTGATATCAAACGCAATGTCACGGCGAAGATCACCCTCCACACGGCAGTTGTGATCGATATACTCTCTGAGCTTTGATACGTCGTCCTCTGTCAAATCCCTGACACGAGTGTCAGGATTAACTCCTGTTGCAGCAACTATGTCGCTTGCAGTTTTTCTGCCGATACCGTAAATGTAGGTCAATCCTATCTCTACTCTCTTGTCTCTCGGCAAGTCAACACCTGCTATACGAGCCATTTTGTTGCACCTCCATATAATAATAAGTTATTTTTTGATTTAGGCATTAGCCCTGACGCTGCTTGTGCTTCGGGTTTTCGCAAATTACCATTACCTTGCCCTTGCGCTTAATAACCTTGCACTTCTCACATATTTTCTTTACTGAAGGTCTGACTTTCACTTGAATCATTCCTTTCTTATATTACTTGCTTCTCCATGTTATACGACCCCTGGATAGGTCATACGGAGACATCTCTACTGTGACCTTGTCACCGGGCAAAATTCTGATGAAATTCATTCTCAGCTTGCCTGAAATGTGAGCAAGAATTTCATGCCCGTTTGGAAGCTCTACCTTAAATTGAGCATTTGGCAAAGCCTCGGTGACTGTACCCTCAACTTCGATGACGTCCTGCTTTGACATATAATTGCCTCCTCATTAAGCCTTAGCGTTAAAATCTCTTAACTCGGCTTTAATCAGCCTATTGGTTTTTAATGAATCTGTCGGAATAACTGTGTTTGTGGCAAAGAGATGTTTGAGATTCTTTCTCTTGGGTTTTTCAAGTCTTCTGGTCTTTCCGTCAACTATATAAGCATATTCGCCGTCAAGAGAAATAACTACAAAAAACCTGCCCTTATCTCTGCCGCTTTTTGCCCTGACCACAAGTCCGGTTTCAATATCCATCGTCCACCTCTCAGTCCGGCAAAGTTAAAATCACCGGTCCGTCGGCGGTGATGGCGACGGTGTGCTCAAAATGAGCGGAGGGCTTGCCGTCAGCCGTGACAGCCGTCCAGCCGTCTGACAGAACCCTGACCTTGTGAGTACCCATGTTTACCATAGGCTCAATGGCAATAGTCATTCCCGGTAGCAGGCGCACACCCCTGCCGGGTGTACCGAAATTCGGTACGCTTGGATCTTCATGTAATTTCGCACCTACGCCGTGGCCGACGTAATCCCGTACCACCGAGTAGTTGCGAGCTTCGACATAGCTTTGAACCGCATAGCCGATATCGCCTAAGCGATTGCCGGCTTGAGCTTGCTTAATTCCCAGTTGCAGGCTCTCCTTAGTAGCTTCCAGCAGTGCCTGAACCTCCGGTGAAATATCGCCGCAGGCGAAGGTGTAGGCATTGTCGCCGTGAAAACCGTCGATAAACGCTCCTACATCTATAGACACTATATCGCCGCTTTTAAGGATACGCTTCTTTGAAGGTATGCCATGGACAACCTCTTCATTTATTGAAATACAGGCGCTGCCCGGAAATCCGCCGTAGCCGAGGAACGAGGGCACAGCGCCCTGCTCCTCGATATATTTGCGGACTACCCTGTCAATCTCAAGGGTTGAAACACCGGGCTCAACTGCTTTACCCGCGAGCTTTAAAGCGTTAGCGGAGATCCTGCCCGCTTCGCGCATTTTTGCAAGCTCTCGGGAAGTCTTTAGTATTACCATAGACTTACGCCTCTACCTCAGCGAGAACAAGGGCAGTTGTGTCCTTGATCTCCTCCTGACCCTCTACTATAGCAAGCTTGCCCTGCTTCTGGTAGTAGTCCTTGAGCGGCTCGGTCTCATCGTGATAAACCTTGAGCCTGTTAAGCACTGTGTCAGGATGGTCGTCCTTGCGCTGAACAAGGGTGCCGCCGCAGCTGTCGCAAACATCCTCCTTGCTCGGCTTTTTGTAGTCGAGGTGGTAGCTTGCACCGCAGTCTGCACAGACACGGCGTCCGGACATTCTTCTTACGATTTTCTCATCGGGCACTTCAATGTCGATTACCTTGTCGATGACAATGCCCATTTTGTCCAGAGCCTCGGCCTGAGGAATGGTTCTCGGAAAGCCGTCGAGGATAAACCCGCCCTTGCAGTCGTCATTCTGGAGTCTTTCCTGGATGATTCCGATAACGACCTCGTCGGGGACGAGCTGTCCAGCTTCCATAAAGGACTTAGCCTTAAGACCCATTTCCGTACCGCTTCTCAGCGCTTCACGGATAATGTTACCCGTTGAAATTGTGGGAATTGAAAGATGGTTAGAAATAACCTCTGCCTGGGTGCCCTTGCCGGCGCCCGGAGCTCCTAAAAGAATAATATTCATAATCTTCTCCTTTACATCAGTCGAGGAAGCCCTTGTAATGACGCATCATCATCTGAGACTCCATCTGCTTAACTGTCTCAAGAGCAACACCTACTAAGATGATTACAGATGTACCACCCATTGAAACTCTGGACATATTTGCAGCGCCGCAGAATACAATCGGAAGTATGGCAATCACTGCGAGGAACAAAGCCCCGATGAGAGTGATTCTCGAGAGAATCTTAGCTATAAAGTCAGCAGTCGGTTTGCCCGGACGGATACCGGGGATAGTGCCGTTATTCTGACGAAGATTATTGGACATTTCTACAGGATTATACTGAATAGTTGTGTAGAAGTAAGCAAACAGAATAATCAGTATAAAGTATAATACAGAGTACAGCCAGCTACCGTAGTTGAACGTATCGAACACTCCGTTCCAGAAGTCGCCCATATCGGCGAACTGACGGATTGTAGCCGGGATTGAGAGGATAGAGCTTGCGAAGATGATGGGCAATACGCCGCCGAGACCTACCTTGATGGGAAGGTGACTTGACTGGCCTCCATACATCTTTCTGCCGACTACTCTCTTAGCATACTGTACGGGAATTCTTCTCTCGGAGTCATTCATAAATACGATTACCCAGATGACAGCGAGGAAGAGAATTACAAAGATTGGAACGAGGAAGAGATACTGTGTCGCTCCTGTAAGACCGAGGTTGAAGTACTCTCCGAGCATGGTGATTGTGAGCGGGAAACGAGCAACGATACCGGCAAACAGGAGAATGGAGATACCGTTTCCTATGCCGTACTGGTTGATCTGCTCTCCGAGCCACATCATAAGTGCTGTTCCGGCTGTAAAGGTGAGAATGATAACCAAGGCTGCAAATACTGCCTCGAAGCCGTTGCGATAGGTTACTACGTTTGATGCATAAAGATACCAGTAATAAGCTGCACCCTGCAAAAGTCCAAGACCTACCGTAACATAACGGGTAATAGTGGCTATCTTCTTTCTGCCCTCCTCGCCTTCCTTCGCAAGTCTTTCAAGCGGAGGAATAGCAACCGTTAACAGCTGCATGATAATCGAGGAGTTGATGTACGGTGTAACGCCCATTGCAAAGATGGTAGCATTTGAAAAGGCGCCGCCGCTTAAAGTGTTTAAGTAAGCGAGAATCGATCCGCTTTCATCCCAGCTACCTGTTACGGACGCCAAAGCGCCCATATCAAGAAACGGAACTGTAATTACCGAGCCGATTCTAAATATAATGATGATCAATAGAGTGAAGAGGAGCTTCTTTCTAAGATCAGGAATTTTCCAGGCGTTCGCTATTGTCTTAAACAATTAAACCACCTCAGCCTTTCCGCCTGCTGCTTCTATTTTCTCTTTAGCAGAAGCAGAAAATGCTGTAGCCTTCACCTCAAGCTTTTTATTGAGGTTTCCATTTCCGAGAATTTTAACCCCGTCAAATCTATTTTTAACAATACCCTTGTCGAGAAGAGCCTGAATATCTACTACAGTGCCGTCCTCAAAACGGTTCAGAGTTGAAAGGTTTACTGCAACAATCTCCTTAGCGAAGATATTGTTAAAGCCTCTCTTTGGTACTCTTCTCTGGAGCGGCATCTGACCGCCCTCAAATCCCGGGCGTACCCCGCCGCCTGAGCGAGCCTTCTGACCCTTGTGGCCTTTGCCTGCTGTCTTGCCCCAACCTGAGCCGTGACCTCTGCCAACACGCTTAACAGCTTTCTTTGAGCCCTGCGCCGGTGAAAGTTCGTGCAACTTCATGTTTCGCACCTCCTTGCTTACGCTTCACTAACCTCGATGAGGTGGATTATTTTTGCTACCTTGCCCTTAGTCATCGGATTGTCGGGCTGAACTGTAACGTCGCCGATTTTCTTAAGACCGAGAGCGTGGGCGGTTGCAATTTGGTCTTTTTTGCTGCCGATAAGGCTCTTTACGAGCTTAATGCTTAAACTTGCCATCTTGCTACCTCCCTATTATAAAATCTCATTTACAGACTTGCCGCGAAGAGCTGCAACCTCGTCTGCATTTCTAAGCTCTGCAAGACCCTGAAGTGTAGCTCTAACTACATTGCAAGGATTGTTTGAGCGAAGAGCCTTTGTTCTGATGTCTCTGATTCCCACTGCCTCAACAACAGCACGAACAGGACCGCCTGCGATAACACCGGTACCGGGTGCGGCGGGCTTCATCAAAACTCTGCCTGCACCGAACTCACCGATTACTTCGTGAGGGATTGTAGTGCCCTTCAAAGCAACCTTCATCAGGTTCTTCTTGGCATCCTCAATACCCTTGCGGATAGCGTCGGGAACCTCGCCTGCCTTGCCTATGCCAAAGCCTACTGTTCCGTTGCCGTCGCCTACTACTACGAGTGCGGCAAACTTAAAGATACGACCGCCCTTTACTGTTTTGGAAACACGGTTGATAGCAACAACCTTTTCCTGTAAATCAAGTGTTGATCCGTCAATAATATTAGCCAAAGTATTTTCCTCCCCTTCTTAGAATTTGAGGCCGCCGCTGCGGGCGCCTTCGGCCAATTCCTTGACACGGCCGTGGTAAAGATAACCGCCTCTGTCGAAAACTACAGCGGTAATGCCCTTGTCCTGAGCCTTCTTAGCAATCATCTCGCCGACTTTTCTGGCTGCTTCCTTGTTGCCACCCTGACCTTCGAAGTCCTTGTCAAGTGAAGAAGCAGCAGCAAGAGTAACTCCGTTTACGTCGTCAATAATCTGAGCGTAGATGTTGTTTGACGAACGGAATACATTAAGGCGAGGACGCTCGGGTGTTCCGCTGATTTTGCCGCGTACTCTTACGTGGCGCTTAACACGGGCTACGTTTTTATCAGCCTTAGTAATCATTAGTCATTCACTCTCCTTAATTATTTCTTGCCGCCCTTACCGGCCTTGCCTTCCTTACGGCGGATATGCTCATCAGCATACTTAATACCCTTGCCCTTGTACGGCTCCGGCGGACGCTTCTCTCTTACCTCGGCAGCAAACTGACCAACCTTTTGCTTGTCGATGCCTGTGATGATAATTTTGTTCGGATCCGGAACCTCAATCTTGATGTCCTCAGTATCCTCAACAATTACCTGGTGTGAAAAGCCGAGGTTCATAACGCACTTATTGCCCTGCTTCTGAACTCTGTAGCCTACACCGTTAACCTCGAGCTCCTTTTTGTAGCCGTTGACAACACCCTCAACCATATTGGCAATAAGTGACCTTGTCAATCCGTGGAGCGAGCGGTTTTCCTTTTCGTCGTTGGGTCGGGTAACCTCTATGATACCGTCCTCAACCTTGACAGTCATGTTCGGGTGGATCTTCTGGTTCAAAGTACCCTTGGGACCCTTGACTGTTATTACGCTGCCGTCGAGCTTTACCTCAACGCCGGCGGGAATATTTATGGGTTTTCTTCCAATTCGAGACATTCTCGCACCTCCTTACCAAACAAATGCGAGAACTTCGCCGCCTACGTTTTCCTTGCGAGCCTGACGGTCAGTCATAACGCCCTTTGAGGTTGAAACGATAGCGATACCCAGGCCCTTAAGTACCTTGGGCATATTCTCAACATTGCTGTATATACGCAGTCCGGGCTTAGAAACTCTTCTGAGTCCTGTAATAACAGGCTTCTTTCCCTCGGCATACTTTAAAGTTACCTTGATGACGCCCTGCTTGCCGTCTTCAGTAACTGTGAAACCCTTGATGTATCCCTCGTCGAGAAGAATCTGGCAGATAGCCTTCTTCATATTAGAGGAGGGAATCTCAACAGTCTCGTGCTTCGCAGAACTCGCATTACGAATTCTTGTAAGCAAATCTGCTATTGCATCTGTAGTCTGCATAGTGTATATCCTCCTTTGCTTACCAGCTTGACTTCTTTACTCCGGGAATCTCGCCCTTGTAGGCAAGCTCTCTGAAGCAGATACGGCAAATACCGAACTTGCGAAGATAGGCATGCGGCCTGCCGCAGATTTTGCATCTGCTGTATTCCCTTGAGGAAAACTTTTGCTTTCTTTTCTGTTTAACCTTCATTGAAGTTTTAGCCACAATTACCCCTCCTTATCTAGCGAATGGAGCACCCATCAGCGTTAAAAGCTCACGAGCCTCTTCGTCGGTCCTGGCTGTGGTAACGAAACAGATGTCCATACCACGAACCTTATCAATCTTATCATAGTCAATCTCAGGGAAAATGAGCTGCTCCTTGAGACCCATGTTGTAGTTACCTCTGCCGTCAAAGGAATTAGCGTTGATTCCTCTGAAGTCACGGACTCTGGGCAGAGCTACGTTGAACAGACGATCAAGGAACTCGTACATTCTCTCGCCTCTGAGCGTAACCTTAGCGCCGATCGGCATGCCCTCACGCAGCTTAAAGTTAGCAACACTCTTTCTTGCTCGGCAAACCATAGGCTTTTGACCTGTGATTGCTGCAAGATCGGTTGTAATAGCGTCAATAACCTTTGAGTTATCTCTTGCCTCACCGGCACCGACATTGATAACGATCTTTTCGAGCTTCGGAATTTCCATTACGCTCTTATAGGAAAACTTGTTCATAAGCGCAGGAGCAACTTCGCTTTTATAAAAATCCTTTAATCTTGCCATGTTGTCTCCTCCTTATATAGACTCGCCGCATTTTTTGCAGATGCGGGCTTTAGTGCCATCGTCGTAAATCTTATGACCGATTCTTGTCGGCTTGTTGCAGCGCGGGCAAACTATCTGTACCTTTGAGGCGTACATAGCGCCCTCAGCCTTAATGATACCGCCGGGCTCGCCCATTCTGCGAGGCTTAACATGCTTTTTAACCATGTTTACCTTCTCGACGATAACCTTGCCCTCTTTAGGGCTTACAGCCATGACCTTACCCTTTTTGCCTCTTTCCTTACCGCAGAGTACTACTACGGTGTCACCTGTTTTAACATGAACCTTATTATTCATAATGTAACACCTCCATTAAAGTACTTCGGGAGCAAGTGAGAGGATCTTAAGGTAATCCTTGTCTCTAAGCTCTCTGGCTACCGGCCCGAAGATACGAGTGCCCCTCGGGTTTTTATCTTCTTTAATAATAACGGCCGCATTCTCATCAAAACGAATGTATGTGCCGTCATCACGACGCACGCCCTTAGCAGAGCGCACGATAACTGCTTTAACTACGTCGCCTTTCTTTACAACGCCGCCTGGTGCTGCTTTTTTGACCGAAGCAACAACGACGTCGCCGATGTTGGCGTACCTCCTTCTGGTGCCGCCGAGAACACGAATGCACATTAACTCCTTTGCGCCGGTGTTATCAGCAACTTTGAGGTAGGTCTGCTGTTGTATCACAGTGCGTATCCTCCTTTACTGAAGTCGCTAAATTATTTAGCCTTCTCTATAATCTCGACGAGACGCCATCTCTTGTCCTTAGAAAGAGGACGAGTCTCCATAATGCGTACTCTGTCGCCAATGCTGCACTCATTGTTCTCATCATGAACCTTGAGCTTGATTGTACGCTTAACAATTTTGTTGTAAAGCGGGTGCTTGACGCTGTTGACGATAGCAACAACGGCTGTTTTGTCCATTTTGTCGCTGACAACCATACCGACGTCTGTTTTTCTCATATTTCTATCGCTCACGACTGTATCCTCCTTCCTTAGGCGTTAACGCTTTCGAGCTCACGCTGACGAAGGACGGTCTTGATCCTTGCAATGTCCTTCTTAACGGCCTTTAAGCGCATTGGGTTGTCAAGCTGATTGATGGCATGCTGGAAACGCAGCTGGAAAAGCTCTTCCTTCAGCTCTTTGATTTTAAGCTCAAGCTCTTCAACAGACAGCTCTCTGATTTCTGATGCTTTCATTACTGCTCAACCCCCTCTTCTTTTTTTACGAATTTGCATTTAATCGGAAGCTTGTTAGCCGCAAGGCGAAGAGCCTCTCTGGCTGTTGCTTCGGGAACACCGGCGAGCTCAAACATTACTCTGCCCGGCTTAACTACTGCTACCCAGTACTCGGGTGAACCTTTACCGGAACCCATTCGAGTTTCAGCGGGCTTCGCTGTAACCGGCTTATCCGGGAAAATTTTGATCCATACCTTACCAAATCTCTTGCAGTAACGAGTCATAGCGACACGGGCTGCCTCAATCTGGTTAGAAGTAATCCATGACGGCTCCAAAGCCTGAAGGCCGTAATCACCGTAGGTCACCTTGTTGCCACGGTATGCTCTGCCCTTCATGCGTCCTCTGTGGACTCTTCTATACTTAACACGCTTAGGTAAAAGCATTACTTACTGCCTCCTTCCCTGCGGGGCTTGCGCTGCTCGCGCTGCTCTTGCAAAACCTCGCCCTTATAAAGCCAAACCTTAACACCGATGATGCCGTAGGTTGTAGCTGCTTCTGCAAAGCCGTAGTCTATGTCAGCTCTGAGTGTCTGGAGGGGAATTGTACCCTCATGGTACATCTCGCTGCGTGCGATTTCAGCACCGCCGAGACGACCGCTGCACTGAGTTTTAATACCCTTAGCGCCGAACTTCATGGCACGACCGATGGCCTGCTTCATAGCACGACGATAGGAAATTCTCTTCTCAAGCTGCTGTGCGATGTTCTCAGCGATGAGCTGAGCGTTCATGTCGGGAGATTTAACCTCAACAATGTTGATAACTACCTTCTTGCCGAGCATCTTCTCGCACTGTACTCTGAGCTTCTCTATCTCGCTGCCGCCCTTGCCGATTACCATGCCCGGCTTAGCGCAGTGAATGTGAATTCTTATCTTTGACGCATCACGCTCAATTTCAATCTTTGGAACGCCCGCAGCCTTGAGCTGCTTTTTCAAAGTCTTACGGAGGTTGTAGTCCTCTACAAGAGTGTCGCCAAAGTCTTTCTTATTTGCGAACCAGCGTGATTCCCAATCCTTGATGATACCAACACGTAAACCGTGCGGATTAACTTTTTGGCCCATTTACTTTACCTCCTTCGATTATTCCATTTCCTTGAGAACAAGTGTGATGTGTGAAGTTTTCTTGTTGATTCTGTATGCACGTCCCTGTGCTCTCGGACGGATACGCTTGAGGGTCGGACCCTGAGATACGCTGCAGGAAGCAACGTAAAGCCTTGAAACATCCATATTGTGGTTGTTCTCAGCATTTGCCATAGCGGACTTGAGCAGCTTTGAAAGCGGCTCACAAGCGGCCTTGGGAGTATGCTTGAGAATTGCCATTGCGAGGTCTGCGGGCTTGTTTCTGATAAGATCAAGCACTACAGAGACCTTTCTCGGCGCAATACGGACATAATTTAAATATGCCTTTGATTCCACTGTGAACTCTCCTTCCGCTTATTTGCTTGTTTTAGAACCGGCGTGTCCCCTGAAGGTTCTGGTGGGAGCAAACTCGCCGAGCTTGTGTCCTACCATATCCTCGGTAACATAAACCGGAACATGCTTGCGTCCGTCATGGACTGCGAATGTATGACCAACGAAGTCCGGGAAGATTGTGGAGGATCTGCTCCAGGTTTTGAGGATCTTCTTCTCGCCGGCTTCGTTCATTGCCTGAACCCTCTTGAGCAGCACGGGCTGCACATAGGGACCCTTTTTAACACTTCTGCCCATAATCTAAGCTCCTTTCGCTGCCTTACTTACCGTTTCTGCGTCTTACAATGTACTTGTCAGAACGGTTGTGATGCTTTCTTGTCTTGTAACCGAGAGCAGGCTTGCCCCAAGGTGTGCACGGACCGGGACGTCCAACAGGGCTCTTGCCCTCACCACCGCCGTGGGGGTGGTCGTTCGGGTTCATTACAGAACCTCTGACTGTCGGTCTCCAACCCATGTTTCTCTTACGGCCGGCTTTACCAATCTTTACATTCTCGTGGTCAGTGTTAGAAACCTGACCGATTGTAGCCATGCACGCTGCGGGCACGTTTCTCAGCTCGCCTGACGGGAGTCTGAGCAGAGCCATTCCGTTTTCCTTAGCCATAAGCTGAGCCATGTTTCCTGCGGCTCTTGCAAGCTGTGCGCCGCGGCCGGGATAAAGCTCTACGTTATGGATAAATGTACCTGTCGGAATGCTTGAAAGCGGAAGTGCGTTTCCGGGCTTGATATCGGCGCTCTCACCGGCTACTACTACGTCGCCGACCTTTACGCCGTTCGGAGCGATGATATAGCTCTTCTCTCCGTCTTCATACTCTACCAGAGCGATGAATGCCGAACGGTTCGGATCGTACTCAAGAGTAGCCACCTTGCCGGGAACATCAAACTTCTGACGCTTAAAATCTATGATACGATATTTTCTGCGGTTTCCGCCGCCTCTGTGGCGAACGGTGATTCTTCCGTAGCTGTTGCGGCCCGACTTCTTCTTCAGAGGTGCGAGCAAGCTCTTTTCGGGAGCTACCTTGGAAAGAACCGAATAATCTGTAACCGACATATTTCTTCTGGCGTTTGTCGTCGGCTTAAATACTTTAATGGCCATTCGATTTCACTCTCCTCATGATGGCTTTGCGGGGATATGGCTTTCCCCATACTTTCTGCCTGAATAATTTTTCAGGCTTACATCATGCCTTCAAAAAATTCAATTGCTTTGCTGTCTTCTGTAAGTGTCACATAAGCCTTCTTCCAGCTCGGTGTATAACCCTCGCTTCTGCCCTGACGGCGGAACTGACCTCTGACATTTACTGTGTTTACCTTCTTGACCTTAACCTTGAAAAGCTCCTCACAAGCTCTTGCAATCTCGATCTTTCCGGCTGATTTAGCTACCTCAAAGGTGTACTTCTTCTCGGCGATGCCGGCCATGCTCTTTTCGGTTATAACCGGGCGGATGATAATATCCTGTGCTGTCATTATGCGTACACCTCCTCGATCTTAGCTACTGCATCTTTTACAATGATGAGCTTATCAGCATTGAGCATATCATAAACATTGAGTGTATTTACCTGAGTTGTCTTAACTCCGGGAATGTTCCTTGCGGAAGCGATTACCTTGGTGTCAAGTTCCGGCAATACGATGAGCGCCTTCTTCTCGCTGCCGACAGCCTTGAGCATATCGGCGATTACCTTAGTCTTGTAGGAATCTGTTGTAATAGCATCCACTACAACGATCTCCCCTGCTGCTGCCTTTGATGAGAAGGCTGATTTCATAGCCAGTCTCTTGACCTTTTTATTAACTGAGAAACGGTAGCTTCTCGGCTTCGGGGCAAAAACAATGCCGCCGTGTGTCCACTGCGGAGCTCTTGTTGAGCCCTGTCTTGCGTGGCCTGTGCCCTTCTGTCTCCACGGCTTCTTTCCGCCGCCGGAAACCTCTGCACGAGTGAGAGCTGACTGTGTACCCTGACGCTGGTTAGCAAGATAGTTTACAACCATCTGGTGCATAACATAAGCATTGGGCTCAATTGCGAAAATGGCGTCGCTTAGGGTAATTTCGTCTACCTTCTTGCCTGCCATATCTACTACTGCTACATTAGGCATTATAATTCCTCCTCTCATTAAGCCTTAACGGAGTCACGGATTACTACCGTACCGCCGTTAGGACCGGGAACAGCACCCTTGATAGCGATGAGGTTGTTTTCAGCGTCAACCTTGACAACCCTGAGGTTCTGTACTGTAACCTTTTCTGCTCCGAGATGACCTGCCATCTTCTTGCCCTTCCAAACTCTTGACGGAGACGAGCATGAGCCGATGGAACCGCCTGTACGAACGCAAGGACCTGTACCGTGGGACTCTTTGAGTCTCTGGAAATTCCAGCGCTTGATTACGCCGGCATAGCCCTTACCCTTACTCTTACCTGTGACATCTATCTTGTCACCTGCTGAAAAAACGTCAGCCTTTACGATATCACCGACATTGTATGCGTCGATGTCATCAAAACGGAACTCTCTTAGAGTTCTCTTGGGAGCTACGCCGCCCTTTTCAAAGTGACCCTTCATGGGCTTGTTTACACGGCCGGGCTTCAAATCGCCAAAGCCGAGCTGTACTGCTGCGTAGCCGTCGTTTTCAACAGTCTTTTTCTGAGAAACAACACAAGGTCCTGCTTCTACAACTGTTACGGGAACGACGTTGCCGTTTTCATCGAAAATCTGTGTCATACCGATTTTCTTACCGATGATTGCCTTTTGCATATCTATGCCTCCTGTAAGGTTATTGGTTGGGATTTCCCCAACATGACCCTGTCTGCGGTTGGTTGAAGGTTCAGATTATAATTTAATCTCAATATCAACACCGGCAGGGAGTTCTAAGCTCATAAGAGCCTCGACTGTCTTGTTTGACGGTCTCAAAATGTCGATAAGTCTCTTGTGGGTTCTCATCTCAAACTGCTCACGGCTGTCCTTGTACTTGTGAACAGCACGCAAAATTGTGATGATCTGCTTCTCAGTCGGAAGCGGCACTGGACCTGAAACCCTGGCGCCTGTGCGCTTTGCCGTCTGAACTATTCTTTCAGCAGACTGATCAACCAGCTGATGATCATAACCCTTAAGCCTTATCCTGATTTTTTCCTTGACTGCCACGAAAATCGCCTCCTTAAAAATAGTGGCGGGCGTGCTTTTCGTCACACCGCTCCGGGTGTTTCGTAAACCACCGTTTAAAAACCGGACTGACATAAGTCACCCCGGAACAAAAAGCATGCGCAGTGAACTCGCCGCAACCCAAAATGGCGGCCACCTGCGATTATTAATTCTTCGCCCGGTTTAAAATCGGACATACTCCACGGAAAAACCGACCCACAGGCCGCAACCTCCCGCTTCAACGCATATCTTGTGCAGTCACGCAAAACGTATTATAACATAATTACCGCCCAATAACAACGTTGATGGAAAATTTATCAGATAGAATTTTCGCGATTTTAATCGTGGTTTTTTGTGCAACTTCACCTCATATCTGCGAGGTAAAAATCACAGCAAAAGCCGAACCGACCATCAGCGCAGCAATGGCAATCGCAACCACCCTGACCACAAGCGTCCTCTTATCGGTCTTTCTTTTTTTCATTCCACCTGTATTCTTTCTATCCATAAGCTCACTTCCTCTTGCCACAAATTCAGTGTACATATATAATAGAAAAAAACAATATTGTAAGTCAAGCAGAAATTGTAAACAATAATTTCGGAGGTGTGAAATGATTCAAATATATTACGGAAATGGAAAGGGAAAAACTACCTGCGCCATAGGCGCCGCAGTCAGAGCCTCGGGAGCCGGACTAAAAGTTTTAATCGTGCAGTTTTTCAAAAGCAGTAAAAGCTGCGAACGCACAATTTTGAAGGATTTGCAAAAGATTGAACTCTATCCCTGCCCGGACAAGGTCAAATTCACCTTTTATATGAACGATACGGAGCTTCAAGAGGAGGGCAAAAGATATGCCTCCATATTAAAAGAAATAATAGCCCGTCAAAGCGAGTTCGATGTAATAATTCTCGACGAGTTTTTCACATTGCTGGACTCAGGGCTTTTCACTGCTGACAAACTTTCAACCTTCCTTTCATCTATATATAATGAAAAGGAGCTAATCCTCACAGGGCACGATGTAGGTAAAGAATTTCTAACTCTCGCCGATTATGTTACAGAGTTTAAATGTATCCGACATCCATACAGCAATGGTGTAAAAGCCAGGTTCGGAATAGAATATTAAACACAAAAGGCTTCGCCGAAACTACGGCGAAGCCTTTTGATTATTATTACGAAATTTATTACTTAGCCTTTCTTACAGCCTTAACAGCGACAAAGGCAGCTGCGGGAACAAGGAGAATCAAAGCCATTTGACCAGCCGAGGCGGCAGATGCGAAGTCTGTACCCGTCTTAGGAGAGGTCGGGGCCTCGGTTCCCTTTGGAACCTGAATTACAGGGTTTGCGAGCTCGGCAGTAACATCCGATACATCTCCGTAGTTAAAGCTCATAACGCCGTCGCTGAAATCAAAGCCCTTCTTGCCTGAGCTTGTAATATTCTCGCTGTCTGCATCGGTGTTCTCATCTCCAACGCTCGGGTAGCCCGTCTTGCCGTACTCGGCTATAGCGGCGTCGCTGGCCTTAACCGTGTAGGTCATTACATATGCTGTGCCGCTGGCAAGCTCCTGACCGTCGTTTACATTCCAGGTAAAGGTCTTGGTCTCTGTATTGTACTCTGGAGTCTCGGCAAGCGGAGTTGAGGTTGTGAGCCATGCGCTCGACCGACCCGTAGCTATATCGTACTGACCGAAGCTAACCTCGCCGATTACATCAGCATACTCGTTGATTGTCTCTGTTACAACTACATTTGAATATGCCTTATTAATTGAAACCGCTATATCGCCGAAGAGAGCTGAAAGCTCGTCTGCGTTTTCAGCATAGAAATAATTTGCCTCATCAGCAACAAGGCTCTTCATAAAGTCCTCGTCACAGCCGGACACGCCTACAGAATAAACCTCAGCCTCAGGGAATGCGGACTTCAAGGCTGCCATACTTTGGGTTGCTTGATTTTCGCTGTCAGGGTAGCCGTCACTGAAAACAACTACATTTTTTGAGGCTGCTGAGGAATCAGCCAACTGATCGGCTGCAGCGTCTATTGCGTCCGCAACATTGGTTAATCCCCATGGCTCCATCTGCGCCATGGCGTTCATTACATCGTCCTTCGAGCTTGTCCATGTGGAACCATCGAATACAGAAACTTCAGCAAAGGTAGCGTAGGAAACCAAAGCCACGCGGTTTGTTGTGCCGTACTCCAGCACCTCATCCGTGAACACATCAATCGCATTTACCAGTTCCGTCCAATACTCGCCGTCCATTGACCCCGAACGGTCAACAACCAAAACAATATCCGATGCATTTCCTACGGAAATCTCTGTATCAGTGTCTACTCTGCCCTCTACTGTTACGCTGACATCAAATGTTCCGTCTCCCTTGTCGAATACCTGCTTCGAGGTCATCGGCGCAGGAGCCTGAGCTCCCTCCTCTGCCGATACTGAGACCGCAGAGAAAGCAGAGGTCATAACCACAGCAGCAAGGAGAGCAAGAATCTTTCTACCCTTTTTCATATTATCCTCCAATTAATTATAGACTAGACATATAAGCTTATTATAAACAATTTTATGTCTTGGCAGATTATAGCATGTATATTTACCTGTGTCAAGAAAATAAAAAAGGAACTGCCGAATTGATATGCACCTCCAAAAGCGTCTAACTTTTTGGGGGCATATCACAAATTAACAGTTCCCTTTTTGCATATGAAATTTGCAGCAGTAAGCCGTGCTTCGCGGTTATTTAATCCAGCAAATTCCTGTCGGAGAATGAATCGCCCGCAGTGTCGGAGTAAAGCTTCATCAGCTTCTCCACCGTCATACTCTGCCTTGTCTCTCCCTCCAAAACGGATATGATTCTTCCGTTTGACATTACTATGGTCTTTGAGCCCGTGCTAAGTGCGTCCTTGATGTTGTGAGTAACCATCAGGGTGGTAATATTGTTATCCCTTACTATCTGCTCGGTTATTCCCATTACCTGCTTTGCAGTCTTTGGGTCGAGGGCTGCTGTATGTTCGTCGAGCAACAGCACCTTAGGCGTGACTATGGTAGCCATCAGCAGAGTAAGAGCCTGCCGCTGACCGCCGGAGAGGAGTCCAACCTTGGACTTAAGCCTGTCCTCCAGCCCCAGCCCAAGCTGAGAAAGCCTCTGCCTGAACATATTCTCGTCAGACTTTTTTATTCCTCTCGAAAGTCCCCTGCGCGATCCTCGGCTATATGCGAGAGCAAGGTTTTCCTCTATCGTCATGCTCGGGGCAGTTCCCTTGAGCGGATCTTGAAACAGCCTGCCGATGTATTTCGCACGCTTATAGCTTTTTTTCATTGTCACATCTTCGCCGTCTATATATACATATCCGCTGTCGAGGAGGTAGCTTCCTGCCACAGCATTGAGCAGGGTAGATTTTCCTGCCCCGTTGCTGCCGATTATCGTTGCAAAATCGCCCGGCTTTAAATGGAGACTTACATCATCAAGAGCTTTCCTCTCGTTTACCGTGTTTGCGTGGAAGGTTATACAAGCATTTTCAACCTTTAGCATTTTTCGCCCTCCTTGCCCTTCTCTTTATAACAGCCTCGCTGATAATCGGAACCGAGATAGCAATTACGACTATCACAGCCGACAGCAGCTTGAAGTACGACGCAGGCAGCCCGAGCTGGAATACAACGGTGATAAATATTCTGTACACTATTGCACCCAGGATAGCCGAAATAAGATTATTCAGCACCGAGCGCTTTCCAAAGATCGTCTCGCCGATAATAATAGAGGCTATTCCGACTACCACCATTCCAGTGCCTGCCTTTGCATCGGCAAAGTTCTGGTCCTGAGCCAGCGCCGCTCCCGAAAGAGCAACTATACCGTTGGCGATAGCAAGACCCAAAATCTTCATTGCATCCGAGTTTATGGAGCTTGCATTAACCATCTCGACATTATCTCCCGTGGCCCTGATTGACATACCGATTTGCGTGTGCAAAAACCAGTTTATTACAAAGGCTACAATCAAAACTATGAGCAGCAGCACGGGAATTACCGCTAGCTTTTTCGCCACACTCACGCCCATACTGTCGCCAAACAAGGCAACGAACCAATTTTGTATATCCGAGAATATGCTCGTCATTCCGTTGATATTTACTGTCGGCTTTTCGTCCATTATCAGCAGGTTTATCGAGTATAGTCCCGTCATTGTAAGTATGCCCGCCAATAGCGGCTGAACCCTCAGCTTTGTCTGCAATATTCCTGTTATAGCTCCCGCCGCCGCTCCTGCGAGCAGCGCCGCAAGCATAGAGAGAATCGGATACAGCACTCCGCCGCCCTCGCCCTGCAGCCCGGTCACCATCACCGACACGGCGGCTCCTGTTATAAACGAGCCGTCAACCGTCAAATCGGGAATATCCAATATACGAAGCGAAACAAAAACCCCGATTGCCATTATAGCGTATATCAAGCCCTGCTCAAGCGAGCCTAAGCCCAATGTCAAAAACTGCATATAAATCTATCCTTTTATAATTACTGTTAAAAGCTATTATTCAAAAATCACTGTCTTTTCATCATTCAGTATCGAATCGGGTATCTCCACACCAATCGTCTCAGCTGTGGTTGTATTCACATAAGTCGAAAGATCCTCAAACACCTTAACCGGTATGTCTGAAACAGCAGTGCCCTTGAGCACCTTATCGGCCATGTTTGCAGTTTCGATTCCCAAATCCTCGTACTTAATTCCTATGCTGGCAAAGCCGCCGTCCTGTACCATGGAATCAGCGCCTACATAGCAGGGAATAGCAGAGTCATTGCAAATCTGAGCAAGCACTGACATACCCTCGGCAACTGTGTTGTCAGTCGGCGAGAACACTGCGTCACACTTGGTCACAAGCGACTCGGCCGCCTGCTGAATTGCAGAACTGTTCTCGACGTTTGCTTCAACGTATTTAAGACCTTTTTCATCACAGTAAGCCTTTGCGTTTTCGATGTTAGCCACAGAGCTGTCCTCAGCGGAGTTGTAGATAAACCCAAAGGTCTCAATGTCCGGGGTAAGCTCAAGCGCCATATCGATTATCCTCTCAACCGGCACTGCATCGCAGGTTCCTGTAACATTTTTGTCCGGAGTTTCAAGGCTTGAGGTAAGTCCCGCTTCGACAGGATTAGAAACCGCAGAGAACAAAACAGGAATCTGGTCCGCATAGTTTAACGCCACAGAAGCCACAGGGGTGGTTATGGCTATTACTATATCTGTACCGTCAGCTACAAAACTGTCCATCATCGACGGCACATTAGACGGGTCGTTTTGAGCGGAGAGTGCTGTTATCTCGGCGTTTTCGCCGTCAACATACCCAAGTTCCTCCAGGCGGTTGATTATCGACTCCTCAATAGTATTAAGAGAGCTGTGCTCAACTATCTTCACTATCCCAATTTTGACCTTATCACCGGACTGCAAGGACGAACCGTCAGCCGATGACGAACTTCCGTCGCCTGAGCATCCGGCAAACACAGCCACACAGCACAAAACCGCCAACAGCACACAGACTGCCTTTTTGATTGCAAGTGATTTTTTCATCTCAACATACCTCATTTCAATTAATAATATTCAGCCATCATCGGTCGTCTCCCCGGATTTTTCAAGTGGGTAAAAACAAAAAAGCCTTGAATTACCGAAGTAATCCAAGGACAGAAATCTCTGCGGTACCACCTTGATTGGCGAAAAACGCCCGCTCTGTGGGTGCAGTCACACCCTTGCTCTGTAACGTGAGCACACGTTGCGGAATTTCCTCCGCACCCTCCGAGATCCATTTGCCAACCCGATAGCCGCCCATTCTCAGCACAAAGGGCTCTCTGTAAGCTCGCTGAAGGCTTTACCTTCTCGTCAACGGTTTTTATATCATTCTAAATATATCACACCCTCCCCCTCTTGTCAAGGGGGTGTCGAAGGCACCTTTTCGTCCTACGTGCGCCTGCACTGCTGTCGTTTAAATATGTGTCATGCTAAAATTGCAATCCTTCCATTACTTTTTGCCCGTTATAAAACTGAGCGAGACTCGGGGAACTAGCCCCAAGTCTCGCTCAAGCTAATTTAAATCCAAAGCCGTAGGCTTTCCACAAATGCGCTAACAGTGCAACTTTGCATTCGCCAAAGGCGCAAACTTCACTGCGGCGGCTTACCGCCGCGCCCCTTCTCTGCTTTTCTCTTCAAATACTCGGCAATACGCCTTTCATCGTACAAAACCAAGTCCTTACAACCCGCCAAAGTTTCATTGTGATGTCTCAGCTCATGCACCAGCACCCGTCTGAGCTGCTCGTAATAAAACTCCCGCTTTGTATTACCGTAAATTTTAGCAAACGAACCGTAGTATATTTTTATCAATACGCCTATCGACGAGCGGGAATACTCCCCCATTATGTATAAATCATCGTCTATGGCTTTGGGGTGAAGCTTTGCCTGCGGCAGAATTATAATTCCGCCGCTGAGCTCACGAAAAAGCGGCTGCGGCAGCGTATCGACAATCTCATCAAGCATTTCGTTTGTTTCCTCGATAGTAAACATTCAACCTACCTCAATCAAGAAAATCCTTCAGCTTCTTGCTTCTGCTGGGATGGCGGAGCTTGCGAAGAGCCTTTGCCTCTATCTGTCTGATTCTCTCTCTCGTAACGTCAAACTCCTTGCCAACCTCCTCGAGAGTGCGGGAACGGCCGTCCTCAAGACCAAAGCGAAGCCTGAGCACCTTTTCCTCCCTCGGGGTGAGGGTGTCGAGCACCTCTGCAAGCTGCTCCTTGAGCATGGTGTGGGAGGCTGCGTCAGCCGGGGCTGGGGCATCGTCGTCCGGGATGAAGTCGCCAAGGTGGCTGTCCTCCTCCTCGCCAATCGGGGTTTCAAGCGACACAGGCTCCTGAGCCACCCTCATAATCTCCCTGACCTTTTCAACAGGCATGTCCAAAACATCGGCTATCTCGTCAGCCGTCGGCTCATGGCCGTTGGTATGCAGCAGCTGGCTTGACACCTTCTTTACCTTATTTATAGTCTCAACCATGTGAACGGGAATCCTTATAGTCCTCGCCTGGTCGGCTATCGCCCTGGTTATAGCCTGACGAATCCACCATGTAGCGTAGGTTGAAAACTTAAAGCCCTTTGTGTAGTCAAACTTCTCTACAGCCTTGATAAGTCCGAGGTTTCCCTCCTGAATCAAATCCAAAAACTGCATTCCCCTACCGAGGTAACGCTTGGCAATGCTGACAACAAGCCTGAGATTTGCTTCAGACAGGCGCTTCTTGGCAGCAGAGTCCCCCTGCTTGATTTTTATGGCAAGGTCGATTTCCTCCTCGGGCGTGAGCAGCGGCACACGGCCAATCTCCTTTAAATACACCTTTACAGGATCGTCTATTGCGATTGCATCGGGGCTTACCTCCTCGATTGCGCCGTCGTCATCCGACTTTTCGTCCAGCTTAATATCATCAATCGGCATTTCCTCCAAATCCTCAACAATGTTGATGTTGAGCTGCTCAAGGGTATCGTATAATTTCTCTATTTGCTCAGGTTCAAAAACAACCTCGCCCATAGCGTCAAAAATTTCCTTGGTGCTGATCTCCCCCTTAGCCTTACCCATTTCGATGATTTCCTTAACTATCGACTTTTTGTCAGGTGATTGAATCATTGCCATTTTTCATCTTTCCTTTCATCCCGGTTTTCCTTAATTTTCTTGACTTTCCTTATTTTTTTTGTTCTTTAAGCTTTTCAAGATACTTATTTATATCATTTATATCCGTATTGGCGGCATTTTCGGGAGTGATTCTCTCGCTCTCTGAAAGTATCACCCTGATACAGTCCTCAAATCCCTGTAAAGAGGTAATATCTGAGCTGCGCTTTGCCAGAATCCCGGCTATAAGCCCGTTTTCCTCCACGGTAAACTCCCCAGATATGTCCGTCGGCATTATCCCCCTGTCCTGCTGCGCCCTTTCGGTTATTATCCTGTACAACCTTTGATTAAAAGGTGTGAGCATCTTCTCGGGCGGGAGCAAGCTCAACGCCTTAGCCGCCATATCCTGATTATTTATAATATATGCAATCAACGCCTCCTCAGCCCTTTGGGCTCGAAGATTTCCGGGATTTTGCACTGCGCCCTTGTATTCTCCGCCCGAAAGCTCTGATTGGATTTTTCTAAACTCCCTTTTTCGTATCTGCTTTGCGCCCTGTTTTCTAAGAGTGGCTATTTGCCGCAGTATCGACTCCTTGCTGACCCCGGTCTCCTCGGCGAGCTTACCTGCGTAAACCTCCGCCTCCATAGAATCGTCAAGCTCAGCAAGAACCGCTGCACATTCCCTGAGAAAATCCACGGTTTCCGCACTGTCGGTAAGTACATATTTTTTCCTTAACTTTGATATTTGATACTCAACGTCATTGCCGCTTTTTTCAAGCACGGCTGAAAACATCTCGGCTCCCTTTGGACCGTTTTCCCTTAAAAATTCATCGGGGTCCTTTGCACCGGGTATTGATATCACCCTGATTTTCACCCCTGCGTCTCTCAGCAGTCCTATAGCTCTATGTGCCGCCTTCTGTCCTGCCTCGTCTGAGTCATAGCAGATATATACCTCGTCGGCGTATCTCTTCATCAGCATAGCCTGCTCCTGCGTAAGCGCCGTTCCCAAGGTTGCAACTGCGCTGGTAAATCCGGATTGATGCAGGGCTATTACATCCATATATCCCTCGCAGAGAATTAAACTGCGCTTACCTGAATTTTTAGCAAAGTTAAGCGAAAAAAGATTCGTGCTCTTTTTAAATACGGGAGTGTCCGAGGTGTTTAAATATTTTGGCTTTTGGTCGGTCATTATCCTGCCGCCAAAGGCTATCACATTTCCACGCAAATCTATTATCGGGAACATCACACGGTTATAAAATCGGTCAGATATATTTCCACCCTTGTTTTGATATACGAGATTCGCCGCCACAAGCTCCTGCGGCTTAAACCTCTTCCCCTTTAAATAATCAGTCAGGGCAAAACGGTTTTCGGGACTGAAGCCCAGCCCGAAATGCTTGATTGTGCGCTCAGCAAGCCCCCTTGAGCGCAGATATTCAAGCCCCTGAGCGCCCTGTGGAGAATACAAAACCGAGTAGTAGTACCTTGCCGCCTCACGGTTTGCCTCCAAAATTCGCCGCCGCAGTTCTCTCATGCTGTTGTCATAGTTGTTTTCGGGCATGTCCATTCCGGCTCTTTGTGCAAGCGCCCTGACAGCGTCTATGTAGTCGAGGTTTTCTATCCTCATCATAAAAGTAATTACATCCCCGCCAGCTCCACAGCCGAAGCAATAAAACGAGCCGTTTTCGGGGTAAATATTAAACGAGGGAGTCTTTTCGCTGTGGAACGGGCACAGCCCCACCATGTTGCGCCCCCTGCGTTTTAAAGTAACATAAGAAGAAGCAATCTCGGTTAAATCACTCCTTGATTTAAGCTCATATAAAAATTCGTCCGGCAAAGGCAAGGCTCACTCCCCCTTTCGCATTAAAATCAGGTCTTAAGCTCAAAGCTTCTGCCACGGTCTCGGGATAAACAAACTCTCATAAACCTGTACTGCATACTGGTCGGTCATTCCGGCTATATAGTCGCACACAGCCCTCTCTACTCCTTCGGTCTCAGCTACATGCAAAAGCTCTCCGTCGAGCTTTTTCGGGTGCTTGACAAAGTATCTGTACAGCCCCTCGACAAGACCTGGAACCTTTTTTTCCTCAAACTTTGCATATTCATTTTTGTACACATAGTCAAACATAAATTTGTGAAGCGCCGAAAAGTGCTCGGCAAACTCCGCCTCCATGCGTATCTCCCCGTCTTTGCTGTTTTCAACCACGTTTGTCACCATAGAGTTAATTCTTTTGCTCGTAGTCGAACCAAACACCTCAATAAATCTTTTAGGGATCTCATTTTCTGTAAGCGCACCAG
The DNA here is from genome assembly GCA_946500295.1 of uncultured Clostridia bacterium. Taxonomy (GTDB): domain Bacteria; phylum Bacillota; class Clostridia; order Oscillospirales; family Acutalibacteraceae; genus UBA7067. The sequence continues at coordinate 106,047 of CAMMVF010000001.1, read as the reverse complement.
CTCTTATTGCATCGTCAATATCGTGGTTTATGTAAGCTATTCTGTCGGCAATTCTGACTATCCGCCCCTCTAATGTTTTAGCCTGCTCCCCCCTTGTGTGGCAGAGGATTCCGTCTCTTACTTCATAGCACAGATTAAGCCCCGCACCGTCCTTCTCTAAACGGTCAACAACCCTGACGCTCTGCTCATAATGCCGAAAGCCCTCGGGATAAAGCTCGTTTAAAGCCCTCTCTCCAGCGTGTCCGAATGGCGTGTGCCCCAAATCGTGTCCAAGCGCCACAGCCTCGGTCAAGTCCTCGTTCAAATCAAGCGCCCTCGCTATGGTCCTTGCAATCTGTGCGACCTCAAGGGTGTGGGTAAGTCTGGTGCGGTAATGGTCGCCCTCGGGCGAGAGAAAGACTTGCGTTTTGTGTTTTAATCTGCGAAACGCCTTGCAGTGAATTATTCTGTCACGGTCACGCTGAAAGTCCGTTCTCATACTCGACTTGGGCTCGGGGAGCTGTCTGCCCTTGGTGTTTTCAGCTAAGCAGGCAAAGGGAGACAATCGCTGTCGCTCCCAGTAACATATTTTTTCGTTTATACTCATGTCCTTGTCAGCCATATTGCATCTCCCGTGATTATATATCAGAGATCGAATCCGCCGCTAATAATCAAAAAGGTCAAAAACCGATTTAATATAATTTACGACAAAATTCTTTTAATCCCTCTTTTTTTGAAAATAAAATTTTCTTAACGAGCTCGTAATTAACAAAATTCCTACTAAGCTCAAGCAAATAACTCACGCTCTTTTCATTTCGTCATTTACCAGCCAATCTATGCTGTATCGAGCCTCCTGTAATATATTCTTTATAAACTCAGGCTTTATTAAAGCAGAATCCAATTCACCCTTTGAAAACCATTTAACCGCCAAATTGTCTTCTATAAATTTCTCTTTTATCTCACTCAATAATGTAACTTTATAGATCACTAAAATTTCGTGAAAATCTGTATCTTTAATTCTAAAAAAATTCTCGCATATTTTTATAGGTCTATCAACCTTACAAGCACACCCGATTTCTTCTCTAATTTCTCTTTTTATGGCGTCTTCACATAATTCTCCGAGCTTAACCCGACCTCCAAGCAGATTCCAAAACAAATCAGATTTTTCCTTATGCAGCAAAAATCTTCCGTTACTTTCAATAATGCAAGCCACCCTGAAATTAAAAGTCATGCCGCCCTTATTAAAACAAATATCCTCTTGTACCATACCTAACTCCCATTATATTCATCATAAACATTCCACATCTTTTAAGATAATCTGCTCTCCATCTTATACCTGTTTCTGTGACAAACAAGTCACCATATGTTGCATAAAGACTTTCACTCAATCCCACTCATAAAGTAAGCTTCACTCTCGACCTCGGCTGTAAGCTGACCCGAGCTCATCGCCTTTAACTCCTCGTTTATTTTATCAATATAGCCCTTTTTAAGGTGAAAACGAATATTCACACTGTCTGTAAAGCCGGTTTCGTCCACTACAGCCCCACCGCCGAAGAGTAGGGAGCTGACTTTGCCGTATTTATCGTAGCTGCAGCTCAACGTACAGCAGTCGCACAACACCATCATAACGGGCTTTGCCGCCTCCAAGGCGATTTTTGCTCCATGGGAGTAAGCTCTGACCAAGCCGCCTGCCCCGAGCAAGATACCGCCAAAGTACCTCGTCACCACTACTGCGACGTCTGTAAGCCCCGATTTTTGTATGACTTCAAGCACCGGTACTCCTGCGGTGCCCTGTGGCTCGCCGTCGTCGCTGTACCGCTTTACTCCGCCGTCTCTTAATATATAAGCGTAAACATTGTGCTTCGCGTCCCAGTGTTTTGATTTTATCTTTTCAATAAACTCCACAGCCTCCTGCTGAGTTTTCACCGGTGAGCAGTATCCGATAAATCTCGAGCGCTTCTCGGTAAATTCATCAGCTCCAAATTCCTTTACGGTTTTATAATCACTCATACAAACTCTCCATAGTAAAAAAGCAGGTGACACCCTCGTGCCACCTGCTGTACAATCCATATTATTTTGCCATACCGTAGCGCTTCTTAAATCTGTCAACACGTCCGCCGGTATCAACGAGCTTTTGTTTGCCGGTAAAGAACGGGTGGCACTTTGAGCAAATTTCAACACGGATATTCTTCTTGGTCGAGCCTGTCTCAATTACATTGCCGCAAGCGCAGGTAATTGTTGTCTGCTCATAATTCGGATGAATGTCCTTCTTCATTCTCTTTTCACCTCTTTCGCTGAAACCGTGATAACGTTTGAATTTTAACACATAATAAGTAAAAAATCAAGAGTTTTTTTAATTATCGAGCAAATTTCTTTAAACGCAGAAAAAAACGACATCTTTTTTCATAAGTTTTACAAATGCGCCTTGTCTGAAATGACAAATTGGGATATAATTACTGTGGATTTAAATTCCTATTATTAAGAAAAGGGGATTGTTAATATGCGCAAGACAAAAATAATCTGTACACTCGGTCCTGCCACGGACAACGAGGATGTAATGAGAAAGCTCATACTCAACGGTATGGCAGTGGCAAGAATGAATATGTCTCACGGAACTCACGAGGATCACAAAAAGAGAGCCGATGTAGTTAAGAGGCTGAGAGCCGAGCTTGATATTCCGGTAGCTATACTTCTTGATACAAAAGGACCCGAGATAAGAACAAAAACCTTTAAAAACGGCAGCGAGATGCTGGAAACGGGTCAGACTTTTACTTTCACCACTCAGGACGTAGAGGGAGACTGTGAGCACTGCTCGATTACCTTCAAAGATTTGCCCAAAGACGTTAAGAGGGGCGACCGTATTTTGGTTGACGACGGACTTATCGAGATGTACGTCAGCTCCACATCCAAGACAGAAATCGTATGTGAGGTATTAAACGGCGGAAGGATAGCTTCTCATAAAGGAATCAACGTTCCAGGAACAAGACTCTCACTCCCCTTTATCAGCGAGCAGGACAAGAAGGACATCGCCTTCGCAGTAGAGCAGGATTTGGACTTTATCGCCGCAAGCTTCACTCGCTCGAGCGACGACATACTCCAGCTTCGCAAAGAGCTTGACAAAAACAACTGCAACGACATCAGAATCATCGCTAAGATTGAAAATTCTGAAGGTGTAGAGAATATAGACGACATAATCAGGGTATCGGACGGAATAATGGTAGCCAGAGGCGATTTGGGAGTAGAGATTCCAATGGAGGATATTCCGATTCTACAGAAAAAGCTCATTACAAAGGCTTACAACGCCGGCAAGCAGGTAATTACCGCTACCCAGATGCTTGATTCTATGATGGTCAACCCCAGACCTACCAGAGCAGAAGCCACCGACGTAGCTAACGCTATTTATGACGGCACGAGCGCCATTATGCTCAGCGGCGAGACAGCCGCAGGAAAATATCCTGTTCAGGCTGTAAAGACAATGGCGAAAATCGCCGAGCGAACCGAGCAGGATATAGACTACAAGGGACGATTCAGCAAGCGCCAACTCACCGAGCAGCCCGACGTAACCTCCGCTATCTCCCACGCCACCTGCACCACAGCCCACGACCTCGGCGCTGTAGCCATTATCACGGTATCAAAGACCGGTCAGACCGCCAGAATGATATCCAAATACCGCCCCGACTGCCCGATAATCAGCGGAACTACCAGCCAAAAGGTTCTCCGCCAGATGAATCTTTCATGGGGTGTTATCCCTATTTTAGTTGATGAAAAGACAAACACTGACGAGCTTTTCGAGCACGTAGTAAACGTAGCCGAGCAGCACGAGCTTGTTAAAAACGGAGATTTGGCTGTAATCACCGCCGGTATTCCCCTCGGCGTTTCGGGCACGACAAATATGCTCAAGGTTCACCTCGTCGGAAATGTGCTCGTTTCCGGAACAGCAGTCACTCATCAGAGCGTAATCGGCAGAATCTGCATCTGTGAAACTGAAAAAGATCTCACCGAGAAATTTAAAAACGGAGATATCATAGTAACTGCAAAAACAAGCAATGATATGCTGCCCTACATGAAGAAGGCAAGCGGAATCATCACCGAGCAGGACGGTCTGAACTCTCACGCCGCAATAGTCGCCTCCGCCTTGGACATGCCCGTAATCATCGGAGCAAAAAATGCGGTCAAGCTGCTTAAAAACGGCACAACCGTAAAGCTCGACGGCTCAAGGGGAATAGTGTTCAGCGCAACGGCAGCTACTGCTAACAACAAGTAACCAATTGAAGCACAGCTTAAATTATATACTTCAGGAGATATCGCTCGATATCTCCTGTTTTTTTGTCTGCCACTCCTTTTTTCTCTGAAAAAAGAAACAGGCACGCCCCATTGGACGTGCCCGTTTCTTCATTAGGTATATTATATTAAAGGAAACAGCAAATAAATTTTAGTCGTCAATGCCGAAGTCGTCGTAGTTCTCAATCTTACCTGTAAGGGAATATGCAACCCACTCGGCTATATTAACAGCGTGATCGCCGATTCTCTCGTAATATTTTACAGCGAGGAAAAGATCAAGCGCAGGCTCCGAGGGGAACTCCCCGGTCTTAAGCCCGGAAACCAACTTCTCACGAACTTCTATAAAGAGCTGATCGACAATATTGTCCATTTCGGCTACCTTCTGAGCGAGTTCTAGATCTCTGGCTACAAAGGCGTCTATCCCGAGGTTTACCATTTTTACCGCTGTATTTGCTATTTTAGAAAACGAATCAGCCTTTACCTTGTAGTCAGCAGCGGCTACGAGCTTCGCTATCTCGGCGATATCCTCGGCGAGATCTCCGATTCTCTCTATATCCGTTACCATCTTTAAAGCTGCGGAGATGAATCTGAGATCCTTTGCAACCGGCTGGTTATGCATGATAAGATTCACACACAACCCCTCAATTTCCTTCTCCTTTTTATTTACAGCTTTCTCGTATTTGGGAAGCTTCTCGAGCTTTTCAATTTCACACTCTACCAGTGCCTTGGTGCTGTAGGCAACCGACTTTTCCACCAGGCTGCCCATTTCGATAATTTGATTATTCAGTTCGTTAAGCTGCAGATCGTAATATTCTCTCATCAGCCGAACCTCCCCGTGATGTATTCTTCCGTCTTCTTCTCCTTAGGATTGGAGAATATCTGATCGGTCTTGTCGTACTCAATCATTTCACCAAGCAGGAAGAAGGCAGTGTAATCAGCAATTCTTAAAGCCTGCTGCATATTGTGAGTAACCATAATTATTGTGTACTGATCTTTGAGCTTTAAACAAAGCTCCTCGATTTTTCCTGTGGAAATCGGGTCGAGAGCTGAGGTAGCCTCATCCATCAGCAACACCTCAGGTTTAACAGCCAAGGCTCTGGCAATACACAACCTCTGCTGTTGTCCGCCGGACAGTCCCAGCGCGCTCTTTTTAAGTCTGTCTTTCAGCTCATCCCAAATAGCCGCATCCCTCAGTGAGGATTCGACTATCTCATCGAGCTCTGACTTTTTTCTTATTCCGTGTGTGCGAGGACCGTAGGCTATGTTGTCATATACGCTCATTGGAAAAGGATTTGCCTTTTGGAACACCATTCCAACCCTTTTCCTCAATATGTTTACATCCATATTGCCATATATATCCTCATTATCAAGCCTTATATCTCCTGTTATCTTGCACCCCTCGACAAGGTCGTTCATACGGTTGAGGGATTTCAGCAGGGTTGACTTACCGCAGCCGGACGGTCCGATAAAGGCTGTAATCTTATTCTCCTGCATACTCAAGTTTACATCTTTAAGAGCGTGAAACTTGCCGTAATACAGGTTCATATTCTTAATTGTAAATTTATCCATCTAACCCCATTATCCTTTCATCACTTCTTGCTGCTGAGCTTTTTAGCAATAAAGCTTGACAATGTATTAATTCCGAGCACCAATACCAGCAGCACTACCGCCGTGCCCCATGCTTGGTTTGTATGCAAGCCCTCGTTTGCGAGCATATACATATGGATTGCAAGCGTTCTGCCCGAATCCATAACCCCATCTACAAGACCGGTAGTGGAGCCTGCCGTGTAAATAAGCGCCGCTGTCTCACCAACAATACGACCGATAGCCAGAATTACTCCGGCAAGAATACCTGGCATTGCGCTGGGTAAAACTGTCTTTACCACTGTACGCAGCTTGCCTGCGCCTAAGCCAAAGCTTCCCTCACGGTAGCTGTCGGGCACTGCTATAAGAGCTTCCTCGGTGGTTCTCATTATTGTGGGAAGTACCATTATTGCCAATGTAAATGCGCCGGCGAGGATCGAATATCCCCAACTAAACGCAGTAACAAAGCACAGCATACCGAACAACCCATACACAATCGACGGAATACCAGACAAGGTCTCAGCCATCGTCCTGATTACCTTAACAAGCTTATTGCCTCTTTTAGCATATTCTGACAGGTATATGGCAGCGCCTATACCAAAAGGCACTGCAATCACCAGAGTGAGCAGAGTTATTACGACAGTATTAATAATTGCAGGCATGCAGGATACGTTATCACTGTTGTATTCCCATGCAAACAGATCCGGAGTGAGGTTGGGAACACCCATTACCAAAATATAAACTATTAAGAATACAAGCGCAAGCACAGACAGCGCTGCCGCAAGGACAACAAGAATAAACATTACGAGTGAAAGGGGCTTTCTCTTATACTCCCTCATTCTCTGCGCAAAAGTAATCTTATTTATTGCAGCAATCTCCTTGATTTCCTTATCATCCATTCTTCTCACTCCTACTCTTTATAGCTTGCATTGAAAGTGTTATCAGAAGAATGAACACAAACAGCACTACGCCTGTTGCTATCAGCGCCTGGCGGTGAAGTCCTGTTGAATATCCCATCTCCAGTACTATGTTTGCAGTAAGGGTTCTAACACCTTCGGTCAGGGAAGTAGGTATCTGTACCTGGTTACCTGCGATGAGGATAACCGCCATAGTCTCTCCTATAGCTCGTCCTATGCCTAAAACCACACCTGCCAAAATACCAGATTTTGACGCAGGAAGCATTACTCTGAAAACGCTTCTCTCTCTGGTTGCGCCAAGCGCAAGCGAGCCCTCGTAGTACGGCTCTGGTACGGCGCGTATAGCCGACTCAGAAACGCCGATAATTGTAGGAAGTATCATTATACCCAAAACGACCGACGCAGCCAAGAGGCTGGAGCCATTCCCGCCAAATGTGTCTCGAATAAACGGCACTACCACCATCAATCCGAAAAAGCCGTAAACAATGGAGGGGATGCCCGCTAACAGCTCGGTTGCGGGCTTAATGATTTTATACAGCGGAGCCGGGCAGAAGCGAGCCAAAAATACCGCTGTCAAGATACCGATCGGTACTCCGATTATAATCGCACCGGCAGTTACATAAATACTGCCTACTATCATGCAAAATATTCCATAACTTGGAGGCTGATTTGTAGGCGCCCATTGCTGGCCGCCTACAAAATCGAAGAATCCTATTTCTGCTATAGCAGGAACGCCGTTATAGAATAAGAAGATACAAATCAGGGCAACCGCAGCAATACTTGTAATAGCTGTCAGGAAGAAAACTCCCTGCATAATTCCTTCTTTTATTCTACTAGCACTCATTTAATTACGTCGCTCCAAACTGTTGTCTCTCCTGTGTAGATTGACTTAACCTGATCCAGTGTAAGATCCTCTACAGTGTTGTTTGTGTTTACAATTACTGCAATACCGTCGTTTGCGATTGTCATTGACTCAAGTGCTGAAGCTTCCTCGTCCTTGAGCTCACGTGAAGCCATACCGATTTCGCAGGTACCTTCCATGGCAGCTGTCATACCGGCAGATGAATCAGTTGTCTGAAGCTCAATATCTGCACCTGAGTTAATTGCCTTGTAAGCCTCGATGAGCTTCTCCATTACCGGAGACACTGATGATGAGCCTGCTACTGAAATCTTTCCGCTCGGGTTAGCGCTCTTAAATACCTCGCCTTCAGTTACTGTAACATAGCCCTCCTCAGCTACTACAGCCTGACCGTCGGCACTCATGATGAAGTCTACAAAATCCTTGGCTACTCCCTCAAGCTCGCCCTTGTATGCGATGTTGAACGGACGGCTGATTTTGTATTCGCCTGACTTTACATTATCAGCTGTAACCTCAACGCCATCAATGTCTACTGCCTTTACAGTGTCGTTGAGAGAACCGAGTGAAATATAACCGATAGCTGCGTCATTTCCCTTTACGTTTGTAATTACAGCCTCTGTACCGTTTACCGTTACTGCGCTTGCAGTTGTGTTATCTGTCTTAGTGTCGCCGTCCTCTACTAAAACGCCTGTAAGCTCAACAAAGGCGTCACGAGTACCTGAGCCCTGCTCACGGGTAACAACTGTGATTTCCTTGCTTGTGTCAAAAGAACCTGCCTGAGCTTGAGATGAGCCCGAGCTTTCTCCCGAAGCGCTTGATGAGCCTCCGTTTCCGCAGCCCGCAAAAGCCGATACAGCCATCAGCGCTGCTACTGCCAGTGTCAATACCTTAGATGTTTTTTTCATTGTCTGTCTCCTCTTTCCTGAGTTTCAAATTTACTTACCTCTTTGGTACGTACTGAATATACAACCCCGGTGTAAAATGCAAATGCAGTCAAAAGTAAAAGCTATGTAAAATGAATATGCTCGAAATACGTCAAAATATGTATTTATTCTATCTTCTACAAAATATTTTAAATGTAAAATCAGATGTTGTAAATAATCCCGGTTTGTGATTTTGAATAAATTTATCCTGCGTCGGTAAAATATTAACAAAGGAGCTGGTGCAGATGATAAAACTCACAAAAAGACAGTTTGTGCGGCTGATAAGCTTTGCTACTGCGCTTATAATATTGGTAGCAGGCTCGTCAATAGCGGGGTTTTCTGTGGCAACCAGATACAAACAGACCATAGAGCAGGGCTACCGCAGTGCGCTGTCGGAATTGTCGGATTATTTTTCGAGCATACAGTCCTCTTTGGAAAAGGGCTTTTACTCAAATACAAATACTTCAAGACTTGCAATAGCTTCCAAACTGTGCAGCGATACATCAGCAGCTAAAGAGGTTCTCAGCCGCCTTCCCGTAACCTCGTCCGCGGCCGAGCCTTTGCAAAAATATCTGTCCCAGGTGGGCGATTTCGGCAAGAGCATGATAAGCTCGGCGGCCAGGGGCTATGCATTTTCACAGCAAAACCGCAACACCCTCCAAAGTCTTTGCGACTATGCGCAAAAACTCTCACCGGCGTTAAAAGACGCCGCCGAAAAATACAGCGACGGCAGCCTACAGCTAGGAGTTGAGCAGGGAATCCAGGGCAATCTCACCGAGACTTCCCAACCTGACTTTGCCCTTGATACAGATTTTACAAAACTAAACGAGGACTTTACCGACTACCCGACCCTTATATATGACGGTCCGTTTGCAGACTCGACGCTAAACAGAGAGAGCATATTCCTGCAAAACTTATCAGAGCGATCTGATGACGAGGCAAGAGAGACGGCGGCGAAGTTTTTATCCGTAACCTCAAGCTCACTGATACGACTTGACGATATAGACGGAACCATGCCCTGTTATAACTATTCCACTACCGACGGCAGATACATCACCGTGACAAAACAGGGAGGATATGTCGCCGAGATGTCCGGCAGTGCTTCCCCTCAGAAGGCAAGCCTGAGCTACGAGCAGGCGTGCGAAAGCGCGCTGAACTTTTTAAGCGAAAACGGAATAAATAATATGATGCAGTCCTATTACGCTATAAATAACAACATCTGCGTTATCAATTTTGCCTATTCTCAGGAGGGGGTAATCTGCTACGGCGACCTCATCAAGGTGGGCGTATCCCTTGAAAACGGAGAGATTCTCTCTTATAACGCTGAAAACTATTTGATGAATCACTGTCTCAGAAGCATCTCTCCTTATCTGACCGAAAGCTTTGCACAGCGCAGCGTAAGCCCGTATTTAACAGTAAAAGAAAGCCGTCTGTGTGTAATACCCACCCAAGGAGGAACCGAGTATCTCTGCTACGAATTTTTGTGTATGGGAACTCGGGACGAGGAGATCTTAGTATATATCAACGCAGACACCGGGCTTGAGGAAGAAATTTTAATTTTGCTAAAATCCGACGGAGGGGTTTTTACAATTTAATTGAAACACCCCTTTTATTTTCAGATTATCTATAGTATAATAAATTTATCATAAAAAAGGAGGTCTGTATTATGGATAAGTATGTATGCGAGCCGTGCGGCTGGGTTTACGACCCCGCTGAGGGCTGCGAGGAAGCCGGCATAGCTCCGGGCACAGCCTTTGAAGATTTGCCGGATGACTTTGTATGCCCCATCTGCGGAGCAGGTAAAGAGGAGTTTGTAAAGGAATAATTCCACTTGGTCTGTACTGAGTACAGACCAATTTCTTTTACTGAGTCCAAGATATAAAGCGTAATTACACCCCAAGGAGGAGCTAGAATGATAGAGGCAGTAATATTCGACATGGACGGGCTGATGCTAGACACAGAGTACCTTACATATAAGTTTTTTCGCCAACACGCCGCAGAGCTGGGCTATGATTTGACTCTTGATATATTCAAGCAGAGTGTTGGCAGGCGATCGCCCGATTCAAAAATATATTACAAAAGCGTATTCGGGCAGGATTTTGACTTTGACTTAATCAGGCAGAAAAACCTGGACGACTTCCACAAGCACATAGAAGAAAACGGAGTTCCAAAGAAAAAGGGCATAGTAGAATTACTCGAATTTCTGAAAGAAAACAAAATAAAATGCGCCGTTGCCTCCTCCACGAGCAAGCCGGTGGCGGAAAAATGCCTGAAAAACGCCGGATTACTGGATTGTTTCGATGCGGGAATCTACGGCAATATGGTTAAAAACGGCAAGCCCGCGCCCGATATTTTCATAGCGGCGGCTGCTGCCCTCGGCGTCCCCTGCGAAAGCTGCCTTTGCCTTGAGGACAGCTACAACGGAATCAGAGCCGGCTCCAGCGCAAAAATGGTGACGGTCATGGTGCCCGATATGCTACCTCCCACAGAGGAAATGGAGGAAAAATGCTACGCCATAGCCCCCGATTTGCTCAAGGTGATAGATATAATCAGGGAGCTAAACGGCTGAGATGTCGCACTGTTTATAAATATAGCAGAGCCGATAAGCTTGTAATTTCACGGCGAATCGGCTTTACTGTTAAGTATTATCTTTTGTTATTGGCTTAATTTACACTCAATACATTTTAAATTGCTAAAAGGCGTTTTTGCATTCCCTGCAAAAACGCCTTTAACTGTATATCAATCCCTATACTCTTCGATTTCATATATCTCGAAGATATCGCCCTCTTTTAGGTCTGAAAAACGCTCAAGTCCGATACCGCACTCATAGCCTGCGGCAACCTCCTTGACGGAATCCTTGAAGCGCTGGAGGGAGGCTATATTGTCCTCGGCGATTACTATGCCGTCGCGAACAACTCTGACTCCGGCTCCCCTGACGACCTTGCCGGAGAGAACATAGCTTCCGGCTATGAAGCCGATGCTCTTAATCTTAATTACGTTGCGGCACTCAGCCTTGCCAAGCTCTACCTCCCTGGTCTTGGGTGCGAGCATACCCTTCATTGCCGCCTCGATTTCCTCTATGCAGTCGTAGATAACCCTGTAAAGACGCATATCCACTCCGTCACGCTCGACATTCGCCGCCGCTACTGCGTCCGGACGGACATTGAAGCCGACAATTATAGCTGACGAAGCAGCTGCAAGCATTACGTCCGACTCGTTTATAGCTCCTACTCCTCCGTGGATTACGTTTACCCTTACCTCGTCGTTTGAAAGCTTATCAAGCGACTGCTTTACGGCCTCTACCGAGCCCTGAACATCCGCCTTGACTATGATCTTCAGCTCCTTGACCTCGCCGAGCTTCATCTGATCGAAAAGGTTATCAAGTGTTACCTTTGTCTGTTTGGAGAATTGCTCCTCCTTCTGCTTTGTCTTTCTCTGCTCGACAAGCTCTCTTGCAAGTCTTTCATCAGACACAGCGTTGAAGATATCTCCGCCTGTCGGTACTTCGTCAAGTCCTGTAATCTCCACCGGATATGACGGTCCTGCCGACTTTACTCTCTCTCCCTTGTCGTTCGTCATCGCTCTGACGCGGCCTACCGTCGTGCCTGCTACCACGATATCGCCTATCCTGAGAGTACCGTTTTGAACGAGCATGGTTGCGATAGGACCTCTGCCCTTGTCAAGACGAGCCTCAATTACGGTTCCCTTGGCCTTTCTGTCAGGGTTGGCTTTAAGCTCCTTCATATCGGCAATGAGCAGTACCATCTCCAAGAGATCGGAGATGCCCTCCTTGGTCTTTGCCGAAACCGGAATGCAGGGAACGTCTCCGCCCCACTCCTCGGGTATCAAGCCATATTCGGTGAGCTGCTGCTTTACATTATCAGGATTAGCGCCCGGCTTATCCATTTTATTTATAGCAACGACTATTGAAACTTCTGCCGCCTTGGCGTGGTTGATAGCTTCAACTGTCTGAGGCATGATTCCGTCGTCGGCTGCTACAACGAGAATGGCTATATCGGTAACCTGAGCGCCTCTGGCTCTCATCGTAGTAAACGCCTCATGCCCCGGAGTGTCAAGGAAGGTTATCTCTCTGTCGTTGAGGCTTACCCTGTACGCACCGATATGCTGGGTAATTCCACCTGCTTCGCCCTCAGTTACGTTTGCATGGCGTATAGCGTCCAAAAGCGAGGTCTTACCGTGGTCAACGTGACCCATAACCACGACAACCGGAGCGCGCGGGACTAGGTTCTCATCATCGTCCTCGCTGTCGTCTATGATTCTCTCCTCTATGGTGACAACTACCTCTTTCTCAACCTTTGCATGGAACTCCATTGCAACTAGCGCAGCCGTATCAAAGTCAATGGTATCATTTACGGTCACCATTGTGCCCATCATCATCAGTTTTTTGATAACCTCAGCCGCTGTCGCCTTCAGTCTCAGCGCGAGCTCGCCTACGGTGATTTCATCTGGAATCGTTACTGTAATCGGCTTAGCCTTTCTCTCGGCTGCGATTCTCTTAAGTCTCTCAGCCTCGGTCTCCCTCTTGCCGCTTTTGTGTTTTCCTCTGCGCTGCGAGCGCTGGTTAAACTTTTGCTTTTGTACTGTGTTTTCATTTTTAAGCTTCTCTGAGGCAAGGCGGTCGTATTTCTCGTTGTACCTCTCTATATCAACAACGGCCGCTCTGGTATCAATTACCCTCTTTCTCGGTTCGGACACACTGTCGCTGCGTGTTGAATTAGACTGCGGCTTTTGCTGTGCAGCAGGCTTTTTATCTCCCTTTTGCGGCTGCTTCTTTCCGCCCTTGTCACGAGCGGGCTTATCGTTAGGAGCTCCCTTTTGCTGTTTTTGATCAGAAGCTTCCTGCTCAATTTTTTCCGCTGCTGCGGCAGCTCTCTCCTTCAACGCCTTCTCCCTTATCGCAAAATAAGGCTCAAAGCTTTGCAGAGCGTTTTTCTGAGTGTAATAGTCGAAAACAACGTCAAGCTCCTCTTCAGTCAAGGCGGTCATGTGTTTCTTGGTCTCGCCGAAGTGCTTTTTCAGCAACTCGACAACCTCCTTGCTGGGAACATCAAAATCCTTTGCAACCTCATGTACTCTGTATTTAATTAGCATAAATTGCATTCCTCCCCGTCATTCTCTCCGGAAAGCTTTAAAAGCTTCTTTGCAAAGCCCTCATCACACACACCTGCTACAGCGCAGGCTTTTCCGATAGAGTTACTAATATCGTCTTTATTGTAAGCAACAGTTATTATTTTCACGTCAGCGCCTGACACCGACTTTAAAACTGTCTTTTTCGTATTTTCGGAGGCATCACAGGCAAAGATCAGCAGCGATACCTGACCGCCACCTGCCGCTTCAATCACAGGGTCGCAGCCTATCACAAGCTTTCCGGCTCTGCGGCAAAGCCCCAAGAGGGAAAGAAGTCTGTCATTCATTCTCGCCCAGCTCCTTTTCCATAGCGTCAAAAACCTCCTCGGGTATTTTGCACTTAAACGCCCGCTCAAATCTCCTCGCCTTTCTGGCAAGCCTGAGACATTCTGCGCTCTTGCAAACGTAAGCACCCCTTCCGGGCTTTTTACCGGTGAGGTCAAGGCTTACCTCTCCGGCTGAAAGGATATTGCCGTCCTCGTCCTTTTGATCGGGGGCTTTTACCACCCTGACAAGCTCCCGTTTGGGCTTCATCTCGCCGCAACCGGTACACTTTCTCATAGGAATTTTCTTTTGACGCATTTTCACCTCTCCTTAAAATATCATTCTTCGTTAAGCTCTGTCTCCTCGTCCTCGATCAGTAATTCTTCCTCGTCCTGAGCCTCCTCATCCGGATGCTCGACTGTTGTCTCGTCCTTAGTCAACTCGTCATCGAGCCCCTCAGCTTCGTCATCCTCGTCCTCGCCGTAGAATCCGCTTTCTGGTCTTATATCTATCTTCCAGCCGGTGAGCCTTGCCGCAAGTCTGGCGTTTTGTCCCTTGTTGCCAATAGCCAGTGAGAGCTGACCGTCGGGAACTGTAACTCGACAGGATTTGCTGCCGTCCTCTGCCAAGGTAACGCTCAGCACGGTAGCAGGTGACAACGCCGCAGAGATGAACTTGGCCGGATCCTCATCATACTCAACGATGTCGATCTTTTCTCCTCCAAGTTCATCGACAATAGTACCGACTCTGGCGCCTCTGGCACCAATGCAGGCTCCCACCGCATCTACGTCCTCATCCTTGCTCCAAACCGCAAGCTTTGTCCTCGAGCCCGCCTCTCTGGAAACGGACTTGATTTCAACTGTGCCGTCATAAATCTCCGGAACCTCCGTCTCGAAAAGCCTCTTGACAAAATCTGGATGAGTTCTTGAGATAATAGCCCTCGGTCCTCTTTCAGTGTCCTGAACATCGGCAACATAAACCTTGATTCTGTCGCCCTCTTTAAAGTTTTCATTACCAACCTGTTCTCCTCTGGGAAGAACAGCCTCGGCCTTGCCGATTTTAATTGTAACGGCACCGCTTTTTTCATCTACCCTCTCAACCGTGGCAGTCACAAGCTCCTGATTTTTGCTCTGAAACTCCTGCAGCATCTGTCCCTTCTCACCGTCGCGAATACCCTGACGGATTATGCTTCTTGAGGTGTTGATTGCTATTCTGCCAAATTGCTCCGGATCGAGCTTAAAGGCAACCTTATCGCCTATATTGTAAATTGCACTGATTTCCCTTGCCTGCTCTAAAGATATCTCGCTGTCGGGATCAAACACCTCCTCGACAACCTCCTTGTTGAGATAGACCTCAAAATCCTTGTTTTCCTTGTCAATCTTTACAGTTACATCCTCATTGCCGTTGTAAGTGTTTTTGCAGGCTACGACTATCGCCCTCTGAATCTGTGAAAGCATATAGTCGGCTGAGATTCCCCTCTCCTTCTCCAGCAAATCAAGCGCTGCGAACAGTTCTTTCGTATCCATTTTCCTAATTCTCCCTTTCCGTTAAGCTTGCCGTCAAAAGCGTACTTAAATTACATATTAAAATCGTCCAGCTTTACCCAGACAGTGTCTTTCTTGTTTATCTTCATTGAGTCGCCGTCCTTGCTCACGGTTATGCTCCCTCTGTCAGCGTCATCGAGCACAGCCGAGAACTCCTTGCCCCAGCCCTCAAGCGGTCTGATAAGCTTAATTAATACCGGGCTGCCCAAAAAGGCAGCAAAGTGATCGTCAGTTCTCAGTTCTCGCTCAACACCGGGAGACGAAACCTCCAAGCAGTAACTCTGAGAAATCGGGTCTGCTATATCCAGCGGCTCGTCAATAGCTCTTGACACATTTTCACAGTCCTCTATTGTAATTCCGTTTTCACTGTCAATGAACACGCGCAGATAATACTCCGCTCCCTCTTTGACAAAGCGAACATCCCACAGTGAAAGCCCGAGTCGCTCGATGATCGGCTTCACTATCTCAGTGACAGCCTCTGCGGTGTTGCCGCCTTTTTTTGCCATTTGAACTGCCTCCTCTTTCGTTTTATCTTTATTTATAATTGTTCAAACAGAAAGGAGCGGGTTTATTTCCCACTCCTTCAGCGCTTCATATACTACTCAACATTGGTTATTATACCACAGTATTTTCCAATATGCAAGGGGTAATTTTATCCGTATGTAATTTACCAAATCCCCATAACATACTGCATCAGCAGCGACACACCGGCGATTCCGACCCAGCAGCACAGTCCCATAAGTATCGGCTTTGCACCAGACTTTACAAGGCGCACAAGATTTGTGTTAAGACCTATCGCCGCCATCGCCATGATTATCAAAAACTTGCTGAGCTCCTTGAGCGGGGAGAAAGCTTCGCTAGGAACTCCCAACGACACACAAACGGTGGTTATCACCGAGGCGAGGACAAAAAAGATGATAAAAAACGGGAATATTTTCTTCAAGCTAACCTTGCCGCTCTCACCGCCTGACTTCTTTGCCTTTTGTGTTCTGTAAAACGCAAGACAGAGAGTAATCGGAATGATTGCAAGTGTTCTCGTGAGCTTTACTATCGTAGCCGAGTCCAAAGTATTCGCCCCCGGATGCATACCGTCCCAGGAAGAGGCCGCTGCTGTAACTGATGATGTATCATTTACCGCCGTACCCGCAAAGAGAGCAAAGCCCTCATTTGAAAGCCCGAGCGCCATGCCCAAGGTCGGGAATACAAGGGCGGCTACTATATTAAACAGAAAGATAACCGATATCGACTGTGCAATCTCCTCGTCGTCCGCGTCAATCACCGGGGCTGTCGCAGCAATCGCCGAGCCGCCGCAGATTGACGAGCCTACTCCGATTAAAGTAGAAATCTTGCTCGGCATCTTGAGCGCTTTGCAAAGCACAAACGAAATGATCAGTGAGGTGGATATAGTGGAGATTATTATCGGCAAAGACTGACCGCCGACCTCTACAATGCTCATTAAATTAAGCCCAAAGCCGAGCAGCACAACTGCGTACTGCAAAATTTTCTTTGATGTAAAGGTTACTCCGGCATTGATATAATCCCTAAATTTGCCCTTTACAAAAATTGCCGCCGCCATGCCGATTAAAATTGCAAATACAGGCCCACCCACCACGGGCAAAAGCTTGCCGAGGAAGTAGGAAGGTATGGATATCAGCAGGCAAACCGCTACTCCCGCCCAATTTTTCTTAACAAATGTCATATTAACCTCCTCTTAACTTTTGTTTTATACTAACTCAAGAGGCTGTCGCAATTAGAAATTCGCGACAGCCCCATCTCAATTAACGCAAAGCTGTAAATGTGAGAAAAGCATAAAAAGGACATATACCCTTTATTGGAACAAATTCACACGAACATTGTGCAGCAGCACGCAGGAAGAAAAATTATTTGAAGTAATTTACTCCGCTTTCAAACAGCTTTTGATCCTTTTCAAACGGCACGTTTGAATACAGGTTATCGCCCTTTCTCTCGGAGTGACCCATCTTACCGAGGATTCTTCCGTCGGGACTGGTGATACCCTCTATAGCGCAGACAGAACCGTTCAAATTCCACTGAATATCTTCGCTCGGCTCGCCGCTTAGGTCAACATACTGGGTAGCTATCTGACCGTTTTGAGCAAGAAGCTTTACTGTTTCCTCGCTGGCCACAAAGCGTCCCTCGCCGTGAGATACAGGAACAGCAAATACCTGACCTGCCTCAACTCCCGAAAGCCACGGGGATTTTACCGATGTCACCCTGGTATATGCCATGTGAGAAATATGTCTGCCTATTGTATTAAAGGTCAGGGTCGGATCATCGTCCTTAATCTCGGTAATTTTTCCGTAGGGCACAAGTCCGAGCTTGATAAGCGCCTGGAAGCCGTTACAGATTCCGAGAATAAGTCCGTCTCTTTTGTCCATCAAATCGGTGACAGCCTGAGCAATTCTCGGGTTGCGGAAGGTGGTGGCGATAAACTTGCCCGAGCCAGCCGGCTCGTCGCCTCCGCTGAATCCACCGGGGAACATGATAATCTGGGAGGTTTTGATTGCGCTCTCCATCTTGACTATCGTCTCCTCGATATCGGTGGGCTTAAGGTTTTTGACTATGAGCATCTCGACCTCGGCGCCTGCCTTTTCAAAAGCTCTGGCTGTATCAACCTCACAGTTTGTACCGGGGAACACCGGAATGAACACCTTCGGCTTTGGTGTCTTTATAGTGGGCGCAGTCGTATTTCTCTCGGTGTAAAGCTTAGCGTCAACTATTATCTTCGGGCACTCAGCCTTAGTCGGGAACACCTTCTCGAGCTTCTCGCCCCAAAGCTCAATAAGCTCGTCTATATCAAATTTTGCGGATACTGTATCAACCACAGACTCCTCGGTGGTAGTTCCCAAATTGTAATAGAGGAAACCGTCAGCCTCGTCATGGTCAGCCATTTCGAGAATCAGCGAGCCGCTCAGCGGAGCATAAAGTTCCTGCGGCGTAAGCTCATGGTCAAACTTAAAGCCCAATTTATTACCGAAGCACATCTTACAAATCTGAGCCGCAGCGCCTCCCTCCTTGATAACGCCTGCGCTCAGCACTCTGCCCTGCTCCATCAGCTCATAAACTTTTTCGTACATCTCCTTGACGTGACCCCAAATCGGCATTGCGGTGCGATCATCCTCCGGCAACGGGACGTAGATTACCCTTGAACCCACTTTTTTAAATTCAGAGGATATTGTCTTTGACGCCTTAGTCATCGCCACGGCAAAGCTTACCAGAGTTGGCGGAACATCGAGCTGCTCAAACGAGCCCGACATACTGTCCTTTCCGCCTATTGAGGGAACGCCCATCTCTATCTGAGCCGTCATTGCTCCGAGCAAAGCCGCCGCGGGCTTGCCCCAACGCTCGGGCTTGTCGTGCAGTCTTTCAAAATATTCCTGAAAGGTAAGTCTTGACTTTAGCGGATTTGCGCCTACAGCCAGAAGCTTGGACATTGATTCAAGCACCGCATAGGCGGAGCCGTGGAACGGACTCCAGCGCGATGTGCCGGGAATGTAGCCGTAGCTCATAGCGGTTGCATCATCGGTTTCACCGTGCTCCAGAGGTATTTTTGCAGTCATAGCCTCAGTCGGTGTGAGCTGATATTTGCCGCCAAACGGCATATTTACCGTAGCCGCTCCTATACTCGAGTCAAAGCGCTCGCTCAGTCCTATCTGCGAGCAGACCTCGAGCCTTGTAAGATTCTTTTTAAATGATTCCTCTATTGGCAAGCCCTCAAGCTCCCTCGGCACCTGAGCTCTGTACACTGCCGTTTCGTCTGGAGCCGTGATATATGCGCTTGCAGTTTGTGTAACTCCGTTTGTGTTCAAAAATTCACGGCTAAGGCTTACTATGGTGTCGCCTCTCCACTTCATCGTAAGTCTGGGATTCTCGGCTACTACAGCGACCGCCGTTGCCTCGAGGTTTTCTCCCCGTGCAAGCTCTATAAACTTATCGACATTCTTCGGGTCTAACACAACCGCCATTCTCTCTTGAGATTCGGAGATTGCAAGCTCTGTTCCGTCCAAACCCTCATATTTTTTAGTCACCTTGTCAAGGTTTATATCGAGTCCGTCTGCGAGTTCGCCTATTGCTACGCAAACTCCGCCTGCGCCAAAGTCGTTGCAGCGCTTTATCATATTTGCTACAGTTCTATCCCTGAACAATCTCTGGATTTTTCTCTCCGTCGGAGGGTTACCCTTTTGCACCTCTGCTCCGCAGGTCTCTATTGACTGCTCGGTGTGAGCTTTAGAAGAGCCTGTGGCTCCGCCGCAGCCGTCACGTCCCGTAGCTCCGCCGAGCAAAACTATGATATCTCCCGGTGTGGGAACCTCTCTGATCACATTCTCCTTGGGAGACGCACCGATTACAGCGCCTATCTCCATTCTCTTTGCAACATAGCCTGGGTCGTAAAGCTCGACAACCTGACCTGTGGCAAGTCCTATCTGGTTTCCGTAGGAGCTGTAGCCTGCCGCTGCTCCCGTGGTTATCTTTCTGGTCGGGAGCTTGCCGTGCATTGTATCCTTAAAGGCAACGGTCGGATCTCCCGAGCCCGTCACTCTCATCGCCTGGTACACATAGGCTCTGCCGGAAAGCGGGTCTCTGATAGCTCCGCCGAGGCAGGTAGCCGCTCCGCCAAAAGGCTCGATTTCGGTCGGGTGGTTGTGGGTTTCATTCTTAAACTGTACAAGCCACTTTTGGGGTTCGCCGTCTATTGTAACCGGCACCTCTATGGAGCAGGCGTTTATCTCCTCGCTCTCGTCCAAATCGGGGATAAGCCCTCTCTTTTTCAAAAGCTTCATGCCGACCAAAGCCATATCCATAAGAGATACGTCTCGTGTGCTGTTTTCGCCGTAGATTTCATTTCTGGATTCATAATAAGCCTTGAGAGCGTCCTCAATCACGCCTGTAAGCGCACCCTTTTCAATTTCGATTTTCTCAAGTCTTGTCAAAAAGGTGGTGTGGCGACAGTGGTCTGACCAATAGGTGTCAATGACCTTCAGTTCCGTAACTGTTGGGTCACGCTTCTCCTCGTTTTTAAAATAATCACGACAGAATTTGAGATCGCTTAAAGTCATTGCAAAGCCCATTGAGCTGTAATAATTCTCCATCTGCTCATCGTCATAATCTATGAAGCCCTCGACAACTGCAACCTTATCGGGAACAGTCACCGGGATATCGAGGCTTTCGGGCTTCTCCATAGAAGCTACTCTCGACTCAACCGGATTTACAAGATAGGACTTAACCTTGTCAAAATCCTCCTCTGATATCTCGCCCGAGAGAACAATCACCTTGGCGCTGCGCACCTGCGGTCTTTCCCCCTGAGTAAGCAGCTGAGTACACTGGGCGGCGCTGTCGGCTCTCTGGTCGTACTGTCCCGGAAGATACTCCATTGCAAACGCCTTAGAATCCGTCGGATATGAAAACTCCTCGTCATATACATCATCCTGATTCGGCTCGGAAAACACCGTAGTCTTTGCCGACTCAAACTGCTCCCTGTTAAGCCCTGAAACATCATATCTGTTTAACAGTCTCAAGCCCGTTATCTGCTTGAGTCCGAGATTGTGACGCAAATCCCAAAGCATCTGCTTTGCCTCAACGTCGAACCCGGGCTTTTTCTCCACAAAAACTCTGATTACCTCTGACATTTTACTACCTCCTGCTTGCATAAGCTCTGTTTGCGTAAAAGCGGGTGGCTTCCCCTTGTTCTTACGCTCTAATTTTATCATAACAAGTCGTCTTTTACAACGCAATATCCATTCTTTCAAAAACATTTTTAGCTCTCTCCCCATCACTCTTGATGGCGGCTTGCAGCTGCGGTATTCCGCTGAATTTCATCTCCGGTCTCAAAAACTCCACCAATTCTACATTTACAGTTTCACCATAGGTGCTGCCTATATCGCCAGAAATTATCCAGCTTTCCGACAGCGGTCTTTCACTGCCGACAGTTGGCTTTACTCCTATATTTGTGACAGCCGGGTAGGTTTTTCCGCCTATATTTACCAAGGTGGCGTAAACTCCAAATTTCGGGAGAATAAAGCTTTCGGGAAAATACTGATTTATCGTCGGGGTTTCCATTTTAGTTCCCAATCTGTTTCCGTGGCTGACCTCGAAATTAAACGAAAAATATCTCCCAAGCATTTGAGTGACCTTATCAATCTCACCGTTTTTTAAACTCTCCCTTATTCTGCTCGAGCTTATAGCGCTCCCTTCAAAAAGCACAGGCGGCAAAGTATAAACAGACACCTCGTACTTATCACCCAGCTCATGCAGCCTCTTTTCGTCCCCTGCGCCCCGCTTGCCAAAGTGGTAATTAAACCCGCAAAACAGAGATTTAGCCTTGAGTTGTTTACACAGAACTTCGGCTACAAAATCCTCTGCGCTCAAGTCCCTGACGCTTTCAAAATCCAGCTCATAAAGCACCTCAACGCCCAGCTTATCAAGCAGCTCATATTTTTGCTCGTGCGTCATCAGGCAGGGAATATCGTGCTCAGACAGCAGTGAACGGGGACTTTTTGCAAAGCTCAGCATAGTCGATGTCAGTCCCTGCTGTTTTTGCGCTGCCGCAGCTTTTATTACGCTTTGGTGACCCCTGTGAAGTCCGTCAAAAAAGCCCAGCGCTATTGCCATCGGCTCGCCCGTGCCGATAATTTCTTTATATATTTTCATGAATTATTTCTCTTCCTTTTTCTTGGCTTGCTCTTCCGCCTTTTTGGGCGCTATTGTAAATATCGAGCGCACCTCCACTATCAAGGATACAACGCACACCACAATCAAGCCTATGTCAATATACATATAAACTCGAAACGCCTGCTCAAGCTGGGCGGTGGTCGGACTTGAATGTCCGGTTAGAAACCCCACCATTGCACTCACAAACTCCTGAGGCAGGGAAAATAGAGTAGGGGTAGAAAGCCCCATGTTTATCATCTCGGTCGCAAGGAGAAATATAAGCAAAACTATAATCGAGGTTCCTGTAAACAGAGGTTTTTTCGGCTTGTTCACCAGGCAAAACACCAACGCCAGCACCATCACTGCGGCAGCGGCAATTAAAAACACAAGATTAACCGACATAGCTACCGCCCCTTATATCCTGCCAAGCTTTTTGAGCATGGCTGTTTTCAGTATCGCCGTCTGCGATTTTGCGTCGGGGATCTGGTTGTTTAACACCATCTCGACAGCTGTATCCAGTGGAATTTTCTCAACCTTTAAAAACTCGTCCTCGTCGGGGTTAGCGTTTGCGAATTTCTCTACACGGCAAAAATACAGGTGAATAATCTCCTGACAGTAGCCCGGCGAAGGATAAAGCTTCCCAAGCGAGCAGTAGCCGCTGCCGATAGCACCCGTCTCTTCCTCAAGCTCTCTCTTGCCGTTTTCCAGGGGATTTTGTCCCTTCTCAAGCTTTCCTGCCGGAAGTTCCAGCACTACCTCTTTATACGGATAACGGAACTGTCGCACAAAGAGAAGCTCGTCGTCCTTTGTCAAAGCCGCTATGCACACTCCACCGGGGTGACCCACGACCTCCCTTGTGGATTTGTGGCCGTTTTCCAGCTCGATTTCGTCCACGGTGACCTTAATCACCCTGCCGTCATAGATTTCCTTGGAATTTAAGGTTTTTTCAAAAAGCTCCATAGCAATTCTCCCATACATAAATTTCAAAATTTTATCATAAGCTTATCAAGAAGTAAGCGGGCAACGCCCGAAATAGGCACGAAAGGATTTGAAGGTCTTGGTAAAAACAAAATGCTACGACACCCCAGCCGACGAGAAAAACCGCAGGCGAATTTCGCAGTCACTGACGCAGCGATATCCGTTTTTAAAACATGAAATCATCGGCAAAAGTCACTGCGGCAGGACGATAGATTCATACTCTCTGGGAAATGAAAACGAGCAGGTGCTGATGTGCGCAGCTTTCCACGGCATGGAGTGGCTGACAAGCCTTGTACTGTTTCGATTTTTAGAGAGGGTGTGCGAAGCCTTTGAAAAAGACTCCGGTATCTGCGAAATAAACGTGGCGAGATTTTTGTCACGCCGAGGGCTGATAATTGTTCCCTGCGTCAACCCCGACGGAGTGGAGATATCATTAAACAGAGAGTGCGCCGCCGGAAAGTTTGAGCAGCGGGTAGAACATATTGCCGCAGGCAAGGCTCACCGCTGGCAGGCAAACGCCGTCGGAGTAGATATAAACCACAACTTTTCAGCAGGCTGGAAATCTCTGCACGAAAAAGAGATATCAAGCGGAATAACCGGACCCTCTTTAACTCAGTACGGAGGCCAGTACCCGGAAAGCGAGCCGGAGACAAAGGCTCTGACCTCGCTTTGTAGAAAAAGGAACATACGACACGCAGCCGCCTTTCACTCTCAGGGTGAGGAGATATACTGGTATTACGGGGAAAACACCCCAAACCGCTCTCGGCTCATGGCCGAAGTCCTTGCACGCACCAGCGGCTATGCTCTGTCCTCACCCCGAGGACTTGCAGTTGGCGGAGGCTTCAAGGACTGGTTCATTGAAGAGCTCAAGCGTCCCGCCTTCACTATCGAAATCGGGCTCGGAAGAAATCCACTCCCCTGCTCAAAGCTCAATGAGATTTACTCAAGACTCGAAGAGATGATGACACTATATATTATTATGTAGTTTATAAAACATCATTTTCCTTGGCTTAATTATATCAACTGGGACGAAAGATTGCAACGGTTGTTTCCTTTCAAGGATACTGCTCAGCCGTCTCTCGGAAGAGAACCGTTGTCCCCGCCTAATATCAACTAATCGAAAATTTCTCGCTGATTTTTCCACATTTGCCCTATTATATGTGGAAATCTTCTCCCGAACAAATTGCTCTATCTCCCAAACTTCCGATGTAATTTAATTTGCTGACCCTTTTCAGACACAGTAGCGCAAAAAACCAAAACAAATGTTTGACTATCCATTCGCATATTGTTATAATTATTGTATCAAAAACAAATTTTGAGCAAAAATCGGCAACAACGTGCACACAGCACCCCACACTCAGCCGCACATACGGAGGAGACGCTATGAAGGACTTGACACAAAGCCAACAAAATATATTAAAATACATTACCGAATGTGCCCAATCGGGACATTCCCCCTCAGTCAGAGAAATCTGCTCCGCTACGGGGCTTCGCTCAACATCTACGGTGCACTCCCACCTTAAAACTCTGAAAAATCTCGGATTTATCGACAAGGAGGATAAGCTCGGGCGCACCATCCGCCTCGTCAACAGCAGCCCCACGGCCTCCGTTCCGATTCTCGGCCGGGTAACGGCAGGACTGCCGATTCTTGCAGTTGAGGACATTGAGGGATATATCCCCGTTTGCGAAAGCGTGAGAAGGGGCAGAGAGCTGTTCGCTCTGAGGATAGCCGGAGAAAGCATGATAAACGCAGGTATTCTCGACGGTGATATAGTGGTCGTACACAAAACCGAAACCGCCGAAAACGGAGAGATAGTGGTAGCCCTGATAGAGGATGAGGCTACGGTAAAACGATTTTTCAAGGAAAACGGTCACTACCGCCTCCAGCCAGAAAATCCGGACTACGACCCTATCATAGTCGATCAATGCTCAATCCTCGGGAAGGTTATTCAGGTCGTGCGAAATTACTGACTATAAAATTCAATCGCTTAAACCAAGGAAAACTCTATAAAATAAGATAATCAAAAACGACCGCAGGACGCTGTTCATCACAGTCTCTGCGGTCGTTTTTTATTTTTGCGTATCCTCTTTTTTCGTATCCTCGGATTTTTCAAAGCCGAGCGCATGGAAGGTAACGGTTATCTTTGTGCCTATCATCGACTCGCTTTGGATATCAATTTTAGCGTCATGTTGTTCGGCGATGTGCTTTACTATGGCCAAACCAAGTCCCGTGCCGCCTGTCTCCTTTGAGCGGCTCTTATCCACACGGTAAAAACGCTCGAATATCCTGTCGATGTGATTGGCGGGGATTCCTATTCCCGTGTCGGCGACGGTCAACACCACTGTATTTTCTACTGGCTTAACGCCGAGTATCACCTTACCACCCTTCTTGTTATATCGAATGGCGTTGTCACAGAGATTGTACACCAGCTCGTACACCATTTCCCTCTCGCCCGTAATCATACACGGCTGAGCCTTAACCTCTATCTCAACCTCGTGCTTTTGAGCATTCATCTCAAGGGAATCACGGCACTCCTCCAGTATCTCCTCCATATCAATGGTTGTAAAGCGATCCTTTTCGCTCGCCTCTTCCTCAAGCCTCGACAGCTTGATGATATCTCCTATAAGCGACACAAGCCTCTTCGCCTCTTTATGGATTTTCCCTGAAAAGCGCTTGATGTCTTCATCCTTGGCTATCCCGCTTTCTATCATCTCAGCATAGCCGGAAATCGAGGTCAGCGGAGTTTTCAGCTCATGGGAAACATTTGCGGTAAACTCCTGTTTCATCTTCTCCATGCTTTTATGGTGGGTTACGTCAACTATCAAGCAGACAACACCCGTTTGCACCTTGTTGACAAAAACAGGGTTTGCAATGATTTGTAAGCTTCTGCCGTCCGCATCCATCTCACAAAAAGCGTTTTTGCCCTTCATTGCTTTTTTAATACAATCTTCAAACCTTTCCCTCTCCGTTACCATCAACCCTACCGGGCGGAACATTACGCCCTCCTTGGTATGGACTATTTTCTGAGCGCTTTCGTTGCTCATTATAACCTTGCCGTCTAAATCGAGGAAGATAAGCCCCTCCTCCATGTTTCCGGTAATAGTCTTTATCTTCTCATTCTCAGCAAGCAGTTCTTCGTTCTTTCGGTATAACTGCTGTTTTTGCTTTTCTATTGTGGTTGAAAAGGGAACAAGCTCATCATAGACAATGTTGTCGGTATTTTTCGTCATCATCTCTATGGGCTTGGTTATATGCTTTGACATTCTCTTTGCAAAGAAAAAGCAAATAAGGCTTACCGCCACCCCTATTACCAACACCGCGGGAAAGATACTGCTGAACATTTCAAACACGCTGTACATGCTTTTCGACACTCTCAGCACGTCTCCGTTATTGAGCTTAACAGCGTAGTAATACCTGAGTTCCCCGGTTTCATTTGAATAGCGGCTGCTGACTCCAGTCCCATCGCTGACCGCACCCACAAACTCCGGTCGGTCGCTGTGGTCGCTCATGTTTTCCTCGTCAAGCTCGCTGTAGTTTTCATACAGCACCTTGCCGTTCGGGTCTATTACCGTGATACGAAACTCCGAATCATTATAGGCGTTAAGCTCACTGTAGCTGTCCATCTTATTACAGTCCACTCTGAGGACATTTACATAATTTTCAACATCTACACTAAGCTGAGATGACAGTAAAAACCAAAATATCACACTCGTTGCTAAGCAGGTGAGCAAAAGAGAAATGATACCTACAAGCATTAGATTCTTGGTTATGTTTGAGCGCAGATTTACGCTTCTGACCTTCATACTTTTCTTCTTACTCACCTATTTTATACCCCACATGTCTCACTGTGACAATATAATTGCCCGCTTCGCCGAGCTTCTGCCTCAAGGTTTTTATGTGCATATCCACCGTACGGCTCTCGCCCTCAAAATCATAGCCCCACACCTTTCCTAGCAACCTTTCACGAGTGAGTGCTATATCCTTATTAGCCACAAGGTACTTTAAAAGCTCGTACTCCTTATAGGTCAGCACACAGGTCTCGCCTGCAACAGTGACCTTGTGCTTATGGTCGTCGATTACTATATCTTTATAAACCAGCGTCTTTGTCTCCTGCTTACTCTCACAGCGGCGCAATAAAGCCTTGACCCGGGAAACCAGCTCCATTACCCCAAACGGCTTTGTAATGTAGTCGTCAGCTCCCATATCAAGCCCCTTTACCTTGTCTATCTCGCTGGTCTTGGCAGTAACCATAATAACCGGAATTCCCCTGGTGCTCTCCTTGGCTCTTAGCTTTTGAAGTATCGCAAGCCCGTCCTCCCCGGGGAGCATAATGTCCAACATGATAAGGTTCGGAAGCTTTTTTTCGAGCGCCGCATAAAACTCCTTGCCATCCGGAAACGAGCTCACCTCAAAACCGCTGTTTTTCAGAGCATAGCTCTCCATCTCTCTGATATCGGTATCGTCTTCAACTATATATATCATTTATATTCCTCATTTCAAATCAGAAATTTCTTTTTAATTATATCACACTACTGCGCACATTGGGTAAAACTTTGGTAAAAAAACGATTATCCCCGGCTTCATTCACGACTTTCCGGTTATCCATTAGCACATACACATATCTAATTTAACACAACACACCAAACTCATATATAAATTTTAAATCTTCGCCTGCGTGACAAGCTAGTTTGATCACGCCTGCGACGATTGCAACCGTCGCGGGGGAACTTTGCTCCTCAGGGTGGGGGATCAAACCTCACCGAAACCCTGAATGGAACCCACCTCCTACTCAGGCGGGGGACATCGGCAACTTGGTTATAAAGTTTATTCCATGCTCAGAAAATTCAAAAGGGCTGCAGTAAAAAACTACAGCCCATTATATCTCTTTTATCAGTATCCAGCAACGAAGTCTGAACAAACTCACAGCTTCATAATATTTCTCCAGTCGAGATCTCCTCTCTCAAGTCCGTGAATGAGCATCTCTGCCGTTGCTATATTCGTCGCGACCGGAATGTTGTGCATATCACACAGTCTGAGAAGATTCATATCGTTCGGCTCATGCGGCTTCGGATGAAGGGGATCGCGGAAAAACAGCAACATATCTATCTCATCATACGCAATCCTCGCAGAAATCTGCTGATCACCGCCCTGAGAGCCGCCGAGAAAACGAGTTATGCTCAATCCTGTAGCCTCTGCTACCATCTTACCTGTAGTACCTGTTGCACACAGGTTGTGTCTGCTCAGTATTCCGCAGTATGCTATGCAAAACTGCACCATCAGCTCCTTCTTCTCATCATGTGCTATCAATGCGATATTCATTCAGAAATCCCTCCAATTATATTTACTTCTTTTGTTTTACCTTAATACTTATCTGTGCTTATTTACGATACAGCCAGCGGCAGTTTTTCTCCTTCGATTCTTCCCGCTATACGGTCAAACGCCACGAGCGCTTTGCTGTCCCCCGTGCAGACAGCTCCCTTTTGTACCGCAGCGACAATCTGCGGACTTTCGGGTACAACCCCGATAAGCTGGATTTGGGTTTCGTCAATTACCTCGTCCAAATCCCTGTAAAAATTCAGTTTAAAAAAACTGCGCTTTGACAATCGGTTAATAACCAGACGAATGTTGTCCTTGTTTAGTTCTTTAAGCCTTTTCCGCACATTTACGCAGCCTCTCACGCTTGTAGGCTCAGCGTTTGCTACAACCAAACAAAGCTGCGCCGGATATACCGCCGTTTCAAATCCCTTACCTACTCCCGCCGGGGAATCTATAATGACAATATCATATTGACTCTCTACGCTCTCAATAAATTGACTCAGTACCTCAGGACTGAGTTCATCCTCTGCTTTTTGAGGAGCCGGTATCAAAAAAAGCCCCTGGGTATGCGGGCAGGGATATATGATATGCTCGGTCTTGCAGTTGCCACTGACAACATCGGCTATGTCAAAAACCACGCCCTTGCTCACGCCGAGCATAATATCAAGCCCTCTCATACCTGAGTCGCAGTCTATAAGCAGTACCCTGCTGCCTCTTCTGGCGAAAGCTGCGCCAAGGCTGGCGGCTACCGTAGACTTGCCCGTACCGCCCTTTCCGGAAGTAACAACTAAAACCTTGCTCATAACAGCCCCTTCACAGTAAAATGGCAAAAATCACAATAAATTAATGAGTCTATATATTCCTCGCTGTCTATTTTACCATAATACAACGATTTCGTCAAAATGTTTTACCTAATTTTTTGCACAAATTTTATCTAAAATTCATAGTAATAATAACCTAAAATCCGTATTTCGTCTATACTTTTGTACAGAATTCCTGAATGACTTACCTTCCCGTTGAGCCAAATCCACCCGAACCCCTCTCGGTTTCGTCGAGCCTATCAACCTGACAAAACTCAGCCAAAGCGACCGGCATTATAACCATCTGAGCTATGCGCTCATCTGGCTCAACAGTATAGGTCTTAGATCCGACATTGCAAAGTCCCACAGAAATCTCACCCCTGTAGTCGCTGTCCACAACTCCTACGCCGTTTGACAGGCAAATGCCATGCTTTACCCCCAGTCCGCTCCTTGCAAATAGGAAGGCTCCCAGCTCGCTTGAGGGCAGGGCGATTGCAATCCCGGTCGGAATCTTCACAAGCTCGCCGGGTCTTATAGTTACAGGAGCGTCAATACAAGCGCACAAATCCACCCCGGCCGAGCCTGAGGTTGCCCTTTGGGGCACTGTCGCATTTTCTCTTACCTTCTTTATTTTTACAACATTCATTTATATAACTCCTCTTTTATACATTCCGTTTGTGTAGTTACCGCTGAGGTGTTCTTTGTTCTTCACCGCTGTGTAAAGCTCTATAATCTCCTGCCGACTCTCGGTAGAAAACCTCAGAGTGAGAAAATCAAGAAAACCTGCGCCGTCCAAAATATCATTCGCATAGGTAGTGACTGGGTTTAACACCTCGGTTGTTATGCCGTCGCATTTCAGCTCAAGACGGTTTGACTTGCGGTCAACTATATATCTGTGTCTGTCACAGATTTTGCAATTTTTCCCCGCATTTTTTGCCGGGCAGGCTCTGGTAATCATCAGCGGAAGCTTGCCGCATACCACCGCTCCCCTGCCGATTTCTCCGCCGAGCGCCGCCATCTGCTGAATATTCAGCTCCTGAGACAGCTCAATATCGGAAAGTCCCAAATCCTGAAGCTCCCAGAGAGTCTCAGTGTTAAACGCAGAAAGCGCAAAAGAACCGTGAGCCGACAACCCCGCAGAGGTCGCAAGTTCAACCACCCCTATATTCGATACGAGGGCATCTCTCACGCCGATATCGGCAACTTCACTAAGCCGCTTTATCACCTGCTCCTCCTTGCCGAAGATACAGCGCGGAATCTCCACTCCCACCGAAAAGCCCTCGCCAATCAGAGCCTTAACCTTACTAACAGGCGAAAACAGGGGAACATACACAAGCTCGGCATCTATAAGCTCGGTTGGTATCTCGGTCGAGGTCAGCCTCACCCTGAGCTTAGGCGATTTATATTTTGCCCTGTAAGGATTTGCTAAATTTAACTTGGGTACATTAAAGTTTTTTTCATATCCGCTGCAATAGCTTTCACTGAGCTGCTCTATACAGCTGCGCCTCATGGCGTTTAACGACGACATAGAATAGGCTAAACCGCCGTCAATATCGGTTTCAACACTCTCGATATAAAACTGAGTTCCGCCCGTTTTTGACAGCTGAGCTGTCGCTCTGTCCTTGCTAAGCTCGACCTTTTCCGCCTTATCCGGAATCTTTCCCTCTGCACACGCTTTAAAGCAGCCGCTTTCCGCCTCCAGCCTTGCCACAGCCCCTTTTTTAATCGTTAGCTTAAACTTCAGAGGCAGGCTCTGCCGTTCGTTCTTGTAAAGTTGCTTCAATCTCGACATCAGGGCAGAATCTGCTGAGGTTACGTTTTCCTTTGAGCGGAAGCCGAACATCGAGCTGTCTATTTTACCGCAGTAATACCCCTGAGTAAATCCGCTCCTTGAGAAAACCGACTCAAGGGCGATTTTTCTCTCGCTGTCAAGCTTATTATCAAGAGCCGCAACACAAGCGTCAGTGGCGGCGGCGACATACTCCGGTCGCTTCATCCTGCCCTCGATTTTTGCCGAGGTTACTCCAATGTCCTCAATCTCCTTTAAGTAGTCGAGGAGGGATAAATCTTTTAGGCTCAATGCGTAGCCGTTGCCACCTGAAACTTTAAACGGCAGTCTGCACGGCTGGGCACAGCGACCGCGGTTTCCGCTTCTGCCACCAAGCAATGCACTAAACTCACACTGACCCGACACCGACATACACAAGGCTCCGTGTACGAAAACCTCGGTTTCAATCGGGCAAGCATCAACTATCTCTCGAATTTCGTCATGCGACAGCTCTCTTGCAAGAACTACCCGCTGAAAGCCAAGGTCATACATCGTCTTCGCCCCCTGAGGGGTGTGAACTGTCATCTGAGTTGAGGCGTGCAACGGCATATCGACGGCGGCTTTTTTTACAAGTCTCGCCAAGCCCAAATCCTGGATTATCAGGGCGTCAACTCCCGCTTCACAGGCCGTTTTTACAACCCTGAGCGCCTCGTCAATCTCCTCATCTCTCACCAAGGTATTCAGCGCCAGGTGGAGCCTAACGCCTCTGCTGTGGCAGTACTTTGCCGCCTCAAAAATCTCTGCGTCGCTGAAATTTGCCGCCGAAGCTCTTGCACTGAAGCTTTGAGCGCCTATATACACTGCGTCCGCTCCGGATCTCACCGCAGCCACAAGGCTTTCCTGCGAGCCTGCCGGAGCAAGGATTTCAATTTTACCGCTCATACTTATCTCCGACCAAAGAAGTTGATCATTTCCTCCCCGGAGGGATTTTCGGCAGCCTTGGTATCTGTGCGACCGCTTGGTTTAGCGTTGCCGTGGCTGAATGAGCCGCCGCCGGATTTTTCGCTGCTGACCGGCCTGAAAGGCTTCGGACGGTTGTTCTGCTTAGGATTTGCCTTTTGCTGTGCAAGCAAGGCTCTGCGCTTTTCTTCCAGCATCTGCCTTGCCGTCAACGGAGGCGCTTTTGGTGTCGGAGCTTCATTTTGCACCGGGGCAGCATTGGACGCCGTCTCGGTTTTTGTCTGTTCCTGATTTACCTGCTCAGGCTCTTCTTTTTGCAGCTCTTTCACAGGTTCTTTCTCAGTCTCTATTTCAGGCTCCTTTGACTGCTGTACTTTCGATTGTTCAGGCTTTACCACTTGCGTGTCCTTCACAATCTCAGTCTCAGTCTTCGTTTCCTCCTCGTTTAAACTCTCAGCTTTATCCTCAGGCTGTTTTTCCGCTTCATCAGCCGCCAAAGGTAAGCTTTGCTGTTGAGGTGCTTTCATCTCAGAGATTGGGAGCTGCTTATCCTTAGTCTCTGCCATACCGTGCAATTCCTCAATAATCTTATGCAGACCCAGCTTTTCTTCCTTTAATTGCTGGTTTTCATGCCTCAGACTTTCAATCTCCGCACTCACCCTGCTCGCCAATGATTCGCTGGCTTCAGTCCTGCGCAGAAGCTCGTCGGTGATGATCTTTTCCTTTTCAAGCTCGTCACAATAATTGAGCGCAGCCAGGATAGCCGCCATGGCGATATTCATTGATTCACCCTGATTCAAGAAAGACTTTATCTGCTGATCAACCATTCTGCTGATTTTGACGATGTAATCCTTATCCTCATCAGCAGACACAACAAACTCGCTGCCGACTATTTTTAACCTTACACGTGTTTTTTCACTCACATTTATCAGTCCTTTCACATACTGAACCCTATTATAGAATTATAATACAAACTTTGAAATCTTGTAAAGTGGTTTTTAGCTCTTTTTCTTGATATTCGACATTTTTCTGTACAGATGTATTTTTAAGTCTGAAATCGTCCCGTCCTGCACAATCATACTTATAAAATCGAAGCAGATATAGCGCCGAGATATAATATTTGTATGATTAATGTAAATAATAGTATTTATGACAGAATTTTAATTGAAATGCTCTCCGTAATAGTGTATAATATCACCAGCGTTTTCTCCGAGTATATTGGGGAAGTTTATCAAAGGAGGAAAAATATGGACTACAAATTAACCGCAAAGCAGGCTGAAGATTTGATTTTGACTAAGCTCAGCCATAACTTTGGCGTATCAAAAAATGACGCCACAGATGAACATTTTTATAAGGCGGTAGTGCTGGTAATTAAAGACTTGCTCACCTCGGGTTACTCCGAGTTTGCCAAAAAAGCTACAAAGCAGAGAAAGAAAGCCGTGTACTACCTCTGTATGGAGTTCCTGATGGGAAGGTCGTTGAAAAACAACATCAGCAATCTTGGGCTTGAGGGAGTGTTCAACACTGCACTCAAAAACATGGGTGTAAAACTTGACAACATATATGACCAAGAACCCGACGCAGGCCTTGGAAACGGCGGACTCGGCAGACTGGCAGCCTGCTTCCTCGACGCTCTTGCTTCACAATCCTACCCCTCAATGGGCTATTCCCTACGTTATGAATACGGAATTTTTTCACAAAAGCTCATAGACGGCTGGCAGACCGAGATGCCCGACTTCTGGCTTCCGGGGGGCGGAGTGTGGCTACAGGATCACCCTGAAAAAGCAATAACCATAAAATTTAACGGCAAGGTAGTAGAGGAGTGGAAGGACGGTCTGCACAAGGTCGATATAGTAGACTCTTACAATGTCCTCGCAGTTCCCTACGACCTCATGGTAGCCGGTAATGACGGCAAGGGCGTGAGCAGGTTGAGACTTTGGGCTGCAAAGTCCACAGGTTTTGATATGCAGTCGTTTAACGACGGAGACTATATGCGTGCGCTCGAGCAGGACGCAATGGCTGAGACCATCACCAAGGTACTCTACCCGGGTGACAACCACCCCGAGGGCAAGAGCCTGAGACTCAACCAGCAGTATTTCCTCGTTTCTGCGACAATTCAAGATATTATAAACCGTCACCTCAGAAATTATCACACCCTCGATAATCTTCCGGAGCTTGTAACAATCCACCTCAACGACACCCACCCCGTGCTGGCTGCACCCGAGCTTATGAGGATACTTCTCGACGACTGCGGATATGACTGGGACAAAGCGTGGGATATCGTATCCAGAACTATCGCCTACACCAACCACACCGTAATGAAAGAGGCTCTCGAATGTTGGGAAGAGCAGATGTTTAAATCTAAGCTGCCAAGAATCTACGAGATCCTTGTAGAGCTTAACAAGCGCTTCTGTGCTGAGATGCACGAAAGAGGAGTGGACGGATATCAGGTAGGCAGAATGGCTATAATCAACGACGGCGTAATTAAGATGGCAAATCTGGCTATTATAGCAAGTTACAAGGTAAACGGAGTTTCCGCTTTGCACAGCGAGATTTTGAAGGATTCTGTATTCCACGATTTCTACACTGTATGGCCGCATAAATTCACAAGTGTGACAAACGGTATAGCCCACCGCCGCTGGCTCAATCAGTCAAACCCGCAGCTGGCAAATATGATTAGTGAGCTTATAGGTACGGATTATATAAACGACGCTTCTCAGCTCAGTCGTCTGATGGAATTTAAAGATGATAAAGCTGTACTACAAAGGCTTGAGAAAATCAAGAGAGCCAATAAGCTCAAGATGGTTGAATTCATCAAAAAGCACAATGGCGTCACTGTGGATCCCGACTCAATTTTTGATGTACAGGTAAAGAGACTGCACGAGTATAAGCGTCAGCTTATGAACGCTTTACACATTCTCTCGACCTACCGCTGGCTGAGAGAAAATCCGAGTGCAAACTTCACGCCTAAAACCTATATTTTCGGCGCAAAGGCAGCTCCGGGCTACTACTTTGCCAAGCAAATTATTCAATTCATCGTTGCCCTTGGAGAAAAAATAGAGAAAGACGAGCGTGTAAATAAGAAGCTCAAAATTGTATTCTTGGAGGATTATCGTGTAACAATCGCCGAGCAGCTAATTCCTGCCAGCGAAATAAGCGAACAGATCTCCCTTGCTGGAACTGAGGCTTCAGGAACGAGCAACATGAAATTTATGCTCAATGGAGCTATCACCATGGGCACTCTTGACGGAGCAAACGTCGAGATCAACCAAGCTATAGGTAATGACAATATGTTCCTGTTTGGTCTGACAACTCCAGAGGTTGAGGCCATCAAGAGGAGCGGTTACAACCCGATGATTTACTACCAGAACAACCATATTCTTAGAGGGGCTATTGATGAAATTAACGACACACGCTTCGGAGCAATCGCAAACTCGCTGATGAACAACGACCCTTATATGGTGTTGGCTGACTTTGCAGACTACTCTATCGCTCAGCAAAAGGCCTCTAACCTCTATGCTGAGAACAAGGAACAGTGGAACAGAATGTCGCTTATCAACATTGCAAATGCAGGAATCTTTGCGGCAGACCGTGCTATTAAGGAGTACGCAAGCTATATTTGGAACCTCACACCCGTCGATTTGGACGAGGACTGATTTTAACTTAATGCAGGGATAAAAGCTTGACCCAAAGTCAAAAAACTTAATCAATCCCGAACAAAAAATCCACCTCAATCTGATATGCACCCCAAAAGTTAAACACTTTTGAGGTGCATATCAATAGCAGGTGTTTTTTTATTATCTATATTAATAAAGAGGCTGTCGCAATTACTTGCGACAGCCTCCCAAACGTTATTCATCACTTAAAGATGACAGTGAACTAAGTATTCACAAAGAAACTTATTATTCAGCAGCCTTCTTCTTAGCAGCTATGATAGCTACGCCCAAAGCTGCAACAAGAACAATACCCAAAACTACATACGGAGTGCTGTCGCCTGTAGTAGTTGTACCTGAGCTTGTAGTAGAGGTTGTTGAGTTGTTGTTTCTTGTACCACCTGTAGAGTTGTTGCTTGTATTATTTGTGTTGCCGGCTGCTGCGTTGTCATCACCATTGTTGTCGGTGTTGGTATCGTTATTGTCAGAACCTGCATCATCTGTTACGCCGAGAAGAGGCTTAACCTCCTCAAGCTGTGTAAAGTCAGAGTATGTCTCCAATTCAGCTACAACATCTGCACCTGTTGTTCCTGCCTTCTCCATAGCAGCTGAAAGAACTTCCTCTGTTACATACTGAGGCTGAGTCGGATAGTAGTTCTTGATAAATGTAGCTACGAAGGCAGCCGGGCTCTCTGTCGGAGCGAGTGTCTCACCTACAATATTACCGATTGATGTAATAGCAAGGTGCGGACCATAGGTTTTATCCTTAGTCCAAGTTGTTCTTGAAGCAGACTTGTTAGAGTCCATCGGGTTTTCAATCTTATTGTCCTTCTCTGTTACAGCTGTATCGCCGATATTTGCGTCAGTCATAACGAGGTCGTAGGTCTGAACGCCTGTGTCAATAGAGAAAATAACCTGATCATAAGGACCGGCCGGAACATCATAAGACCATAAATTGCCCTCAACCTTTGTCATTTTCTCATCTGTGGTCTGCCACTCAGCCAGCTCCTCACCTGTAGTACCATAAACATGGCAGTAAGCCTGCTTAGCTACATCCCAGGGGCACTCCCAGTAGATAGTACCGCCGCTGAATGAAGGCTCAGCAGCTGAAACCGATGTGATAGCTACTGTTGCCATGGACGCAACCATCAGCACGGCAATGAATACGCTAAGAATTTTCTTGCACATTTTAAATGTCCTCCTAAAATAAATCATCATAAATTCTATACTAAAGCTCCCGCTTCAGCATATTAATTATACTCCTAAAGAGATAAAACTTCAATAGATTTTGGTGTATTTACAAATTTTTGAAATCTTAAATAAAAGACAGGTAAAAAAATTGTAAATTTAGCTGAAGTCTTTTCCACAATTTGCCGAATACCGCCCAGTATCGGGCGGTATTCTTAGGCAGATTATTAGAATGTTCTAATAAAGTTTAATTATATGTTACTCAGTCTCTCTTCTTTTGCGTGAGAAAGCAAACACACCAACTCCGGCAGCAGCCAGAACTGCAACTATAGCAAGAACAGCTGAGCTCTCTGCTGTATTTACCAGACCCTTAGGTGTAGAGCCGCTTGGGTTGGTAGCGGTTGTAGTAGATCCGGGCTGAGCATTTGTAGTGGGCGCCTCAGTCTCCTCAGGAAGAGTTGTACCCTCAGGATCGGGCTTCTCTATTGGTGTACCCTCAGGCGGAATGTAGCTGTAGTCCATATTATAGTAGGGGTTCTGAGCCATTTGATTCTCATCAAGAATGAGTTCTCCATTCTCATCTACAAGACCCTGGTTGGTCATAAGACCCTCCTTGGGCTCATAGTATTTCCAGTTAACATTAGCAACTCTCTTTGTAAGTCCTGTGAAGTTGTTTACTGTCTCCTCATAACCTGTTACATAGCTGATGCTTCCGCAAAGGTCGGGAGCGCCTGTAGCGACATCGCCATTGTACTCGGGGTTAGAATAATAAGCATCGCCGTTGTAGATGTCATCGGAAATTTCGTATTTAGAGCCGAGCACATTATACAGGGGATCCTCTACGTTGATATCCTGAGTTTGAAGCGCAGCCTCATCCTTTTCTGCTGTATAACCCTCATCTGTCGGAAGACCAGCATTTATTCCGTTGTTCCACATGATGAAAGGAACATCACTGCGGCAAAGAGCATAGTAAACATTGCCAAACTGCTGTTCAGCTTCTGCTGTAAACTGTGCGATCTCCTCATCAGTTGCATCCGGGTTCATCTGCTTAAAGTAATCAATCTTAAAGTCTGCAAGGTTGCTTGCGGGCTCGCCCGGCCAAGCGCCGTTACTCTCCTCGCCCTTGTACCAGTAGAAGCCTATCTCATAGCCTTCGTCCTTATACTGGGTATTGGTTGTTGCCCAATCCTCAGTGTCGAGGAAGTAGTAAATCTTGTAGTAGCCGTTCCAGTCGGGAAGGTCGGGATTTGTCTCGGCTGTTTCGTTTACAATCATTCCATCGGGAGTCGGGATACCTCTGTATCTGCCGTAGGCATCAGTTGTTGATTCGGTGGCGTCGGTAGCAGGCTCCTCTGTAGCCGGGTCTGTTACAACCGGATCAGTTGCAGGATCAGTTGCCGGATCTGTTGCCGGGTCTGTTGCCGGATCTGTTGCCGGATCTGTTGCCGGGTCTGTTGCCGGGTCTGTTGCCGGGTCTGTAGCTGTGGTAGGATCTGTAGCCGGAGCTTCACTGGGATCAGTCTCCGGATCTGTTACAGGGTCTGTTTGCTCCGGTAAAGCGGCCTCTACCTTAGCTCTGAGACCTTCAGCTGCTACCTCTGCCTCTGCTCTTTTAGCTGCTATTTCATCATCTGTAGCATTCGGGTTAGCCTTCTCAAAGGCAGCAACCTGAGCGCTTACATAGTTAGCGAGGATATCGTCAACTGTCTCGCCCGGAAGAAGCGAACCTGTGCAGCCGTCAGTCGCCGGGTCGGGAACTACATTGCCGAGTGAACTAAGTACAAGCTTCGGACCTGCCGGAGTTCCCTCACAGTAAGCCGGAGAACCCTTCTTGGTTGAATCCATAGGATTCTCGAGGAATATGTTTGTGTCAATAGTAAAGGTCTTGCCTACGCACTCGGGATAGAGAGTGGAATCAAAAGTCTGCTGACCTGTAATTCCTCTGCCTGCAAATGAGAATATTACCATATTCCACTGCGGCTGAGTGCCGTCATCAGCAGGAGCAGGAAGCTTATCCATATTAAATGAATAAAGATTATTGCCCTCGGCTGTCATCTGTTCGTCACGTGTCTGCCACGGAGCGTATTCCTCTCCGCCATTAACCCAAATATGGGCATACACGTTAATTTTTTTGCCGCCTGTAGCGTCAATCCACGCCTGCGGCAGCTGCAAATAAATTGTGCCTAGTGTGTCGGAAGCCGCACTTGAGCTGACAACGCCGACACAAGCCATAGAAATCAGCATCACTGCTACGAGCACGATGCTAACTATTTTCTTGCGCATTTTTTGTCTCCTCCTAAATATATATTTTAGAAATTCTCCGAAGCAATGCACTACTTCAGCGTTATCATTATACTACGTTAAAAGATAAAGTTCAACCGATTTTAAAAAAATGGTCACAAATAAAGAGCGAATTGTACAAACCATCTAAAGGTAGATTGGAATTTTTTACATTTTACACAAGTCCTTTAAATAGAACATTAACTATATGTACAGGCACGTCAAGAACACACCAGTCAACAAATTTCTTCAAAAAACAAAAAGAGGACGGTTTCCCGTCCTCAGATTGCCAATAAAGCAAAATTACTTAAGCTCTACCTCAGCGCCAACCTCAGCGAGCTGAGCCTTGTACTTCTCAGCGTCGTCCTTAGATACAGCCTCTTTGAGGGTCTTCGGAGCGCCGTCAACCAAAGCCTTAGCTTCCTTCAGACCAAGACCTGTGATCTCGCGAACAACCTTGATAACCTTGATCTTCTCAGCGCCGGCAGACTTCAGAACTACGTCGAACTCTGTCTTCTCCTCAGCAGCGGCAGCAGCGCCACCAGCAGCCGGAGCAGCAGCAACGGCAACAGGAGCAGCAGCGCTTACGCCGAACTCCTCCTCGAGAGCCTTTACGAGCTCGCTGAGCTCTAATACTGTAAGATTCTTAACATCTTCAATCAACTGTGTAACTTTCTCTGACATGGTATTTACCTCCAAAATTTAGTTTATTTTTAATTTAATATCGGGTTATGCACCCTTCTGCTCTGCAATTGCATTCAGCACGCAGGCAAGACCTCTGATGTTACCGTTAAGCACAGTAACGAAGCCGCTGATAGGAGCGTTGAGTCCGCCCAAAGCCTTTGCAACCAAAACCTCCTTGCTCGGAAGCTTTGCAAGATCCTTTACCTCGTCAACACTCAAAACGCCGCCGTCAACATAGCCGAGCTTTATTTCAAAGTCCTTGTTCTTCTCAGCATATTCGCAGAGAATCTTTGCTGCGGCAACATAGTCCTCCTCGCTCGTAGCAAGAGCTGTTGTGTTCTCAAGTACCGGCTCAAAGCCCTCGATACCCGCATCCTCGGCAGCTCTTTTGAGGAGAGTATTCTTTACTACTGTGTATTTTACGCCAGCCTCACGCAGCTCCTTACGAAGCTTAGTGTCATCGGCAACGGTAATACCCTTGTAGTTTACCAAAACGCCCGCTACAGAGTTTTTAAGTCTCTCAGAAAGCTCTGCAACAACCGCTTTTTTCTGCTCTAAAATCTTCTCACTTGGCAATCTTTTCACCTCCGCTTGTGGGATTGTGCATAAAACAAGCCCCCCTGACGTGCAGAGGGGCAGAATAATCTCATAAAGTAATTACAAAATTACGCTGAGAACCTCGGCAGGCAGGATAATCCTTTATGCACTATGCACCTGCTGTCTTTGGAAAAAACAGCTTGTATATAATACCACAGGAATATCATCCTGTCAAGTATTTTTTACTCAGGCCTCTGTGCCCTGACCGCCAACCTTGTTCGGGTTAAGACGAACAGAGGGACCCATTGTGCTGGCTACAGCACAGGAACGGATGTACTGTCCCTTTGAGGCTGCCGGCTTAGCCTTAACTATTGCGCCGAGCAGAGTGTCGAAGTTCTCCTGGAGCTTCTCAACACCGAAGGAAGCCTTTCCAATCGGGCAGTGAATGATGTTTGTCTTATCCAGACGATACTCAATCTTACCTGCCTTAGCCTCCTTAATAGCCTTTGCGATATCAGGAGTAACGGTACCTGCCTTCGGGTTCGGCATAAGACCGCGAGGTCCCAGAATCTTACCGAGACGTCCTACAAGACCCATCATGTCAGGTGTTGTAATCAAAACGTCAAAGTCCATCCAGTTCTCTGACTGAATCTTTTGAGTCATATCCTCGGCGCCTACATAGTCGGCTCCTGCTTCCTTAGCGAGCTCCTCGTTTGCGCCCTTGCATATAGCCAAAACCTTTACGCTCTTACCTGTACCGTTCGGCAGTACAATAGCGCCTCTAACCTGCTGATCAGCGTGACGGCTGTCAACACCAAGCTTTACATGAACCTCAATAGTTTCGTCAAACTTAGCCTTTGAGGTCTTTACGCAAAGATCTAAAGCCTCTGCTGTTTCATAAAATTTTGATCTGTCAACAAGCTTTGCGCTGTCAACATATTTCTTTCCATGCTTCATTGCTTTGTCCTCCCTGTTGAGTGGTAAAATCGGATTTAGTCCTCCCACCCGGGCTTAATCAA
The DNA here is from genome assembly GCA_946500295.1 of uncultured Clostridia bacterium. Taxonomy (GTDB): domain Bacteria; phylum Bacillota; class Clostridia; order Oscillospirales; family Acutalibacteraceae; genus UBA7067. The sequence goes on along the minus strand of CAMMVF010000001.1, from coordinate 64,698 downwards.
TCGACAACTTCAATGCCCATGCTGCGAGCTGTACCGGCAATCATACTCATTGCGGACTCTACGCTTGAGGCATTCAAGTCAGGCATCTTCTGCTCTGCAATCTTTTTGACCTGCTCACGGGTAATCTTTGAAACCTTTGTCTTGTTCGGCACGCCGGAACCCTTCTCGATTCCGCAAGCCTTCTTAATAAGTACAGCCGCAGGCGGTGTCTTTGTAACAAATGTGAAAGAACGGTCTGCGTACACTGTGATTACAACCGGAATAATAAGTCCGGCGTCGTTTTTAGTGCGCTCGTTAAATTCCTTTGTGAACGCCATGATGTTGACGCCATGCTGTCCTAAAGCCGGACCTACCGGCGGAGCCGGCGTAGCTTTTCCGGCAGGTATTTGCAGCTTGATAAAGCCTACTACCTTTTGAGCCATTTTTTGCACCTCCAAAATTCGTGGTTATTTGCGAAGCGGTGTGATTTGCGCTCCTCCCACAGGGGCATTGCCCCCAATAATAACTACCGGCATAGCCGGATATTATTAACTTACTTAATCAATAGCCTCTACCTGGTCAAGCTCCAGCTCCACAGAGGTATCTCTGCCGAACATGGAAACCGTAACCCTGACGTAGTTTTTGTCGGTATCGACATCTTCGACCACTCCGACAAAATCGACAAACGGCTGCTCTGTAATTCTGACCGTGTCACCCTTTTTGTATGAAACCTCGACCACCTTGGTCTCGACTCCCATCTTCTCCACCTCAGCGTCTGTAAGCGGAACGGGCTTGGACGACGGTCCGACAAAACCTGTACAACCGCGGATGTTGCGTACAACATACCATGTCTCGTCTGTATAAACCATTTTGATAAAAACGTAACCGGGGTAAATCTTCCTCTCGACCTCACGGGTTTTTGAGTCCTCAATCTCCGTAACTTTCTCGGTCGGAACCTTAACCTCCTTGATTAAATCCTGAAGTCCTCTGTTTTCAACAGTTTTTTCAAGATTTGAAGCCACCTTGTTTTCATACCCGGAATAGGTATGAACAACATACCATTTTGCTTCATCAGGCATTGTTATTCACCTTCTCCGTGTAAATTAGGTTGCGCTAGTCTCCATAATAAGACCAAGCAGAGCGAACAGACCCCTGTCCAAAGCGAAAATCAACAGGCCTATTATTACTATAACCGCAATTACGATTCCCATATTTTTGAAAACCGTTTTCGGCGCAGGCCAGGTAATCTTCTTGATTTCGCTCTTACACTCACGAAGGTATTTAAAAATTCTCGAGAAAACATTAGGCTTTTTCGTCTTACCGGAGCTCGGCTTTTTGTCCGACTTCTTTTCGACTGCCTTTTTCTCGGCGTTCTTTTCAGCCATTTTCAAAACCTCCGCTATTACTTTGTTTCCTTATGAAGAGTGTGCTTTTTGCAGAAACGGCAGTACTTGTTCATCTCAAGTCTGTCAGGATCATTTTTCTTGTTCTTCATAGTGTTGTAGTTGCGCTGCTTGCACTCAGTGCAGGCCATGGTAATTTTTACTCTCATTAACGGCACCTCCGATTTTCGGATATTTTATCTTAGCCGGATTCCCGGCGCTTAAGCCTCCCTCAAAAAGGGCAAAAAAATAAACCCCTTTTTACGAGGTATATCTATTTTATCACAGCTTATTTTATTCGTCAATAGTTTTTCTGATTTATTTTTAAATTTCCCACCGCCTAGCTCAGGCGGCGGGAAATCTAACTCTTAATATAATATCACATCGACTCCGGTGCGGTGATTTTGAGCATATCTAGCACGTTTTTGATTACGCTTTTTACCGATAAGCACAGTGCAAGCCTTGCCTGCATCAAGCCCTCCTCGCTGCCCTTGATTCGGCAGGCATTGTAGAATTTGTGGAAAAGCGAAGCAAGCTCAAGCACAAAGCGGGTAATCTTGGTCGGGTCGTAGTTTTTAGCCGCAGACTCAATTTCGGCAGTGTATGACGCAAGGTGGCTGATAAGCTCCTTTTCCTCGGGCGTACTCAGCAGCGACAGCTCCTCGCCCGTGCACTCCCTCGGGACTATGCCGTCACCCTTCATCGCCTTGAGTATGGAACAAATTCTCGCATGGGCATACTGAACGTAGTAAACGGGGTTTTGGCTGTCCTCGGCAACCGCCAAATCGAGGTCAAAATCCATCTGTGTGTTAGGCTCACGCATATTAAAGATGAACCTTGCTGCGTCCACGGGCACCTCCTCGAGCAGGGTCTCGAGCGTAACCGCCTTTCCGCTTCGTTTTGAAAGCTTGTAGGTCTCGCCGTTTTTGATAAGTCGAACCATCTGCATAATTATTATATCGAGCCTGTCCGGGTCAACCCCCAGCGCCTCCATCGAAGCCTTGATTCTGGGAATATATCCGTGGTGGTCTGCGCCCAGCACGTCAATGGCTATATCGTAACCCCTTGTAACCAGTTTATTGTAATGATAAGCGATATCGGGAACCAGGTAGGTGGGAATTCCGTTTGCACGCACTAGCACCCTGTCCTTGTCCTCGCCGAAGTCGGTTGTCTTAAACCACAGCGCACCCTCCTTTTCGTAGGTATGTCCGCTTGATTTCAGCTTCTCTATTATGTCTGCCACGGCACCGCTTTTATGAAGGGAGCTTTCCAAAAACCAGTTGTCGTAATTGATTCTGTATTTTTCAAGGTCGGTCTTGAGCTTTTGAATATTCAGCGGCAGGGCATAGTCGCACAGAGCGTCTCTGCGCTGTTCACTTGACATATTAACATAGCTGTCGCCGTGAATTTCGGCAAAAGCCTTGGCGTGGTTCGTTATATCCTCGCCGAGGTAGCAATCCTCAGGCATCTCAACGCTCGGATCAAACAGTTGAAGGTATCTCGCCTCAAGAGAGTTCTTAAACTTTTCTATCTGATTTCCTGCGTCGTTGACGTAAAACTCCCTCGAAACCTCAAAGCCTGCAGCCTGCAAAACAGACGCAAGGCAGTCGCCCAGAGCTCCGCCCCTGGCGTTGCCGATGTGCATGGGGCCGGTCGGATTTGCAGATACAAACTCAAGCAGAATCTTTTTACCCTTGCCATAGTCGCTTCTGCCGTAATCTTCGCCCTTTTCCTCTATTTCACGCAACACCGCCGTGTAGTAATCCTGAGAGAGAGTAAAATTAATAAAGCCCGGTCCTGCGACCTCGCAGGAACTGATGTAAGTATTTTTAAGGTTTATATTGTTCTTTATTGCAGCCGCAATCTTAAACGGCGGCTGTCTGAACACCTTGGCGCACGCCATGGCGGCGTTTGTGGCCAGGTCTCCGTGGCTTTTGTCCGCCGGCGTCTCAATAATAAAATCCGGAAGCTTATCATAAGCCGGAAGCTCTCCCTTTTCCACCGCTGCATTAAGCGCATTTTTAATTTCCTGCATCAGTCCTGAGACTGCCTTACCTGATATCTGTGACATATTATCTTCCTTTACTCTGTTTTATGAGGCAGCTTATGTAGCTCAATCAAAAATTCGTTCTCGCTGCCAAAATCGCTGTTAAAGTTTAATGAATACTGAACTCTGACGTGTCCTCCGTCCTCATTAAGCTCAATTTCCATAGCTCCGGTGTAAACCTTAATGAGCATCTCGCCAAAGGGCGTGGAGTAGTAGCATTGGTGCTGGCGGTCAAGCTCGAGCATGAGCTGACTTTGGAATTCGCCGGTTCTGATTATCGTAACCAGCGTGTCGCTATCTATTTTGACCAAAGTCTCCTTTTCACTCTGACCGTCCTCATCCTCAATATATTCAGTATATGATATGTATTTAACTCCGTCTTTCTGCTCGTAGCTTGCGGTGGTCTCAACCTCAATCACATCAGTCTCACCCTCAACCTCCTGCTTTCCGACAATTTTTATTAAGTAATTCTTTTTTAATTCTTCCATGTGCAAGTTCCTTTTAATACTGCTCAATATCAATCTGCGTCACGCTTCGGTCGATGTTCCTGTCGAGAAACATCCCGGCAAGATGCGAAAAGCCGTCCGGGGTATCGCTTACAAAGAAACTGCATTGCCCGGCGTCTGTGCCGTCGTTTAGCAGTCCTCTTTTCTTCAGTTGCTCGGCCGTGTACAATGCCGTTTCCCTACCTGAATCAATTAGGGTTACAGCTTCACCCATGAAGTTTGATATAACGCCCTTTAATATAGGATAGTGAGTACAACCCAAAATAATCGTGTCAACCCCTATTTCTTTGAGATGTGACAGGTATCTCTCCACTACCATCACCGCTATCGGATCGTCTTCACTGATAAAGCCGTTTTCTACCAAGGGAACAAAAAGCGGACAATCCTGCTGGTAAACCTCTATCTGAGAGTCAAGCCTTTCAATCTCCTTCTTGTACGAACCGCTGCCGATAGTCGCGCTAGTACCTATAACGCCGATTTTATTATTTTTAGTTGCTTTTACGGCTGCCGCCGCCGTGGGTCTTACAACCCCTGTAAAGGGGATGGGAATACTACCGCCCAAGTCACCGGCAACTGAGCTGACTGTCCCACAGGCTGCGATTATAAATTTGACATTTTTAGAAATCAGAAAACCGGCGTCCTGCTGTGCATATTTAATTATTGTACTTTTACTCCGGTTTCCGTAGGGAACTCTGCCGGTATCCCCGAAGTAGACTATATCCTCATTGGGCAAAACCTCCAGCAGTTCTTTGACCGCCGTCAAGCCCCCAAGCCCGGAATCAAAAACCCCTATGGGCTTTTTCGACATCGCCGTTCATCCCCTTATAAATCAATTATTCCTGCTCTGTGCTCTCATTCAGCCTTTTTTACGGCTTAGCTTTTAGAGGTACACTTTAGTAATGATACCACAGATTGTAAGCTCTTTCAAATAGAAATTGGAATATCAGGCTATTGAGTTTTTGTAAACAAAATCAAAAAGTAGTGACAAATCCGCCATGACACGGTATAATAGGCTGTGACAAGCAAAGGACAAATATGCAAATAACAAATATGAGGATGATAATATTATGACTGTAAATGAAGCCTATGAATATGTATGTACGAAATTCAGCGAAGCCGTAGAGCCGATGGGCTACAAAAAGCTGAACGTCTCAAACGCCGAAGAAAACGAGATAGTCTCGCTTTATGCGAACGACGCCATTGCCTACTCCGTGATTTACTACACAGACAAGCAGCGCATGGTGCTTGAAAGCTGCCAGATGACGGAGGACGGTCCCGACAACGAGTGGCGCTCGCTGGCCACTTGGATGTTCGACCCCGAGACAAATGACAAACGTGACGCAACCAGCATTGCCAACGACTTTGTAGCCACCGTCACAACCCCTGTCAGAGTAAAATCCCAAAGACAGGCAAAGAAGAAAAAGAGAGACGAGGACGGAAACGTAGACCCGGTTTTCCTGTTTAAAAGGCTGGTGCAGATTTTCCCAGAGCTTAAAGATGAAATCTTCCTTGAGGAGGACAGCTATTCGCCGTTTCGCAGCGCAACCTTTGCAAAAAATTCTGTAGTTCCCAAGGTGAACACTCTCTTAAAAAGCAAAAACAAACAGCTTATAACCAAGCTCGGCGCTGTTTTGAGCGCCCAGTACAAAAACGGGGATATGGACTGCCGCTCTGTAATTACCATTGTAATACTCAACGGAATTGATGACGAGGCTAGTCAGGAATTAATGAACGAAGCTTTGGACGAGGTGTTGAGCAAGGCGTGGAAATTCGCAAGAAAATTCAAGGGCAAAAACGTCAAGCCCGAGAAAATAAAAAAGCCGTCTAAATTTAAAGCATATCAGCAAAACCTCAGCGAAACCGGCGGCAGGTAAGAAATATACAATTACACTTTCATTATTAAAGCAAAAGCTCTCCCCTTTGGAAATCTTATCCGAGAGGGAGAGCTTTATTTTTTTAGCGTTAAACCTTTGTTTTATGTATTCACGCTTACAATTTTTTATAAAATTTTCGATTACACACAAAACTATCAACCCATAATTTTCATTTTATATTTTCATCACCTCCGCACAAAATAATGTTGCGGAAGAAAAACAGAGGTTTTTCTATTGGCTGAAAAATTTTAAGCTATGCTTTAAACAAGCCGATTTTCACAAATTAAAAATCAGCTTGAGACTTAAGAAAAGATTTATCTTAGCATAAATATAGTTTGAATTATTTCTTGGATAAATCGGATTAAGACGATATGCTATAATATGCGGCGAGCTTATGTACAGCTGATATTATTCCGCTAAAAATGAAAATTATGAATTTTATAAAAGAATTTTCTAAAGGAGAAAACGCTATGTCAAGCAACAACAATCAGTTAAACATCCCTGAAGCTAAGGAAGCCATGGAAAGATTCAAGATGGAGTGTGCCAGCGAGGTAGGAGTAAACCTCAAGCAGGGTTACAACGGCGATTTGACCTCCCGTCAGGCAGGTTCAGTCGGCGGTCAGATGGTTAAAAAGATGATCGAAGCTTACGAAAACAGCATGAAATAAAGACCCTCCCGGTCATAAGATTGGGGCTGTATCAGGAAATTCCTGATACAGCTCCTCTGTTTTAAGAAAAATATTCCATTGCGCAATCCGCCGTGTTTCTTTAAATCTTCGCCTGCGTGACAAACTCGTTTGATCACGCCTACAGAGGCGGGGACATCGGCGACTTGGTTATACTAACTGCGCTCGGTAAATTTTCGAGGTATCTCCCCAAGGATGGTAGCCTTCGGCTATATGCTCAAAGCCGTAGTGCTCATAATATCCGTTATGGTCAGTGCAAAGATAAAGATTTTTAAACCCTGCCGCCGCTGTATCCTCTTTGATTTTCTCAATCAACAGACTGCCATAGGCGTTGCCCCTGTGCTTTTCCTCAATAAACAGAGCGCAAAGCCAGGGATATAAATCCATACGGCTTATAAAATCGTTGGTGATAAGCCCCGCACAACCGATAATCTCCTCCTCATCAGTCAGCAGATACCACCTCGGCAGAGGATTTTCAGCTTGCAGCGAGCTTTTTATGCAGTCGTCATACACCATCATGCTATCGGGATTTGCCCAATGCTTTTGAAAATAGGCTATCGCCCTTTGTGTCCATTCGGGATTTTCTCTGATTGATATTATCTTCATAAAATAGTTTCTCCTCTTGTTTTTTTCGTAGCTACACGACAATTATACTTTGCCTTTTTCTGCGTTTCAAGCTCAAGCTTTTTTACAAAAAAACCTGCGCCGATATTCGCCCTATGAGCGAGCTTCTGCGCAGGTTTTAACTACTTATTTTGTATTTCTGATTATCCTCTGTATGCTCTTGTCGGAGAGAAAATATTTCTCAGCAAGCTGCGAAACATTCAATCCACTGCGGTAATCCTCTGCAATTTTCCGGTTGCGCTCGGAAAGCTCTTCCTTTATTGTTGTCTGCTCTCCCCAGCTTCTCCTGTTACCCTCTATTTTGGGAATGTATATATTCTCCCCGTCAACATACATCTGAATTTCTCTTAAAAGTTTTATCGGCAGAACCTCATCCGCCCTTTTATAGCTCATGTTACCTCCAAAATATTTTGTCGGATAAGCATGGCTATAGCATTAAATTTTATTTGCAATAGCCAATGCTATGCAAACATTACATATCTTGTCAAAACAGCTTCACCTCACAAGTTATTCTAAAGATTGCTTCTCTATCGGCTCGCTTCTCGGTACAGCGTCATCAGAGAACATTTTATTAAGGGTCTCGTAATCCGCCGAACCGCTGGTGTTCTCCAATCCATTGGTTGACTGGAACTCGCTCACCGCCGAAGCCGTAGTCTCGCCGTAATATCCGGTCATTTCATCAATAGGCCAGTATCCTAAATCGTCAAGACGGTTTTGGATAATTATAATAGTGTTTCTGTAACCGTCAGCGTCGTTATCCTCTGTATCCGAGCCGTCGCCTACGGTCAGATATGTATCCTCATCAAACTCTATTCCGTAGTTTTCAGCAACAGAACCGGCCTCTCCATTCGGATACAACGTCTCTGTAACAATGCTGATTGCCTTGAGCAGACTGACTCCTCCTCTGGTAAAGTCGCTGTAAGGAATCTCAACTACCCTGTTGTTCTTGACAGCCAAAAGGTCCTTAAATTCCGTATTAGTCTTTATCTTATCTGCCATTGCGCTGTCGCAGAATATGTACTGAGGATTCTGCTCCTGGATATACGAAATATCCACCTTTCCTCCTGCCATAGAGGAAGCTATGTTGTCGGCTCCGGAATTAGTAAATACCAAGTTACCCATCATATCCCCTGTAATGGTTTTCCCCTCAAAATCAGCGAGATAGCAAACAGTCTTCGGCTTTGAGATATCCGGCAGCGACTGTACATTATTCTGTATTGCCGTCATCAGTCCATTGTAGCTGTCTTCGCCGTCGGTCTCACCGCCCTGATTTCCCTCAAAGAGAAGGCTTAGCTTTTTATACATAAGCAGAAGTCCGCTGTCATCGCCAGGCTGTACAAATCTCAGCACCTTTACCCCACTGTCTTCAATCTGCTCGGCTATATCCGTAGAGAGGTCGCTGTCGGCGATTACTACATCGGGAGCTTCGCTGATGATTTTATTGATTTCCGGTTGAGTTTTCGATCCGTAGCTCTCCACATTCTCAAGCTCCTGCTGGGTGCATTCGTCACTTTTGCCGGAAATTCTGGAATCATAACCAAGCTGCAAAATTATGTCGGCAGCATTGTCCGAAAGCACAACTGCATTGTTTACGCTTGAATTAAACTTCGTGTGTCCAATCGTAACCGGAAAGTCTGCACTGTTTGCGTCCAAACAGCCTGCCGGAACAATAATTAAAGCTGCGGCACATACAAGTGCCAATATTTTTTTATACATTTTATCTTCTCCTCAGTACAATATAATATTACAACTCCTAGTTTAATCTTCACTCTTTATCAACAAACAGCGAATCGACAAACTGCCTTGCACAGCGCGCAGAGCGTCCGCCTCTCTCCAGCGCCCAGCTTTCCGCCTTAGTAAACAGCTCGGACTGCTCCATATCTACGCCTCTCTGGTCGGCAATCGCCTTTACTATATCAAGATAATCCTGCTTGCTCGGCGCAGAGAAGTTGACAGACAATCCGAAACGATCCGCCAACGACAGGCTCTCCTGCATCTGGTCATTTCTGTTAAGTTCCCCACCCTCTCGGTCGGCAAAGGTTTCTTTGACAATATGTCTCCTGTTTGAGGTTGCGTAAATCAGAGTATTTTCGGGTCTGGAAGCAAGACCACCCTCAAGCACCGCCTTCAATGCGGTGTAGTTGTCGTCCTGAGTTTGGAAAGACAAATCATCTATATAGAGTATGAACTTCATCGGCACCATTGCAATTTTATCAACCAAAAGCGGGAAGTCGCATATCCTCTCCTTGGGCATCTCAACCACCCTGAGCCCCTTGGTGAAGTACTCGTTGAGTATAGCCTTAACGGTCGAAGATTTTCCCGTACCCTTATCTCCGTAGAGCAGGCAGTTGTTTGCACTTTGATTGTTTAAGAATGCGAGGGTATTGTTTATGACAAGATTTCTGGCATAGCTGTACCCCTTCAAATCCTCCAAGGTTATGCTGTCGGGATGAAGTACCGGATGAATACCTCCGTCCCTCCAAATAAACGCCTTATATCTGGCAAACATACCACAGCCGTTTTTTCGGTAAAACTCAGCTGAACGCTCCACCGCCTTATCTAAATCAGCCATCTGCCACAGCGGTTCCCCGCAACCCCACTGAGGAAGGGTAGTAACTATGGAGTAAATATCCGCCTTGTATCTGTAGTCGTTTATTATCTCCTTAGGAGATAGCATAGAGCACTCGGTTATAATCGCTATATCTCGCTCCACAGCAGAAATTATACTCTTTGGAACAGACGAGAGCTGACCCCGAGCCGCCGCCTTGGAAAAGCTGTTTTCATCATACAGGGCGGCTTTGGTCATATAGGTGCACAGCCCATCCTGACAACCCTTCTCACACAGCAGGGAAAAGAAATCTCCCCAGGCTGACAGAAATTCGCTCGGGCTGCTGTCGATTTGCTTAAGTAAATTTAAAAACAAACCCGGCACGCTCCGCTTCAGTATTCCCTTGTATATTGACAATGATGAGAGCTTTAGCGCACATTCCTCTGTCTTTTTCATATTATCCCTCTTTTATGAGACTGTCTAAACAGCATTATTCTTCATTATTATAATATTTTACATTTTTTGCACTCTTAAGTCAACAAATAATAATTATTAAGCTCCCAAATCCCACAGAAAACAAGTCAGAAAAAAATTTTAATTTTTTTTTAAAAACTCTTGCATTTTTCGATTTAAGGTGATATAATAATCAAGCAGTCGAGAGAGACTGATAAATAGTTGGTGTTGATGACACTGAGGGTCCACCTGTTCCCATCCCGAACACAGAAGTTAAGCTCAGCGGTGCCGAAAATACTTGGCTGGAGACGGCCCGGGAAAATAGGAAGACGCCAACACATAAAAGCGATCGTCCAATAGGGCGGTCGTTTTTTTACGTTTAAATCTTCGCCTGCGTGACAAGTTCGTTTAATCACGCCTGCGACGATTGCAACCGTCGCCGAGAATCTCTGCTTCTCAGAGCTTCGGTGGGGAATTATAACCTTACCGAAAGACCGAATGGAACCCGACACCTACAGAGGCGACTTGGTTATATACTTTTTAAATTCTATATCCAAGCAGACGCCAAATTTCCAAAGACATACTATGGGTATTAAACATTAAACGCCGAAGTCCCCGCAGCTTTGCGGGGACTTCGGCTTATTGTCAAAGGGAAAAATATTAGAAAAATTCAAATTAAATAATATGCACAGCCTTACTTTTCGCCCTCTACGGTCACAGCATCAGAAGACAATGTTATTTTCATTGATGCTCCGTCTGAAGTGGTCGTGCTGTAACAGTCAGCCTGAATCTCCTCAAAGCCGGACTGCAAAAGATACTCTCCGTAAGTATCGAGATCGCTTTCAGTGAGCCCGTTATACAGATAGGCTGTCTTCATCTTTGTAGAATCCGAACCATCGTTAATAGCACCTGTGCATTCCCTGTCGCCGACAACGGCGGTAATTGCGTCAACCGAAATTTCTTCGTATTCATACTTATCGGGCGCTTCATATTCCATTGCCGTAAGTCCGCCCTGAGATGATGAACTTTCAGTTGAGGAACTGCAACCGAAAAGAGTTAAAACCGACATCAGAACAGCAGTCAACAGCAAAATGCCTATCCTTTTAAATTTCGACAAAATACCACCCTCCTTCTGACGATATGATATCACAACCACCTGTATAAATCAATGGATTTTCCATTTACCTGCTCTATATTTCGTAACTTTTTAATTCGCAAAAAAGTCTATCTTCGACAACAGCCTCAATTTCAAGTCCTTCGGCTGTGTACTCCTCGCTAATCAGATTTCCGTCACGACGAATTTCCGCCGCTATCCCCACCTTGTCAAATGGCAAAAGCCATTTGCCTTGTATCATTCTTACGGGAAGGTTTTCTTCGATTGCATCTAAAAGCTTGTCCACTCCATATCCGGTTTTTGCGCTTATTCTTACAGCCTTGCCTATCATCGGTATGCTGTCAAGCCCTGTCAACATATCGCATTTATTCAGCACAGGGATTATCGGAGAGCCGTGGCAGCCGAGAGATTCCAACAGCTTTTGCGTGACCTCAAGGTGCAAAGCCGCCTCTTCGGAGGAAGCGTCGCAAACATTTAAGATTATATCCGCTTGAGCCGCCTCCTCTAAAGTGGACTTGAACGCCTCTACCAGGTGGTGAGGAAGCCTTCTGACAAGTCCTACTGTATCAATCAGCATTACGCTCACACCGTTTTTGAGCTTTAGCGCTCTTGATGTCGGATCAAGGGTAGCAAAGAGCTTGTCCTGAGCCAAAACTCCTGCGTCGGTGAGATAATTCATCAACGTAGATTTTCCGGCGTTTGTATAGCCAACTATCGCCACGGTGATTACACCCGTTTTCTTTCTACGCTTTTTTAGCTGCTCACGGTGGCTCTCGCTATCCTTCAGCCTTTCTTTTATCTTTTCCATTCTGGCTCTGATATGCCGCCTGTCCGTCTCAAGCTTCGTCTCGCCGGGGCCTCTCGTGCCGATTCCTCCGCCAAGTCTGGAAAGCGCAGTTCCTCTGCCCGAAAGTCTCGGAAGCATATATTGAAGCTGAGCCAGCTCAACCTGAAGCTTTCCCTCTTTTGAGCGAGCCCTCTGAGCAAAGATATCCAAAATCAGCATTGTGCGGTCAACCACACGCACGCCTGTCTTTTCCTCAATATTTCTAATCTGAGTTGGGGTAAGCTCCCTGTCAAAAATCAGCAGATCTATTTCGTTAGCCTTACAAAACTCATCTATTTGCTCAAGGCAACCACTCCCGACGCAGGTAGCTGTCTTTACAGCGTCTCTCTTTTGAATTATATCGGACACTACCTGCGCTCCTGCTGTTTTGGCAAGCTCATAAAGCTCCGCCATAGACGCTTCGGCGTCGTATTCGCCCGTGTCAACCGCCACAAGCAGCGCTCTTTGTCTTATCTCTTCATTCTCATGCAGCTGCATTACATCACCTCTTAATCAGAGATAGTTTTAATCCTCTCGGTATTTTTCCACTCCGTCAACATAGACGTTATTACCCCTGCTGTCGATAGCAACTATGGAAGGGAAATCCTCAACCGTGTATCTTCTCACTGCCTCGGTGCCCAAATCCTCATAGCAGAGTATCTCCTCTCTTTTTATACTCTTTGCTATCAGGGCCGCCGCTCCGCCAATGCAGGCAAAGTAAACTCCGTGGTTCTTGACTATTGAGTCTATTACCTCTCGAGAGCGAGCCCCTTTACCTATCATGCCCTTCAAACCCAAATCCATGAGTGCCGGGGCGTATTTATCCATTCTGTAGCTTGAGGTCGGCCCTGCCGGACCTACCGCATAGCCCGGCTTTGCCGGTGCAGGACCTACATAATATATAAGCTGTCCCTTTATGTCTATCGGCAGCGGCTCGCCTTTTTGGATAAGCTCATACAATCTTTTGTGGGCAGCATCACGCCCTGTCAGCATGATACCGCTGAGCAAAACGCTGTCGCCCGCATTCAGTCCGTCTATATCCTCCTGAGCAAGAGGTAGTTTTAACTTCTTCACTGCTAACCATCCTTTCAAAGCGAGCGTTTAAATTACTGCGGATTTATGCCTTGCGGCGTGACAGCAGATATTCACCGCCACAGGCATACCAGCTATATGCGTCGGATAAGTCTCAATATTCACCCCGAGAGCTGTTGTGCTGCCACCCAGCCCCGCCGGACCAAAGCCCATTTTATTTATTGCAGTTAAAAGCTTGTCCTCCAATTGGGCATAACGCTCATCGGGATTTTTAGTGTTGATTTCCCTGAGCGTTGCCTTTTTGGCAAGCTCGGCAGCCTTTTCAAAGGTGCCGCCTATACCCACGCCCACCACAATCGGCGGACACGGATTGGGTCCCGCTTTTTTTACTGTATCGAGCACAGAATCAAAAACGCCCTCTACTCCCTTTGAAGGCGTGAGCATGGCGATTGCGGACATATTTTCACTGCCGAAGCCCTTGCCGCCCGCCAAAATTTTTATCTTATCTCCGCTGACAATTCGAGTGTGTATGATGGCAGGCGTATTGTCGCCAGTGTTTTTCCTGTCAAACACAGGGTCGCTGACCACGCTTTTGCGAAGATATCCCTCGTCGTACGCCTGCCTTACACCCTGCATGACGGCATCCTCAAACGAACCGTCCTCGATTACCACCTTGTCTCCGTACTCGACAAAGAGCACAGCCATTCCCGTGTCCTGACACAGTGGAATCTGCTCGGCGGCTGCTATTTTATTATTCTCCAGCAGTTGAGCCAAAACCTCCCTGCCGACAGGAGATTTTTCCTCCTCCATGCTCTTTTTTAAAGCAGAAGTTATATCCTCCCCTATGTAATAGTTGCAGTCCATAAAAAGCTTTTTCACACACTGCGTTACTGTATCCGCCTTTATTCTTCTGATTTCCATATTATCACCCGATTTAATTCATGTTACTATATTATAATCCAAGCTTTGAGGGTTTTCAACAGCAATTTTTTGAGTTATAATGTGAGACAGCAAAGAAAGCTCAAGGAGGTTAAATATGAGTAAAGCAGATAAAGCGAAGGAGCATTTTTTAGAGGGCTACAACTGCGCCCAGTCGGTGCTTCTGGCATTTGCCGACGACTGCGGAATTGACAAAAAAACCGCTGCGCTGATTTCAAGCGGCTTCGGCGGGGGACTGGGACGAATGAGAGAGGTGTGCGGAGCCGTAAACGGAATGTGCATGGCAGCCTCACTCCTTTTTGGCTACTCAGCCCCGAAGGCATTCGCAGAGAAAAAGGAATGTTATGCAATGATACAATATCTTGCCGGGAAATTTAAGGAGAAAAACGGTTCAATAGTCTGTCGTGAGCTTTTAGGTCTCGACAAAAAGGCTCCCACCCCTCCGACGCCCGAGCAGCGCACTGAGGTATATTACAAAAAAAGACCCTGCCCGTTGCTTATATATGACGCGGCGGAAATACTTGAAAATTATATCGAAGAGAAAAGCAAGGGTTAATTTTGAGCTTTTATATTCTTCAGCAAAACACAACCTAAAACAAAACAGCGGACATCATTTCTTTCGATGTCCGCTGTTTATATAATAGAGATAGTTATTAGTCAATCTCTACCATTACCTTTGTGTTGTTTCTGATAGCTGCGCTGCGGGCGATTGTGCGGATAGCCTTGGCAATTCTGCCCTGCTTGCCGATGATTCTGCCCATGTCGTCCTCTGCTACGTGGATGTGATATACGATGATACCCTCCTCGTTCGGCTCGTCCTTGTCAACGCTTACCTGTGAAGGATCCTCTACAAGACCCTGCGCAATTACCTTGAGTAACTCCTGCATTGGTAATCTCCTTTCAATTCACATTGATTAAATAATGCTGTTCTTTTTCAAAATAGCCTTAACTGTATCGGTGGGCTGAGCACCCTTGCCGATCCACTCCTTTACCTTATCACCGTCAATTTTAAGCTCAACGGGATCCTTTGTCGGGTTGTAGTAGCCTACCTCCTCAATGAAACGACCATCTCTGGGATATCTTGAATCAGCAACTACAATACGGTAAAACGGAGCTTTCTTAGCGCCCATACGGCGGAGTCTGATCTTTACTGCCATTATTTTCACCTCCAAAATCAAAATACTATATTTTCACCAAATATACTTGTTTGTAAACATTTGGATGAATACAATTTACCTTCCCATAGGATTCATCGGACCGCCAAGTCCCGGCAGCCCTCCGGGGAATCTTCTTCTCTTGCCTTTGCCCTTTGAGCCGAACTGCTTCATCATCTTCTGCATCTGCTCAAACTGCTTAATGAGACGGTTTACGTCCTCAACTTTCATTCCGCTGCCTGCGGCTATTCTTTTCTTTCTGGATGCGTTTAACAGCGAGGGCTTCTCCCTCTCCTCCTTAGTCATAGAGAGGATAATCGCCGCAGTCCTGTCCATTACTCTGTCGTCGATATCTACATCGTCAAGCTGTTTACCAACGCCCGGGAGCTTTGCGAGGATTCCCTTTATCGGTCCCATCTTCTTTATCTGCATAAACTGGTCGAGAAGATCGTTGTAGTCGAACTTGTTCTTCGCCATCTTCTCGGCAAGCTCCTCGGCTTTTTTCTGGTCGAGCTTGCTCTCGGCCTCCTCAATCAAGGTGAGCACATCGCCCATACCGAGAATTCTGCTTGCCATTCTGTCCGGGTGAAAAACCTCCAAATCGGAGAGCTTCTCGCCCGTACCTGCGTACTTTATCGGCTTGCCCGTTACGGCTCTTACGGACAAAGCTGCGCCGCCTCGGGTATCGCCGTCGAGCTTTGTCAGGATAACGCCGGTTATCTCAAGCAAGTCGTTAAAGCGTTTAGCAACATTTACGGCGTCCTGTCCGGTCATAGCATCGACAACCAGGAAAATCTCATTCGGATTTACCTCCGCCTTTATGTTTTCAAGCTCCTTCATCAGCTCCTCGTCGATATGCAATCGGCCGGCTGTATCCAAAATTACGATATCGTTTCCGTAATCACGGGCGTGGCGTATTGCCTCTTTCGCAATTTTGACAGGGTTTTCCTTGCCCATTTCAAACACAGTCGCTCCAGCCTTGTTACCAACCACCTTCAGCTGTTCAATAGCCGCAGGGCGGTAGATGTCACAGGCAGCAAGCAATGGTCTGTGACCCTGACCCTTGAGCATCATAGCGAGCTTTCCTGCGTGGGTTGTTTTACCCGAGCCCTGAAGTCCGCACAGCATGATAACCGTCGGCGGCTTTGATGCGAGGTTGAGCCTCGACTGTTCTCCGCCCATCAGCTTGGTAAGCTCCTCGTTTACTATTTTTACGACCATCTGCGCCGGCGTCAGACTCTCCATAACGTCAGAGCCTACAGCCCTTTCGGTCACCCTGGCTGTGAAATCCTTGGCAACCTTATAGTTTACGTCAGCTTCCAAAAGCGCAAGCCGTACCTCTCGCATTGCTTCCTTAACATCCGTCTCGGAAAGCTTTCCCTTTGAGCGGAGCTTTTTAAAAGCATTGCTTAGCTTTTCCGACAAACCTTCAAACGCCAAGAAATTATTCCTCCCTTCGCAAAGCGGCAGCTATATCGTCACTCCTGCCCCTTCAGCAAGCCCTCCACCTCGTTTATTATTGCGGAGGATATACTCTTTATCTCGTCACTATCGCTTAAAGCGATTATATCTTCACTTAACTTTTTTATTCTTTCAAGCCCTGAAAGCATGAGTTCAAACCTCGAATACAGACCGAGCTTTTCCTCCATCTGTATCAGCGCTCCCTCTGTGCGCTTGATTATATCCCTAACCGCCTGGCGGGTTATCCCCAGCTCAGATGCTATTTCACCGAGCGAGCAATCCTCATTATAATAGCTTTCAATAGCCGCAAGCTGCTTGGGCGAGAGAAGCTCGCCGTAAAAATCCAGCAGCAGAGAAATTTTAAAGTCCTTTTCCATAACTAAATCTTCATAAATATATCGTAATACCCGCTCTGTGCGCCGCAGAGAGCAGGGGTGTAAAGTTTTTTTCTTTACACCTGTGTTATTCTACTATATTATCCGCCCGATGTCAAGGATAATTTTCTCCGGAGCTTATCCACCCCTCAGCGCAGCCTGACTATATTTGTAATTATGCCCTTATCTACAATATCTATAATCCCGTAGCTCCCCATATAGCCGTGAATTGAGCCGGGATTCATAACATACAGCCCATCCTCGTAAACATTATACGGGATATGAGTGTGACCGAACAGCAGTATATCGACCCCTTTTTCGCGAGCCGAACGCTTAATCTCGTCATAGCCCCACTTGACCTGATAGAGATGGCCATGGGTAAACATTATCCTCTTGCCTTCAAGGTTCAATATTTCCTCGGTAGGCAAACTTGAGCCCCAGTCGCAGTTTCCTCTTACGCTGTACACAGCCTTTTCAGGAAAATCGTGGCGAATCATCTCCACCTGTTCCTCGCCGTCGCCGCAGTGGATTATCACCTCCGCCTTTGACTGAACCAAAACAGCGGTTTTTACATTTCTATAATCCCCGTGAGAATCCGACATAACCAAAATTTTCATAATGCGCCTCCTTCAATTTTAAGAGCCTGTATGTCTATACAACTTATATTCTACTATGTGAAATCAAAAAATCAAGCCGCCGTCGCTTCGATGGTAATATTTTTACTTCCGGCATAATATAGATTAGTGCACAGATATAATATGGTGGTGTTTTACATGAGCAAAAATAAGAACAACAACAATTCAAGCAGCTTTGACGAGCTACTAAACAGAGCCGGGGCGAGCGCCGGTACATCTCCTGAAAAGCTGGAACAAGCCGCCAAAGAAGGGCGACTAAAAGAGATATTTAAAGGAATGGACAAAGAACAGCTGAACAGGGTGCAAAATATACTCAAGGACAGGGAGGCAACCGAAAGGATATTGAACTCGCCCCAGGCACAGGAGCTGATGCGCAGGCTAAAGGGCAACAAGGGGAGCTGATAACATGGACGATTTCTCCGACCAGATTTCCAAGATACTCGGAGATCCGCAGGCGATGGAGCAGATCAAGAGCATGGCGGATATGCTCGGGACGCAGAATCAGCCGCAGCAAAAGCCCGCCCCTGTAAGCCAGCCGCAGCTTTCCCCCGAGATACTCAACGCCGTCACGAAAATGATGCCACTGCTCGGAGAGATGAAGCAGGACGACAACAGCACAAGGCTGCTGGCTGCGCTTCGCCCATTTTTAAGCAATGACAGAAGGCAAAGGCTGGACGAGGCGGCAAGGATGCTCCAAATGATGAGGCTGCTGCCGATGATAAAAAAGCTTAGCGGAGGTTGATATAATGGCGCTAAACCCAAGCGACAGCATGCAAATGGAGGCTGTTCGCAGAATGCAGGAGATGCACGGCAGATCCCGTGCCGGCTCGCAGCCGCCTAAGTCACGGGAAAATGAACCCTCTCAAACAAAAAGCCCTCCGAATCCGGCGCCCGCACCTCAAGCCCATGCTGCAATAAACGATGCCGCCGAAACCGACATACAGTCTCCGGATATAACCGAGCTTTTTGCCGACAAGGACAGAACTCTGGTGCTGATTATCATTCTCCTGCTTCTCGGCGAGCACAGCGACACAAGCCTCGTCATGGCTTTGGTATATCTGATTTTGTAGGCAGACTGCTTATTAAAGACGGCAAAACACAGCCTCGGTTCAATAGACCACGGCTGTGTTTTTTGCACCCGGATTTTTAAGCTTCAAAATTGACGATAAATCACACACTGCCAAATTGCGGAAAAGCCTCCCAAAAAACAAAGGACTGCGAAACACTCCGCAGTCCTTACAGTATAAACTGTGTATTTTTAAATCATCGCAGGTGTGCTTTGCTCCTCAGGGTTAGAGGATTAAACCTCACCGAAAGACTGAATGTCCCCAGCTGCCGACAGCGGCAGGGGACATCGCCTACTTGGTTATTATCAGTTTTCTTTTTCGTCGCCTCTAATTACGGTTCTTCTGATTTTTCCGCTGATCGTCTTTGGCAGCTCGTCAACAAACTCTACTACTCTGGGATATTTATATGGGGCTGTCTGCTGCTTGACGTAGTTTTGTATCTCCTTTTTCAGCTCCTCGCTCGGGCTGTAACCCTTTGCGAGAACTATGGTCGCCTTTACTACCTGACCTCTTATCGGGTCGGGAACTCCTGTAATAGCACACTCAAGGCAGCACGGGTGCTCCATTATAACGCTCTCTATCTCAAACGGTCCGATGCGGTAACCCGAGGACTTGATGATATCGTCGGTTCTTCCTACATACCAGTAATAGCCGTCCTCATCTTTCCATGCCGTGTCTCCTGTGTGATACAGATTGTCATACCAAACCGTTTTAGTAAGCTCGGGATTTTCATAGTAGCCGTCAAACATACCGCAGGGCTTGCCCTTATCGGTTCTCAATACAACCTCGCCGACAACTCCCGTCTCGACGCTCTTTCCATCAGCATCTACCAAATCAACATCATATCCCGGGGAAGGCTTTCCCATTGAACCGGGCTTTGGTGTTGTGCCTACAAAATTTCCAAGCGTCAAAGTAGTCTCTGTCTGTCCGAAGGCTTCCATCAGCTTAAGTCCTGTAGCGGCATAAATCTGGTTGTAAACCTCTGCATTGAGCGGCTCACCGGCAGTTGTAACATACTTGAGACTTGTCAAGTCGTACTTGGACAAGTCCTCCTTTATGAAAAAGCGGTAAATTGTCGGAGGAGCGCAGAAGGTGGTTATATTGTACTTGGCAAACAGCGGCAGTAAATCCGAGGGGGTGAACTTGTCAAAATCACAGACAAAGATAGCCGCCTCCATCAGCCACTGACCGTAGAGCTTACCCCACATTGCCTTCATCCAGCCTGTATCGGATATTGTCAGGTGAAGCCCGTCGGGGTCAACATTGTGCCAGTATTTTGCAGTTATAATGTGGCCGAGGGGATAAGTGTTGTCGTGGTAAACCATCTTCGGCATACCGGTAGTACCCGAGGTAAAATAAAGCAGCATCGGGTCTGTAGCCTTTACGTCCTCTCGGGGGAATACATCGCTTTGCTTTTCGAGCTCTGTATCAAAATCAATCCAGCTTTCATCCCTGCCCTTACCCTTGACGGAGAACTTATACTTCAGCGTCGGGGACTCCGGCACAGCCGCATCAATATGCTCCTGCACCTCTCCGACAGTTGTCGCCACAATCGCTGTAACATGGGCGGCATTGAAGCGATAAACATAATCCTTTTTTGTCAAAAGATTTGTTGCCGGGATGCCGACGGCTCCTATTTTGTGAAGCCCCAGCACTGCAAACCAAAACTGATAATGGCGCTTTAAAACCAGTACGACCGTGTCGCCCTTTTTAATTCCTACGGATTTGAAAAGATTCGCCGCCTTGCTGCTGTAGCGGGAGATATCCCCGAAGGTAAACTCCCTCTCCTCCCCATGCGAATCACACCAAACCATGGCTCTGCGGTCGGGCTCAGCCTTGGCAATTTCGTCGATAACATCATAGGCGAAGTTAAAGTTCTCGTCATATACTGGCTTAAAATCTACAAGCCGACCGTCGTGGAAGGTTTCCTTGCAAAATTTCTGATGGATATTTAACATATATTCTTACCTCTTGAGTTTGATATTTTTACGTTGAATTTTGGCTCTTCAGCCTTTACTTTTTCGGCGGATGAATAGTAACCGCCAAAAATTCACAGTCAGCCCCGCCAGTAGCGATCATTCCATGGCCTCTGCTTGAATCGTAGTAAATAGAATCGCCCTCGTTCAATGTCTCGATATGATCCTCCAGTGCAACGAGCAGCTGCCCTTTCAGGATATAATCAAACTCCTGTCCCTCGTGAACAGAGAGGGTAATCGGCTTATCCTGCTCTTCCTCGCTGTAGGGGGCTACAACCTTGAAAACCTCGGCGTACTTATTTTTAAAGCGATATCCCAAATGCTCATATTTGAAGCCTGCACGGCGCTTAATGTCCAGACCGCCTCCCTTTCTCACTATCGAATAGTGCGACAAATGCGGGTTTTCACCGGTCAGAATTTCAACTATATCTACGCCGAGCTTCTCCGCACAGTTATTGAGGAAGGTAAAACCGAAGTCGCACGCTCCGCTTTCAAGCTCGAGGTACTCTTCCACCGTGGTGTTGGTGGCGGCAGCCATCTCCTCGGGAGTGATGCCGATAAGCTCTCTCAGCCCTTGAATTCTCTTGGCTGTTTCCAGTAATTTAGCTTCCATAGCTTATTTCTCCTTCATTAAAAATTTGTTGATTACAAGGTCACTAAAGCTTATACTAATCACCGATTAAATATCCTTGAGCTTTCCGACGCATTTTTCTCATACTCCGTCAGCTCATTTCAGTAGTGATAATTCTTTACAGGAACTATTTTTTAATCTGACAAAAGTTCACTCACAAAACCGCTCGGATTCTTAACCGAAGATAAGTATTTTACCGCTTACACTATGTACAATTATAATGTCTGTCAAAAAAGCTGTCAAGAAAAACCAACCTCATTAAGGTGCGCAAATCTATACTCCTGTACAAGCATACCCAGTCATTACCGGCTGATGGGAATTATAGGGTATGTTAACACACAAAGAAGCCTGCTAACAAGTGAAGATATAATAGGCAGGGCAAACCAATAAAGGCAGAGGGTAAAATCACTAATTTAAAGATAGCAAGACTTTACTTATCAATACATTGTTAGAACGTCGTTAGAAAAGGAAATTTTCGCCTGCATAAGTTCCTGTTTAAACAAAAACAAAACCGTCTCAAACATAATGTTTAAGACGGTTTTCCACTCTGGTGGGAGATGGTGGATTCGAACCACCGAAGCAAGTTGCAACAGATTTACAGTCTGCCCCCTTTGGCCACTCGGGAAATCTCCCATATTTGGAGCTGGTGGACGGACTTGAACCCCCGACCTGCTGATTACAAATCAGCTGCTCTACCAACTGAGCTACACCAGCACATTTAAGCTCTCGCTTGGCGCTAGATTATAATATCATTTTACTCCCTATTTGTCAACACTTTTTTCAATTTTTTTATTTTTTTAATACCAGTAAAACACCCCCTCGACTTTCCCCATGACAACAGTTATACAATAAACACGATCACCATACGGTATCATCTCCGTGTAATACTCGTGTTTTTAAATCTTCGCCTACGTGACAAGCTCGTTTGATCACGCCGGCGACGATTGCAACCGTCGCAGGCGTGCTTTGCTCCTCAGGGTTTCGGTAAGAAATTAAACCTCACCGAAAGACTGAATGTCCCCCCCCGCCTACTAAGGCGGGGGACATCGGCGACTTGGTTATATAATCAAGGTAAGCAAAGGCAAGCCCACTAGAGACAGAGGGCTCGCCTTGAAGCTTTTCATATTAACATGCTTCTGTCGAAAACTAAAACCATCTTTCCTGCGCCACATCGCAGCGAGCTTTAATTGTAAATTAAATTATTGCCAACAAGACAAAGTTTAAAATAAACAGAGCCGTCGCCACCCAAAGCACCGAATTAATATCCCTCGCCTGCCTTTTGCAGATTTTAACAATACAATAGAATATAAAACCAGCCGCAATTCCATAGGAAATACTGTAGCACAAGGCCATAAACACCCCGGCAAAAAACGCCGGCAGAGCCTCCTCAAAATCGTCCCATTTGATCTCCTTAAAAGCTGACATCGTCATAACGCCGACAACCACCAGCGCAGGCGCTGTCGCCGCCATGGGAATTGCGCTTACAAAGGTCGCCATAAATGCGCTTAGCGCAAAACACAGGGCAACCACTACGCTTGTAAGACCCGTGCGCCCTCCAACGGCTATACCTGCGGCGCTTTCTACATAGGTGGTGGTATTAGACGTTCCAAAGATAGCTCCAATGGAGGTAGCAGTGGCGTCAGCAAACAGCGCCTTGTCCATTTTTGATTTGAATCCGGGCTTGTTTTCCATAACTTGTTCATCCTCATCGGTAAACAGCCCTGCCTTCCGTCCCGTACCGATAAAGGTGCCTATCGTATCAAAGGTATCAGTCAGGCTGAAGGAAAAAATAGTAATAAGCACCAGAGGTATTTTTGCTGCGTCTGCAAACAGCGAGGGCAAGCCCTCCTCAGTAAAAATAACACAGAAGGTACTAGGCAGCTGCTGACAAGCCTGCGAAAAGCTTACAGCGTCTGTCATGACAGTTACACCCATAGGAATACCTATCAAAGCCGTTGCAACAATACCTATAAGGATTGCACCCTTTACCTTGCACACAAGCAAAACCACCGTAAGCAAAAGACCTATCAAAAAAAGCCAGAGCGAAGGCTGGTCTAAGATTGACATCGCGGGCACGCCGGAGCTGAAATCTATAAATTTGACATTCAGCAAGCCGCAATACGCAACGAAAATACCTATTCCGCCTCCGATAGCGCTCTGAATACTGCTCGGGATTGCCTTGATGATATATTTGCGGAGTTTTGTCACCGTAATTAAAATGTTTATCAGTCCGCAAACAAACACCATTGAAAGCGTCTGCTGCCACGTAAAGCCCAGCCCGAAGCAAACCGTATAGACAAAAAACGCATTTATCCCCATTCCAGGTGCCTGAGCGTATGGAACATTTGCAACCAGCCCCATTATCAGCGTACCTACAACAGCCGAGATAATACTCGCCAGAAATACAGCTCCCCATTCCATTCCTGCCGAACTCAATATGGTCGGGTTTACCACAACGATATACGCCATCGCAAAAAAAGTTGTTAAGCCGGCAACTACCTCTTTCCCCACCGTAGTTCCGTTTTCCTTGAGTTTAAAAATGCCCTTCATAAATCTTACCCTCCTTTTTAACTAAATACGAATATCTCATGTCATCTATGCGGCGTACGAAGATCGCCCATCTTATCTATTATTTTAATATAAATAAACCTCAAATTCAATACAAAATGTTAAGATTAATCAAAGGACACTTCGTAAATACAAGCCCATCGTATATTTTATGTAATATATCGGCGGCTTTATAATATTATTTAAGGGGGGAATTGTTTTGAAGGTATTTTTTATACGCAAAAAGAACTTACTCGGGTTTTTATTCGCCATTGCGATAGTTGCCGTCATATCGGTTTTAATATTTCATTCCTTTACTCCCGAAGTAATCCGACCGGCTTACAGCAATGATATTTCTGTTGAATTTATACATAAGGTCAACAACCTTACCGACGGAGAAGAAAAAATTACTTATTTAACCTTTGACGACGGACCAAACACCGAGGTCACTCCAAAAATTTTGGATATTTTAAAATCCGAGAATGTAAAAGCCTCTTTTTTCGTAATCGGCAAATCTGTAGAAACACATCCCGAAATTGTCAAGCGAGCGTATGAAGAGGGGTATTATATAGCCAATCACGGATACAGCCACGACAATTCAGTATTATACAAAAGCCCCGAAAGCTTCGTAAGCGAAATATAAAATACCGACTCCGATATCGGAGAGGCAATAAACATAGAAAACTACCGCTCTCATGTATTCAGATTTCCAAACGGCTATATGGCTCCGCTATATAAAGAAAAAAGAAGGAGGTTCTCCCCCTTCTTTCTAAATTGAATTACGCCCATATCGACTGGAACTGTCTGAACAACGACTCCATGCAAAAATACACAAGCGATTAGCTATTTGATAATCTGAAGCAATCATCCAAGGGCAAAAACACCCTGGTGGTTTTAATGCACGACACAAACGACGTCAGCAACAGCTCTGTAGTGTTAAAGGATTCTATTGACTATTTAAGAGCACAAGGATATGAATTCAGAAATTTTTACGACTGTTAAATAGTCAATGATAGGCTGCGCTTTTCCGAAAAATAAAAAACTTACTCCAAACCCTCCTTGTCAAGATGGAGCGGTTGAGATTTTCGCAAAAAATACTTGTATTATGTAAAAAGAGATTTGACAAAGCTTTAGGGCGTAACGAATGGGGTTGAGTCCTAAAATTATTACAAACAAAAGCATCGGACTTGAAACACAAATTCAAATCCGATACTAAAATTTGCCGCTTTGTTATCAAAGAATTGAAAGGCTAACTACACATAACCTCAATATGCTTGTTTAAAAGATAAGCCTTATAATCATAGCTATCAAAGATTTTGTGTGATAAAAAATCCCCATATTTTTCTACAAGCCCTGCAACAGTGATTTTCCGTGCAATATGCAGTGCGGGAATATCCTCGTCTAAAATTCTTTTGATAATTTCTTCGCAACTGTTTAATTTTAGATTGCCGATTTTCCAATTATCGAGCATATGAGTGAAATTAAAATAAACATCAAACTCGTTTGAAATATTCAAAACAATATCTTTATCATTGTGATACACAAAATGGGTGTTATCGTTTTTTAGCTTACTGCATAACTCTGCTTCTGTATACATATTATCAATATTGTTGTAATATGCAATCAACTCTTTTGGGATATCTTCTTTGTTAATTCTTATGTCATACAGCTTTCGATTTTCACCGTCACAAGAGCCTGCATGAACGAAAAAGATAAAATCCCGATTAAACGCCTTGCACCTTTTACGCAAATCAAGCGTTTCACTTAACCTCAAAAGCTCTACAATTTCTTGAGCGTTTTCTTGATTAATAAACGTCTGCCAACGAGGAGCAATTTTGTTGCTTATCAAAATTTCAGTTGCCTGCAGCAGCTCCTCAAACGCTCCGGTTCTTCCGACATATTTATCAGTTAGCTTCTCAAGCCCAAAGAATGTGAGCTGAACAGAATTAACATTAAGCGATTTTAAAAAACGAACATAATTTTTGTCACGTACCAATCTATAAAAGCTTGCTAATTCAAAACGCTGCGGCTTTGAGTTTATTGAAATTTGATTATCTCGTTCCCACCGATTAGCGTAATCATCCGTAAAGTCGGGTTCTCTTAACCAACTGTAGTATGTTATTGAATTAAAATAAGGCTTGAAAAAGCCGACAATAAATTCATCGTCACTTTTTTTCATATTCTTGTTTGGCATATGACCAAGCCAGCAGTGCTTGCATCTGTTTGGGCAACCATGCATATCGACTGCCAAAATTAACTTTTTATTAATCTTTTGCAATTTGCGTCCTCCTAATCATTAGTGAAGTTAAAAGGACGCAAAAACACGCTTGATACCCATAGTGCCCTCCTCTTGATAACGATACAATTATTTTCTTTATTATAATAATACAGTTTAAGTCGGATTTGTCAACACTTTTTAATTTTCGTGGACAATCTGCCAGGATTTTCTAATTTCATTTTTTTGGCTTTATTTTCACAATTTTATACCCGACGCTGCATGAATTAGCTTAATTCATGCAGCGTCGGGTCGCTTTAGCTTGTTTTGCCGCTTACGGCGTTATTCGTCCGCCATGCCATCTACGCTTTTATCCTTATTGTTAAATGCGAAAAAGCGTTGACCGATATAGTTAAATCCGGTAAACAGCACCATGCCGACAAAGGTGGAAATATATTTAATAACCTCTTCTCCTACTCCGGCAAACCATGTTCTCATAATCCAGTCCGTCAACGGCTGCGCTATCCCGTATGCCAACAGGTAGCAAACAGCTATATTCAACACAAACTTGATTATAGATTTTCCGGTATTGCCTCGGCTTTTAAAGGTTATGTTTTTATTCAGCACAAAGCTCAGGATACTAGTGAGAGTATAATTCGTCACCGAGCTTACCCAGTAGTTTATATCCCCGGATTTAACTCCGACGGCCGCGGCTATACCGTCGTACCAGTGAAACATGTCGCCGAGAAAGAGAAGCCCGTAGTTTATAGCCATTCCGACTATGGTATTAATAACTCCGACGAAAATGAATTTCCAAAACTTCTCATCAAAGAACTTCTTTAAAAACTCTATCATTTTCTCATCGACCTCGTTTTTTCCTATTAGAGGACTTGCTTGCACCATCAGCACTTTTTGCCTGTTCACTATTCTCGGCAAAGCCTTCATCCCCCGCTTCCTCGGGGAGCTTGCCTAGAGGTCCTAAGCTTTTTCCGCTTTTTCTGAGATACCAGCTTGCAAGGCAGTAAAGAGCAAATAGCAGTATAGCCGTTATGGTTATTATAAGACCTGCTGTAAATCCTGAGGGAGTGTACTTAAACTCAACTGTATGCTCACCTGCACTAAGATTAAGAGCAAGCATGGCGTTGTCAACCGAGGTTGTCTCAACCTCGACTCCGTCAACATAGGCGCTCCAGCCCTTTTCATACGGAATTGAAGTATAGAGCAATCCGTCCTCTTTGACGCTTATCTCGCCCTTTACATTGGTGTCATCCATTTCGTTTATCTCTAAAAGCTCGTCCGATAAAAGCTCATAGCCCTCGTCAAACACATCCTGGTTAAGCATACAAACATAAATATCGGCTGTACCGCTGACTCCTGCGTCTAGATTTGCTGAAACATTCAGCGTCTCGCCCGCCTTAAACACTCCGGCAGATATAATATACGGTCTCTTCGTGTTGTAGCTGTGCGCAGTCGGATTAGACTCGCCGCCGGATATGTTGACATTCTCGGTATTGTCTATTCTTGCATATACATACACTGAGCTGTCCCTCGGTATTTCATAATTCCAACTGAGGGTAGAGCCGGTTGAGGTGTCGTTGGAAGTGTATCTGTACTGACCGTAAATGCCCTGTCCGTTAGCATCTACATTTCGATAGTACACACTGAGATTGTTATGAGCCGCAGTAGTTACATTTACTTTCTCATACAGTTCCTTGTCAAGCCCCGTAGCGGATTCAAACAGCCTTTGCTGAGCGTCGAACAAATCGTCCTTATCTCCCTTATAGCTTTCCATCTCCGGCTGCGTCATAAAACCAAGCGAGAGATAGCGGTTGTTTTTATAGTAATTGATACCACCCTCGGAACCGTCAAGCGTCCAGTTGTTGGTGTCGGATATATGCCCGTTTTTGGCAATCAGATACTTCAAATCCAAAAATGCGTTGGTAAGCGGAGTTGTCTCAGAGTAATAATATCTGTTTCCCGCATCCCAGCCTGCCACTCCTATGCTCTCAAGGAAGTTTGTTACACTGACGTTTGCAGTCGAGCTGAACTGAGCTATTCCGGGATACTGATACAGCGGAGGATCGTTAATCGTGTAGTACTGAGTAAACTCCATACGATAAAACTCCTCGTCATCCTTCGCCTCAATATCCTCAACACAAGCTCTGACATCATCGTATCTGTCGGGATATCCGGTTCTGGTGGTAGTTCTGACTGTTTCAACGCTGAGCAGCACGCTGCTTATCATCTCCCCCAGAAAAACAATTCCCATGAGCACATATACTACATTCATATTAATGAGCTTTCTCTCATACAGCAAAAAGATGCCGACATAAAGCACGGTCAAAACCACACTGGTATATACGGCGGTATCTGTCTGCTGACCGAACAAGGCGCAGAGTATCACTATAGCGGAAACCGCCAGCATACCTATTAGCTCAACCGGAGTTATATCCTTGAGCAGTGTAAACGCCTTGAACGCCAGACACACAAGCACAAAGGAGATAATGAAGGAGAAGCGGTGAGGAATCATATTCGTGGAGTGGAAGCCGTGCCAGATAAAGTCAAGCAGTTTGTTGTTTACACTCAAAAGCAGTACAAACAGCACTGCACAAAACAGTATTTTCTCGCGCAGCTTTATCTTCTTAGATACAACGAACATACCTGCCAAAAGCACGCAGAGGTAGCCGCAATAAACATTCGGCAGTCCCTCCTTTGCATTCGGGGTTGACATAGCCGCAAAGTTTCCTATCAAATCAGTGACAGTGTTGATGTATTCGGAAATCGACGGCCAAACATTGTTTGCACTGTAAGACATACCGAGGACGTAAACCTCTGGCAGAGTGATAACAGCGGTCATGGCTATCGCCGCCACCGAGCTTACACCTATCTTCAAAAATCTTCTCCACAAGATATGCCACGGCGTCTTGAAGTATATGCACAGGCAAATAAATAGAATTAAAGTAAATATACAGGTAAAAAAGCCTATGTAGTAGTTGAAAAACAGTGACATTGCCAGGGAAATAATGTAAAGCCTGACCCTGCCGTATTTCACCAGACTAAAGCAACCGTAAGATACAAGCGGAAGCAGAGCAAAGGTGTCAAACCACATTATGTTCCAGTAATATCCCAGAGTAAAGGCACAAAGCGCATACATCGTGCCGAAGAACACTAATGACGGATCGTTTCTCTTGAACACACCCTTTAGGCAAATTCCGCAGAACAGCCCTGCAAAGCCAATACGGCACAGCAAAAATACCGTCAGAGCCTCTCTGAGAAACTCATAAGGTACAAAGGTGAGCAACAGGTTGAACGGGCTTGCGTAATAATACGCCGCTATGCCCCAAAAGTTTGAGCCCATTCCCGTATCCCAAGAGTACAGAAACGACTGACCGGTTTGAAGCTTGTCCTGAACCTCGGTCAAAAACGGAAAATACTGCTGCCAAAAGTCAGTAACCAAAATCTGCTGGTCGCCAAAGGGATAAACCCCGTTATATGCGTAGGCAAAGCTCATCAGCAAAAACGGTACTGCGAAGCAAAGGATCAAATAAAGCTTTGTGCTCGACATCGGCTTCTCTCCGCTCACAAGCACCTGTTGCTTTTTGCCCTGTGCGCCTCCCATCATTTTGGTTTTTGTTTTACTCATAAAATCCCTCCGTAATAATTTTTGCAATACAGTTTATTTTACCACTAAATCGACAGAAGGTAAACTGTTTGTACTAAATTTAACATTTGATTCCCAGTAGAATTTTTAAATAGCCGAATCTACAAATACCATATTTTAAATCTTCGCCCGCGTGACAAGCTCGTTTGATCACGTCTGCGACGATTGCAACCGTCGCCGGGGAGCTTTGCTCCCCAGGGTTTCGGTGGAGGGGGATTAAACCTCACCGAAAGACTGAATGGAAAAACACAAAATCCAACAGGGTTTTTGTCAAAGAAATTTTTGCTTTTTCCTCTGAATTTTGATATAATTTTTATTATTACTTTATTAATTAAACTCCGAAAGGATGAAGACAATGAAAACCGTAGATATTATTGTCCCCTGCTATAACGAAGCCGAGGGACTTCAGATATTTATCGAGACTACCAACAGCTACATTGATAAAATCTCCGGCTACAGCTTCAAATACATTCTCGTAGATGACGGAAGCCGTGACGGAACATTTAAGGTGATGAAATCTCTCGCCGCTCAGTACTCAAACGTAAAGTACATCTCCTTTTCACGAAATTTCGGAAAAGAAGCGGCGATGTACGCCGGGCTGCAAAATTCCAGCGGAGATTATGTAATAGTAATGGACGCTGACCTTCAGCACCCGCCCGCAATGATACCCGACATGATAGCCGGCGTTGAGGAGGGGTACGACTGCTGCGCAGCAAGGAGGACAAGCCGCAAGGGTGAATCCAAGATACGCAGCTTTTTCAGCCGTAATTTCTACAAATTCAGCAACAAGATCACGGATGTAAAAATGCCCTACGGCGCAGTAGATTTCAGAATTATGTCGCGCCAAATGGTCGATGCGGTGCTGTCGCTGTGCGAAGTTCAGAGATTTTCCAAGGGAATTTTCAGTTGGGTCGGCTTCGAGACCAAGTGGCTGCCCTATGAAAACGTTGAAAGAACCATAGGCACTACAAAATGGAGCTTTTGGGGACTGTTTAAGTACGCTATAGACGGCATCACCGCCTTCTCGGTAGCTCCGCTGCGTTTCATCTCCCTTTTGGGTATTATAATCTCGGCCTGTGCTTTCATTTACGCAATTGTCGTTCTCTTCCAGACCCTGATTTTCGGCATCAGCGTCCCCGGCTACGCCACAACCTTAATCATAACTCTGTTTCTCGGCGGCATAATCGAGTTTTCTGTCGGAATTTTGGGCGAATACATAGGCAGGATATACATGGAAACAAAAAAGCGTCCAATTTACCTGACAAAGGAAACCAACATAAAAAAGAAGGACGAGTTTTCATTTGACGATGAGCTCGAGGAATAAAATAATATTCATTGAAATACAAAAGCTGTCTCAATCACCCCGAGACAGCTTTTTTGTCAGTATATTTTTCATAGATAAAATCATAAACCAAAACCATTACCAAAACTGCGGCGCACAGGAACATAGAGCTATCCTTAATCTTTGGCGCAAGAGTTCCCCCTAAAAACGCACCGATGATAAACATTAAAATAACTGAAAAATATCTCAGGCTTTGCCTGAGCGCACGTCCGTTTCGCTTTTCGATAAATTCTGCCAGTTTCTCAGTACCGCTCCTCAAATTTCCGGTACACATGGTGCTTGCAAAGTTGAGTCCGTGGGTGGTTCTAAAGCTGTTTACCTGCATAGCGCAAACGAGCGAGATCATTACATTGACCGCAAAATCGGGCAGTGGAACTATGCCTATAAATAAAAGCAGTACCGCCTCAAAAGCCAAAATTATTCTCTGCCACTTAAAGACGGTTGTGCTTCTCTTAAACAGCTCGGTCAGCAGCACTCCGACTACAAAAGCCGCTATCGGGGCAAAGGTTCTCACAACAGACAAAAAGTCACCCTCAGCCGCCGCAATTCCAAGCAAAACTATATTTCCGGTCTGCGCGTTTGCAAAAACCTGACCCTTTGTAAGATAGGTAAAAGCGTCGAGATAACCGCCCACCAGTGCAAGACTAAAGCTGGTTATCGCCATTTCGTGAGTAACCATGGTATTGACTTTATTAACTTTTTCCATAATATAAATCAATCACCTCGACAAACGTTTAAGACTTCAGCTTGTATTTAAGCAGCAGCTCCTTATCATCAAGGCTGATCCTGTATGATTCCCGGCATTTTTGAATCGCCTTGTTCTGTGTCCATGGATTCAATCTGCAATCAGAAAAAAGCTCAAGGGTCTTGTCCCTGTATTTTACAAAGCACACCGAAAGCGCCCACGCCACGCCCATTTTCACATAATAGCCGTCGTGCGTGATTGAGGAGAGCTTTTCAAGCGTTGAATCTATATATTCGTCGTTTATAAAATAGTCCATCAGCATACAAGCGGCAAAGCGCACGGTGAACTCGCTGTCGCTGAAAAGACAGGAGTTTACATAATCCTCAATGAGCTCGGGCTGTTTTTTGTAGCTTTTAAGAGAGCCGGTAAAGCAGTCGCATACAGCCCAGTTGTCAATGGTCGGCACAAAGCTCTTGACATATTCCAGTCTTTGCCGCTCCGGACATTTAGCAAGCCCGATTACAAGCCCCTTGAGCATATCCTCCTCATAAAGCCCGTGACCGCCGGATTTTAGAAAATCCTCCCAATAGTCGCTTTTGGCTATCTCTTTCGCCAAGGCTCTGAGCCTAGGCATTCTGACCCCGATTATCCCCTTATCACCGGGAACAAGAGAGCCTACCACTCCGCTTTTATTCGGCACAAGCGTCGATTGGAAATCCCTGTACTCTTCATCAGCAAGGGAAAACAGCACCTTTAAAATTTCTTCGCCATCAAAGTCCATAGTTACTTTTTCTCCTTGTCCTTATAAAGCTTAGCGACTTTCTTGCTCTGTTTTTTAAACTGTGTTACAACAGATGAGGGCGATAATATTTTTACGTCCTCGCCCAATGCAAAGACCCAGCCCATAAACTGCGGGCTCACGTTTACGCTGACGGTCACCTGAAAGCTGGATTGATCGCATTTTGTGATTATAATATCCTTGCCAAAGCGGTCGACAACTACCCCGACCTTGTCGTTTGAAAAGCGCATCGTTACCTTTTCCTCCTCGCCTGCAAACATCGAGAAGGTCTTTTTCTGGTAGTCGCTGATGTTGAAGTCCTTGAAAAACTCCTGACCCTCTCTCTTTTCGTCGGCAAGCTCTATGGAGGTCATCTTGTCCACTCTGTAATGCTTTATCATCTTCGCAAGGCTGTCATAGCCGATGAGATAGTAGTTTTCATCGTCCCATACAAGCTCCCACGGGCTGATTATGTAGTTGGCTCCTCCTCGCTTGAGCTGCTTTTTCAGCTTCTCGCCTGCGCCCGAGAAAACCCTCCACTCATAATACTTAAAGCAAATTTTCTGCCCCGCAGAGATGGCGGTGTGGATCTTATCGACGTTGTAATATATACTTTCGTTCATCGTCTTGACACGATTTTTAATGCAAATCTGCCTTTGCAGCTGCTCCGCCTGTTTCTTGCTGGTGAGGTGCTCGAGTTTTTTTATGAGCTGCTCCGACTTGCGCTCGGTGATAAACTTAGACGACTGCACGGCGTCCACCAAAAGCTTCAGCTCAGGAAGCTGAAAGTCCCGCTGGGCTATGAAGTATTCATAGCTTCTGCCCTTTCTCGTGGCAACATCAAGCCCGAAAACCCTCAGCGCCTCTATATCGTCGTATATACTCTTGCGCTCCGCGCTAATTCCGTACATCTGCAAAGCGGCTATCAGCTCGCTCATGGTCATGGCGTTATCCTCGTCTGTATTTTCGAGAAGGATTTTCGCAAGATACATCGCCTTTAATTTTTGATTCGCTCCCTTAGCCATTACTCTCCTCCGGCTTACAGCTTATATTCTCAATTTCCTTTATCAACATTCCAAAGGCGTCGTCCCAGCCGTCTATGGCGTTTACTCCGCCGCCGTTTACACTTCGAAGCTTTGCGTCGTTCATATCCTGCCCGTAAGCGAAAAGTTCGCCGAGGTAGATTTCATACCCGTTTTTCACGCACACATCGCAAAACGACTTCATCGGATCGTCCGACTTCGCGGCCGCAAGCAGGTCTTCTCGAAGCTGAGGATTACTCCTTACGTTGTCCATCAGTCTGTCAATCTCATTTTGAATACTCATACGACCACTTCCTCCGTAGTTTAATATATCTATATTAAATCATTCACGTCGAATTTTGTCAACAGCGCCACGCCGCACCACACTACGTTTTACTCTCCGCTCCGAATTATAATATTGCATCGGCTAAAAATATATTTACTCATTTTGAGCCTATCATTTTACCTTGATTACCTGAAATAAAATAAGCCGGTAAAGGGAAGGAATAATCAAATATAAAAAGCCGTATCTGACCACATTCAGTTAGTCGGATACAGCTTTTTATTTTTTATAATTTTACTTATTCTTATCTTTACGCTTTTTCTTATTGTGAACATTCCCGGCCGTATGTCTCAGGTGGTGGCGAACTATCATTAGAATGAGGAAAATCAGCACAAGCACGCATATCGGCAGCAAAATATAAGCCACCCACATAGGGATTCTTATACCCAATATTTCAATATAGTCCTTCGGAGCTACCTTGGTATCAATTACATTTCCCTGCTCGTCCGTTACCTCGATTACCTCCATATTATCATCATCCTCACCCGGGATATAGGTTGTTCTCTCTCCTCTGACAAGCAGCCGGTGCGAGTTGATTCCGTAGGGGGTGCAGGTCAGCAGCGTGCAGTAGTCCTTGCCCGGCACTATCTGAATCTGAGAGGTATCGTCCGGATCTACCACCATAATCTGGTCAACCCTGTAAGCCAAAACCTCATCAAGTACGTGCAGATAGAACTTATCCCCTATTTCCATCTTGTCGAGGTCGGTAAACAGCATATTTCCCGGCACTCCCGTGTGCCCGGACAATACGCAGTGTGTACTCTCTCCGCCAATCGGCAGCGAGGTTCCCTTTAAGTGACCGATGCCCTTTTGAAGCTGAACCTCGGTAGCGTCGTGGTAAATCGGAATGGATATAGATATTTGGGGAATCTTTATATAGCCCATCATATTATCGGAGCCGATTTGCAGCATCTCGTAGTAGTCGTCAAGGCTTTGTTCAGTGGCAGCCTCTGTTGCTTCTTCCTCCTGCATAAACGGGTCTTGCAGAGTAATAGTCGAAAGCATATTGTTATAGTCAACTGCAAGCTTCTTCTGATGCTCAACGTCATTCTTTCGCATCTCGGCTACCTGCTTCTCGTATTCCTCGATTACCTGATGCTGCTGAGTGCAGCTGATAATATTACCCAGCGAAGGATACATCAAAAGCGCTACACCAGCAAGGAAAATCAGCAGAGTTATCAGCTTAAAAGCTATTTGACCCGCCTTGGAGCTTTTTTTCTTTTTTTGCTGTGCTCCTTCTGCGGACTCTGCGGAGTTCTCGGCTCGCTGTGCTACCTCGTCCTCAGTCTCTATGCTTTTAATTTTTTTCTTATCTTTCGATTTTTTAGCTTTCATACTTAGTCCCCGCTTCGGTGCTGCGGCTGTATTCGGGCGCAGCCGCAGCCTGCTTCAAATCCGCAAGCATAGCTTGCAAGCTGCT
Organism: uncultured Clostridia bacterium; assembly: GCA_946500295.1. Lineage (GTDB taxonomy): Bacteria > Bacillota > Clostridia > Oscillospirales > Acutalibacteraceae > UBA7067. The sequence continues at coordinate 29,377 of CAMMVF010000001.1, read as the reverse complement.
CAATTATGACAAGAACGGAATATCCGTATCTGTAGCAAAGTTTTCCATGCTGTAAAGCACCAAACAGTCGGTTATATCGTTTTCGCCGTCTCCGTCTGTATCGAGCAAGGCGGATATTGGCGCTTTATAGTAGCGCAGATCTACCATGATTATCTTTGAGTAATTCTCAGAAAGGAACGGCATCATCGCATGAGCATAGCTGTCCTTAATTACGAGGATAGTACCGCCGTCTGCGTTTTCATTGGTTATTTCCACCAGCGCATGGTTTCCGTCGAGGAAGGTCGGGTACTTATCTTCCTCCTCAAGATGACTTAGAAAAAAGTAACTGTCATATTCCTCGCTCTCGCTGCCCTCGGTTATCTTTACATTTACTGCGCCAATGTTATCTCGATTTTCCCAGAATTCTATATTATCAGGCGGAGTGTTCCACAGTCCGCTGGTAGAGTAGGTCGTCCCGTAAAAACCGCTGACCGTGGTCTTGTCATAGCTTTCCTCCGGCACAGCCTCAAGCCCTGCCGCACGGCAATATTCGGTGTAGGCAAGGTAGGCTCCCGGAGTAGTCCAGTGGTGGTCGGTTCTGCAATAAAGCTGCTCCCCATTTGCGGCGGCAGTTTTGAAAGCGTCCTCAACATTTATAAAATTCATGCTCCCGCAGTTTTTCTCGATTGTATCGAAATATTCCCCATCGAGATAATCCTTGTGGTTTGCAGGGAGCTTGTCGCCCATTATATAACCGGTGCTCGGGATTATCATTATGTTTGTGTTCAGATTGTTGTCCTGGGTAAACTGAGAAAATATGCCGAGATTTGACTCAATGTGGTTTTTTCTGTCCACCGGGTCGTTTATAAGGTAGTTGTCGGCGCAGGCATATACTCCGTTTGCGCCGTTTCTGCCGGTGTACAAATCATAGTAGGCATTCAGCCCAACGAAAAAGGTTCTCCCTGCAACATGATCTGCCATATAGCTTTCAAACTCCGAGTCAAAGTCTCCGAAAAGAATATTTTCCGCCGACATATCGGGGAATTTCTCAAGATAGCGCTTTTCATTTGCGGAGTAATCCTCCTTGGGCTGGAAGATAAACAACAGGCACATCACATATATAAATACCAAAAATACAACGGCAGGTATAAAATGAAGGAGTTTTTTCTTGTTCAACTTTATCCTCTTCCTTTCCTTTTATTTGCTGCGTAATCCCCTTAAAATCTGAAGTAGATAAATGGATTATAGCTTTGGCTTACGAGGGAGGCGGTACAAATGAGCAATCCTCCCAGGCAAAGCCCCGTTTCTGGAATCCAAATATAACGCCAATCCCTGAGCTTCTGATAAAGCTTGAAGGCAAGCGGAGTGCTTGCGAGCACCGCAACAACGAGAAGCGGAAGATATGACATAACAATGTGGAAAGCGTCGGAAGCGATAAGCCCGTATTCCGGGTTAAACAGGCTGCAAAGGTAGCTCCACAGCTGCCCCAAGTCCTCAAAGTAGAAGATTACCCAGCCTATACAGATAAGGAAGAGAGCATAAATATGCTGGATGAAAGCTGGGAGCTTATTGAGAAAGCGCATCAGCACAAATTTTTCTATGATAAGCAGCACTCCGAAATATAATCCCCACAAAAGGAAGTTTAGCGAGGCGCCGTGCCAAAGTCCGGTACAAGCCCAAACTATAATCAAGTTGAGTATTTGTCTCGGTACGCCCTTTCGGTTTCCTCCCAGCGGTATATAGACATATTCCTTGAACCAAGTGCTCAGCGAAATATGCCATCTGCGCCAAAACTCGGTAATTGTCTTTGATATATAGGGATAATCGAAGTTTTTGAGGAATTCAAAGCCCAGCATCCTGCCAAGTCCTATGGCCATGTCGGAATATCCGCTGAAATCAAAGTAAATCTGGAAGCTGTACGCTATAATTCCTATCCAGCTGCCTATTATACCGTTTTGCTCTCCTGTAGCCCTAAGGCTGTCCCACAACAGCCCCATCTGGTTTGCTATAAGTATCTTCTTACCCATACCGACCATGAAAAGCTTCACGCCGTCAACAAACTGATCCATATTCTCGCGCCGGTTATCGAGCTGATCGGCAACGTCCATATAACGGACTATAGGACCTGCTATAAGCTGTGGGAACAGCACAACATAGGTGCCGAAGGTTATAAAGTTCTTCTTTGCCGGAGCGTCGCCCCTGTACACGTCGATTACACAGGACATCGTCTGGAAGGTGTAAAATGAAATTCCAATAGGAAGCGGGATTGATATAACCGGGATATTCAAAAACGGCAGAACGATATTGAGCGTTTCGCCTATAAAGCCCGCATATTTAAAGAAAGCAAGAAGCGCAAGGTTGATTATCACCGAAGAAACAACCAGCTTCTTGCTAAAGCTCTTATTATCCCTGTGCGTATATATTAAGTAGGCATGGATGTAATTGATAAAGATGGAGCCGAGCATCAAAAATACAAACATCGGCTCGCCCCAACCGTAAAAAACAAGACTGATTAAAAACAGAAAAACATTTTTAAACCTTCTCGGTATGAGGTAATAAATTAGCAGCGTCACCGGCAGGTACAAAAACAGGAAGATCAAACTGGAAAAAACCATTTATCCCACCACTCCTTTTTTCACATACTGATTTATAACAGTTTAACCCGACAGAGCTTCTTCGCCGCTGTCGGGTCAAAGGCTGTTTATCCTTATTTTATATACAGAATTTAAAAGGTCGTCGTCTTACTCAAATTGCTTATTATAAATCGCTACCATTCCCTCTGCGTCAGGCGAGATTATCATTCTGACATAATTGCCGTTTGATTTAACCTCGCATTTTTCTATCATAGAATACTGCTCGGGCAGGTAGTTCTTTGTAGAATTCAGCTTAGCGGTCATCTTATTGTTGAGCTTTTCCTCAATTCCCGCTACCTTGTCGGAGCTTGCCGCCTTTACTATGACTATCTCGTCCTGGTCTGTGCCGGAATTATTTACGTAGGCTACAAACTCTGAATAGTCTTCAGTGGTAAGTCCGTATACATTCTTTATCTTGTCCTCGCCCTCGACCTTGTTCATTGCGTCAGAAAGCGGGTACTCGGCGATGATAGCGTTTACTATAGATTCTACCTCCGGTTCAGCCGTACTGCCATTATCGGAGCAGGAGCAAACGGAAACTGCTGTAATAATCACAAGCGCGAAAATTAACGCCGCCTTTGAAATTGCCTTTATTTTCATAATCTTTCCTCTCTGTTTCTCTCCATCTTAAGTTAACTTTCTTTATTCTCCCTCGGGATGGTTAAGAAGATATTCCTCCCATTTGGCGTCCGCTTCCATGGTGAAATGAATCCCCATAGAATCAGGGTCACTGCAATACTCGTCCTTCAAAAATCCTTCCTCGTCTGCCACCGCAGAATATATATCCAAGTAGTAATGACCGTTTTCTTTGGCGTAAGCCTTCATTCTCTCGTTAAAAGCCCTAATAGTGTCTATGTCCGGGAATTGGTCATTTGTGGACTTTACTCTCGGAGTGACGGATTGGATATAAATTTTAGCGTCCGGAGATTTTTCAAGGATATTGTTCAGCACCGTATCCACATTCTCCATTACCGTATCCATATCGTAGCCGCCTATATCGTTTACGCCCAGCATTATATACACCTTTTTAGCGCCTATCTGGGCTATACTGTCCTCAAGCGGCTGCTGTACGCCCTGATAAACAGGGAGCACACAGTTCGGGTCGCCCACCGGCAAAAGGGAGTTAGAGTAGCTAAGGCTTCCTGCGCTGAGAATGTAGGCGTCTCCCAGACAGTCTATACCCTGACTTCTTTGTGAATCCACATACATGGAAAAGCTCATGGTAACACTGTCTCCCACAAAGACTGCGTCGTCAAAATAGCTTGTATCTACCGTCGCGGAGGCGTTGGCCGGCTCTGTGCTTTCGCTTGCGTCTGCGGCAGGCTCGGTAAGCTCAGTTTCGGCTAACTGTGCAGACGCCGAGGCAGCCGTGGTATCGCCCGAGCCAATACAACTGCCTATACAGCTGAACATGGTTACAAGCAAGGCGATTATAATTACAAGCACAAGCAAACCCACGGCAACTATCTTTCTTCTTCTCTTTTTTATAGCACGCTCTCGTTTGCGGCGAATAGCCCGCTGACGGTAATAGTCATCGGAGCGCGCTCTATTTTCCCCTTTGTTTCTCTCTTCCATTTTTTCAGCTCCGCATCAAATGCAATTACAAAGCGACAAATTACTCGAAGAAGCTGTTATATGTATCTGTAATTTCCTTTACATTATCTGCAACAATAAGTCTTACATAAACATCGTTGTTGGTAGCAACCTCGCACTGCTTTACAAGATCCAAAACCTCTGCCTCGTAGCTGGCAGCCTGACTTTTCTTTCCATTTAAACGAATCTGAAGCTTTTCCGAAACTCTTGTGGCAGCTTCTGCGTCAACTGCCTTAACAAGAATGATTTCAGTGATTTCAGTCTCTGAAATCTCCGCCGCAAAGCTCTCAACATCCTCCTCGGCTATTTGATAAAGAGTGTTAAGTTTTTCCTTATCTGCAACAGCTGTAGTATTTTCAATTTGGTATTCACTATTGATGGTATTCAACACCTCATTTAGATCTACGTCCTTAGCCTCGGATGAGCAACCGGCAAAAATAAAAACGCAAACCATTGACATTAAAGCCGCTGCCACTCTGATAGTTTTATTCATCATTTTCCTCCTAAAATTTTGAGCCTAGAAGCCCACTATATTTTATTTTATTGTAGCCGTTATGTCGACGCTTGTCAACAGATTTAGACAAGAAATATCATACGATAAATCTCGAAAACCCCTTCACTCAGAATAAATATTAACGAAAGATTAATTTTATTCCTTTAAGCCCAAACAGTTGACTTTTTTGAAATTTACGGGTATCATATATATGATAAATCTCTCAAGAAAAGACATAAGCGGAGGTACGATTTTATGAAAAAAAGCAAACTAATCACATTAATTGCCGTTGCAAGTTCAGTCCTAGCCCTTGCCGCCGCAGCCCTCGCTTTCTTTGCGATTAAGGAAAAGAAAAAGAAGGACGACGAGGAACTGGAAAAATATCTTGAGGGCTCAATTCAGTGAGTTTTATAGCAGCAGCCATTTGACAGCGCCCAAATCCCGGGCGCTGTTTTTTGTACTTTAAAGCCGTCTTTCCACCGTAATCGACATCGGCAGACATGGCTTTAATATGCGCAAGGTAAAGCTCTGCTCAAAATGAGGAAAGTAATATGAACAAACCCAAGGTCGCATTTATTTGCGTTCACAACTCCTGCCGAAGTCAAATAGCCGAAGCGCTGGGAAGGTATCTGGCATCGGAGGTTTTTGAAAGCTACTCTGCCGGTACACAGACCAAACCCCAAATCAATCAGGACGCCGTAAAATACGTCAAGCAGCTTTACGACATTGACATGGAAAAAGCTCAATATTCAAAGCTTATAGCCGATATCCCCTCTCCCGATATAGTAATCACTATGGGGTGTAATGTCTCCTGTCCGATTTTACCGTGTATATATCGCGAGGACTGGGGATTAATCGACCCCATCGGTAAGGGCGAAGATGCCTTCTTAGAAACAATCAAAGCTATTCACCGTAGAATATTAGAACTAAAAGATAAAATTCTCGAAAACCGCATATAACATATAACAAATCAACTGCATAACAGCTGCATAACAAAACGGCGCTCCTGTTTTAGGAGCACCGTAAATTTCGACTTCAATTAAGCTGAAGCATTGAGCTTGCGGGCAAGTGCGGACTTGCTTCTTGCTGCTGTATTCTTGTGGAGAATACCCTTAGCAGCCGCTTGGTCAATCTTCTTGTAAGCAGCGCTGACAAGCGCAGCCTTATCTGCTGAATTATCCTCAATAGCAGCATTAGCCTTCTTGAGTGTTGTCTTGAGCGCAGACTTAAAAGCCTTATTTCTCTCGGTCTTAACTGCAGTAACCTTAACTCTCTTCTTTGCTGATTTAATATTTGGCATTGTCCTACCTCCTTTTGCTCATACTCACAGTAAGATATATGATACCACCATTTTTTAAAAAAAGCAAGCCCTTTTTTAAATTTTTTTATCCTACGTACAGCCGCACTGCTCTAATTTACATTTGTACCAATTCAGAGTTTGCCATCTTTGGGAGCTTTGTCACGTTGAAAGTAATTCCTTTTATGGAATGAGTAATACTTTTATCTCTGCGTTAGGCTGCACAGCTGTCGTTTGAATTTGTACCGTTCTCACCTAACTGTCTTTCCAATACTTTTCGCCTATTGAGAATTTTCATCCTTTTTTCACAAACTAATCCTCTCAACTCAGCTCGTTTAAATCTGAGAAAGCGTGACAAGCCCGTTTAATCACGCCTGCGATGATTGCAACCGTTGCCGGGGAGCTTTGCCCCTCAGGTTTTCGGTGGGGGATTATAACCCCCACTGAAAGATTGACTGTCCCCCCACCGCCTACAGAGACGGGGCGGCTTGGTTATAAAATTGTGCGAAACTCGGGTCACAAGCCCAAGTCTCGCACATTCTACTTTAATTCAAAAATTCAAATCGCCTGCGATTTTCAATTCTCTTCACTTTTCGTTCTTCTCTCTTCACTGCGGCGCAGCCGCCTTTATCACGCCCTTGGGGCAGACCTCAGCACATTTTCCGCAGAGAGTACATCTTTGCGGATCTACACTCGCCTTGAAGTTATCAACCTTAATCGCACCATGCTCGCAGACCTTTTGACACTTCATACAGCCGATACAGCCGATCGAGCACAGGTCCTTAGTCTGTACGCCCTTGTCATGATTTGAGCACAACACCGCCGCAGATCTTACCGGGACTATCTCTATAAGCCCCTTTGGGCAAGCTAAAACGCATTTTTTACATGAGCGGCACAGGCTCTCGTTCACCATTGCAACCCCGTTGCAGACCTTAATCGCCCCGTATTCGCACTCGCTTACGCAATCTCCGAGACCTATACAGCCGTAGCTGCATTTTCCTCCGCCGCCTAAAATCTGATTGGCAGCGGAGCAGGAGGTTATACCCTTGTAGTTGATTCTCTTTCCCGTGTTGTCACAGCTTCCGCTGCACATCACCCTTGCAGTGGTTCTCGCCTGAGACTGTGCCTCAACGCCTAAAATAGCGGCAAGCTCAGCCGCTACAGCCTCTCCGCCCACGGGACAGGCTCCGGGCTTGGCTTCGCCCTTTGACAACGCCTGCGCATAACCTGAGCAGCCCGAGTAACCGCAGGCTCCACAGTTCGCCCCGGGCAGGGCTTCGGTGAGCTTTTCGACCCTCTCGTCCACAGGTACTGCAAAGAACACCGATGCAAAGGAGAGCACTACCGCTACTACCAGCCCTATAGCTCCGACAACCAAAACAGCTATCAATATCTCATTCATTTCACGCCCTCCTTAACCCATCATTCCTTCGACAAGTCCGGCAAAACCCAAAAACGAGACAGAAACCAAGCTTGCGGATACCAGCGTTATCGGCAGTCCTTTTAGCGAGTTCGGTATATCCGCCGTTTCAAGCCTTCCCCTGACGCCGGCGAAAACTACCATCGCCACAAGGAAGCCAATACCCGCTCCGAAGGAATTCACAAGAGCCGTCACATAGGTGTATGACGGGTCGGCGGCAGCCTTCTCGAGCACAAGCATGGTAACGCCCAAAACCGCACAGTTTGTAGTGATAAGCGGCAGGTAAATGCCGAGTGAATTGTACAGCGGAGGCATATACTTTTTCAATATTATCTCCACAAGCTGCACCAGACCGGCTATTACCAAAATAAAGACTATTGTCTGCAAATACTCCAGCCCGAACGGCACGAGTATGTTTTCATATATAGGATAGGTCACTGCCGTGGATAAAACCATTACGAAGGTTACGGCGGCGCTCATTCCGAGGGCTGTGTTGACCTTTTTGGAAACCCCGAGGAAAGGACAGATGCCGAGGAATTTAGAAAGCACGTAGTTTTCAGTGAGTATCGCAGCCAAAAACACGGCTACAAGCTGTTTAACCATTGCACTCGCCCTCCTTCTTTACCTTAGAGCAGTTCTCGCTCAACGGACATCCTGCACAGCCGACGTCCTCAGCCGCCTTTTTCTTTCCGCTGAGCTTGCTTGAAAGGGCTACCAGCATACCGAATACAAAGAAGCCTCCCGGCGGCAGGATGAATATGAGTATAGGGTCAACCACTCCCGAAGTGAGCGGAATACCAAACCATGTACCCGCGCCCAGTATCTCACGAATAGAGCCCATCAGCAGCATGGCCGCCGTAAAGCCCACTCCCATTCCGAGTCCGTCCACCATCGATGGAATAACCCGGTTTTTGCTGGCAAACATCTCTGCTCTGCCCAAGATAATACAGTTTACAACTATCAGCGGCAGGTAAATGCCCAGAGATTCGTCTATTGACGGCGCATACGCCTTAACAAGCATCTGCACCATGGTGACAAAGCCTGCAATTATCGTTATGTAGGCGGGGATTCTTACCTTGTCGGGAATGATATTTCTCAAAAGTGAAATAGCCGCATTTGAACAGATTAGCACCAGCGTAGCCGCTATTCCCATGCCTATAGCGTTTGAAGCCTGTGTTGTGACAGCCAGCGTCGGACAGGTGCCGAGCACCAGACACAGCACCGGATTTTCCTTGATTATTCCCTTGGAAAATTCTTTCCACAGGCTTACCTTTTTCTTTTCCGCCATTATTCCCCCTCCTTTTCTATCTTTTCGTAAGCCGCAACCGCCTTATTCACTGCGTCGGTAACTGCCTGTGAGGTAATTGTCGAGCCGGTGATAGCCTGAATCTCTCCGTCGGCAGGCTCGGCGTTCTTTATAACCTCAAGTTCTTGCGCCTTCTGCTTATACTGGTCTGTAAATTCGCTTTTTGTCGCATTTGCGCCAAGCCCCGGGGTCTCGTCCTGAGACAGTATCGACACACCGCTGATTTCGCCCGTTGTACAGTCGATTCCCGTCATAACCTCTATAGTTCCGCCGTATCCCGAGGCTGAACTCGTAAAGGTATAGCCCACGGTCTTGCCGTTTTTCAAGCCCTCGTAGCACTCGGAAATATCCTCGTTGTCAAGCTCAAGCTTCTGATATTCCTCGGCAGACGGTAAAACAACACTCCTTGTCTCGGCTGATTGCTCCTCGGCAAGCTTCGCAATAGGCTCGGCGGTAAGTCCGTTTACCGCCGCCAGCACGGCGGTGACCACTACGCATATCACTAAAAGCACGACGATTGGCTTTAATATTTCCTTTGGATTAAGCTTTTTCATGTTTTCTCTCCTTTCCAAAGGGTCTGGGTCTTGTGAGGTTCTCTATGTGAGGGGTCAGTATATTCATAAGTATAATCGAGTACGAAACTCCCTCCGGCAGATTCGCATACAGCCTTATCAAAACCGTGATAACTCCGCAGCCGATACCGAATATCAGCTTTCCCAGAGGATTCATCGGAGAGGTCGTGTAGTCGGTCGCCATGAAGATAGCACCCAGCATCACGCCGCCGCTCATAATGTGGAAAACAGGATCTCCTCCGAGTAAAAACGAGAGTACGAACACCGTACCGATAAAGCTCAGCGGGATAATCGGTGAGATGACCCTGCGGGCAACCAGATAAATCCCACCGAGTAATAGCGCAAGCACGCAGGTCTCGCCTATACAGCCGCCCCTGTTTCCCAAAAACAAATCCAAGTAGCTCGTGCTCTCGCCCTGAGCCACAAGCGCCAAAGGAGTAGCCCCTGTAACACTGTCGGCGGTGTTGAGCCATTCAAACGGCTTTTCCCAGGTTGTCATCGGCACAGGGAAGGATACGAGCAAAACTATTCTAGCCGTAATGGCCGGATTTACAAAGTTATTTCCTATTCCGCCGAACATCTGCTTTACCACCACTATGGCGACTATACAGCCGAATACCGCCATCAGCGGATTAAGCCCAGGCGGCAGATTTAACGCCAGCAACAGTCCGGTGACCACTGCGCTCAAATCGCCGGTGGTGTTTTTCCTCTTCATCACCTTTCGGCAGATGTATTCAAGCACCACGCAGGAAAGAATACACACTCCGATAAGCATTAAGCTTTTCCAGCCGAAAAATACCACGGCAGCCACCGAAGCCGGAACAAGCGAAATTATCACGTCGAGCATAATTCTTCTTGTCGTCGCTCCGCTCGACAGATGGGGCGACGGAGACATAGTAAGAATATTCTCCATTATTTTCCCTCCTTCTTGCCTGCGTTTTTAACAAGCTCCTTGCCAAGCCTCATGCTCTGTACTATCGGTCTGTTAGCCGGACAGGCAAAGGCGCAGCAGCCGCATTCCATACATACCATAATACCGTTTTTCAAAAGTCCGTGCGTATCCTTGAGCTTTACATATCCCGCAAGCGTCGGGGGAGTCAGCCCCATGGGACAGACGGACGCACAGCGGCCGCAGCGTATGCAGTCGCTCGGCTCCAGCCGTTTTGCCTCCTTCTTTGAAAGCGCAAGTATTGCGTTATTCTGCTTCAGCAGAGGCATTTCATCGTCGGGCAAAGCAAGCCCCATCATCGGACCTCCGAACAGAAGCTTCTCCGGCTGTTCCTTATATCCTCCGCAAAATTCTATGATATCCCTGATTTTTGTGCCTATGGGAACAATGACATTCTGAGGATTGGCTACCGCCGCTCCGTCCACGGTTATCCTCTTGCTCACAAGCGGCATACCGGTTTTCAGATAGCTTGAAATGAATGCTACTGAGGCGATATTCATGACTATACAACCCACATCCGCAGGGAGCTTGCCCTCGAGGATAACCCTGTTTGTACACGCCTTGACTATGACCTTCTCTGCGCCGTAAGGGTATCTCGCCTTCAGCGGCAGCACGCTGACGTTTCCCTTCATGTCACGGTTCGCCGCCTGACACACCTCGTCAAGCGCCCTTATCGCCTCGGGCTTGTTATCCTCAACCCCGATAATAACCCTGTCTATATCAAGCAGCTCCATGACGGACTTTATGCCGCTTATAACTCCCCACGAGTTTTCAAGGGCTTCACGGTTGTCGGCTGTTATGTAGGGTTCACATTCTGCTGCGTTGATTATAAGGGTATCTACTTTATCCTTATCTGCACTCAGCTTAACATGAACGGGAAAGCCCGCTCCGCCCAAGCCTACAAGTCCGCTGCTGCGAACCGCCCGTAAAAAGTCCTCCCGCCCGTTTATTTCAGGGGGACGGACGCTTTCATCCGGGGTCATTAGCCCGTCGCTTTCTATTCTTACCGCCTCAACCCTTGAGCCGTTCGGCATGGTTATGGTCTCTATTTTCTTGACCTTTCCCGACACCGAAGAATGAACCGGGGCGGAAACGAAGGCTTCGCTGTCGCCGACTATCTGACCGACAAAAACCTGCTGTCCAACCTTTACTGTGGGCTTGCACGGTGCGCCTATGTGCTGGCTCATACATATAAGCACCTCGTCGGGCGGCGGCATGATTACGCTTTCACAGCCGGCAGTATGCTTCCTGTGCGGCGCTTTAACTGTGCCTCTTATGCGAAACGGCTTCAGCGCAAGCTTTAGCTTATCTCCCATTATATCTCCTCTTTTCTCACTATCATTTATATACATATATTCTACAGTCGTTGTCATTATCTTCAAATTTGTTATCAGATACGGTTTAAATTCATTTTAACATTTTCCCCTGTACAAAGCAAGTTCTTGCCCCTGTACTGCCACGCACCGAGAGCGAGCGGAGCGAAAACGGGCGGGGAAAGCGGCTGTGCCTCGGCACAGCGCCTTCGCAGGCGGGGCGCATTCTTCTTTCCGCCAAAATCTCAGCCCCGCCTGCGAAGGGTTGCCCGCCCCTGGGCGGGCAACGGCTTCCCCCACCTTCCTCCCGCACAAAGCCAAAACGAGGTTTCTCTCCCAATCGCTACTAAAATTTAATTTTAAACAAAAGCATTGACAAGGAGAAAAACTTTGAATATAATGTGAGTATAAATTAAATCTATCACTTAAAGACTGTGAAGGAAACAAGATGCGGATTTCACCGCGCAGAGAGCCGTCGGTTGGTGTAAGGCGGTCGGTGGGTTCGTGTGTATAGCTCATTCCGGAGTTGTCTGTCCGACACTTAGGGCAGAACGCCAGACTGCGTTATCGGTCAGGGCTTTGTTAGAAGCCTTTGAGGAGCCTTGAGCTCGAATTAGGGTGGTACCGCGGATATTATTCGCCCCTTTTGCGCTTGTGCAAAGGGGCGTTTTTGTATTCATACCGCTTTAAAGCCACAGCTTATGTGATATAAAAGGATAAGGAGGAAAACACAATGCTTGATTCTTACAAAAAGTATATCCCCTTCAAGCAAATCCCGCTTGAAAACAGACAGTGGCCAAACAACGTAATTACAAAAGCCCCAATATGGTGCAGTGTTGACCTGAGAGACGGCAACCAGGCGCTTATAGATCCTATGAATTTGCAGGAGAAGCTTGAGTTTTTCAAGCTTTTGTGCGACGTCGGCTTTAAGGAAATAGAGATAGGCTTCCCCTCGGCGTCCGAAACCGAGTACGAAATCTGCCGTGAGCTTATCGAGGGCGGCCATATTCCCGATGACGTTACTATTCAGGTTCTCGTGCAAGCCAGAGAGCACCTCATCAGAAAGACCTTTGACGCTATCAAGGGCGCTAAAAACGTAATAGTCCACTTCTACAACTCGACCTCCACCCTGCAAAGGAAGGTCGTATTTAACAAGGACATGGACGGCATTACCGAAATCGCCGTCTCGGGTGCAAAGCTCATAAAGGAGCTTACGGACAGCTACGAGGGCGACACAAATATCCGCTTTGAATACTCCCCCGAAAGCTTCAGCGGCACCGAGGTGGATTTTTCAGTAAGAATATGCGACGAAGTAATGAAGGCTCTGGGCAGCACCAAGGAAAACCCGGTGATTTTGAATCTTCCGAACACCGTCGAGATGTGCACCCCCAACACCTACGCTGACCAGATAGAATATTTCATCAAGCACCTGCCGAACCGTGAGGCAGCTATAATCAGCGTTCATCCCCACAACGACAGGGGCACGGGAGTAGCCGCAACAGAGCTTGCTCTTTTGGCTGGAGCCGAGAGAGTGGAGGGAACCCTCTTCGGAAACGGCGAGAGAACCGGCAACCTCGACATAGTTACAGTAGGACTGAATATGTACACCCAGGGTGTAGACCCCAAGCTCGACTTCAGCGACCTGCCCAAGCTCAAGGAAGTGTACGAAAGATGTACCAAGATGAAGGTGCACGAGAGAACACCCTACGCCGGCGAGCTGGTATTCACCGCATTTTCAGGCTCTCATCAGGACGCAATCAACAAGGGCACTCAGTACATGGAAAAAACCAACTCAGATTACTGGGAGGTTCCATATCTGCCGATAGACCCCGCAGACGTGGGCAGGCAGTACGAGCCGATAATCAGAATCAACTCCCAGTCCGGCAAGGGCGGAGCAGCGTTTGTCATGGCTCACACCTTCGGCTACCATCTTCCCAAGAAGATGCACCCCGAATTCGGCGCTTTAGTTCAAGCCGAGTGCGACAAGCTCGGCAGGGAGCTGCTCCCGAATGAGCTTTTGCATGTATTCGAGAGAGAGTATCTTTACGTGCCGAAAAAGTACGACCTGCTTGAGCACAACGTAATCCAGCAGGGCTCTGAGGGCAAGGACATGGTAACCTTCAAGGGCACTCTGTCCGTAAATATTGACGGAGAAATGAGTCGCAAGGAGATAACCGGCGAGGGTAACGGCCCGATAGACGCCTTTTTCAACGCAATGAAGTCCATTGGCGTTGACTGCTACAAGTTTCTCTCCTACAGCGAGCACGCCATGACCGAGGGCAGTGACTCGCAGGCCATAGCCTACATCGAGCTGCTTCGCAAAAACGGCAAGGGCATTTTCGGCGTTGGAGTCGGCAACAATATCAATATGGCTTCCATCTACGGAATTTTAAACGCCATCAACCGTGCAAACTACCTTTTAAAGCAGGGAAAATAACCTACTCCCTACGTACCACTGCACTGCTATAGTTGAAAACTGTACCAATTAAGGGTCAGAATCCTTTTTTGACTCTTCTCACGTTAAAACTCCGCCTCATTTTGTGGGCGGAGTAATTTTTTTCGCTTTCTCTCGTTTTAAGCTTTGTTTCGGGGCATCAAATGCGGGCGAGCACCGCTGCAAGCAACACTTGCTTACAGCGCTTTCAAGGGCGGACAAGCCGCCCTTGAAAGATTTCCTCGGCTTTGCAAAGCCGAGGAAATGTGCTCGCCCGCTTTTTACAGCGAAGTATTTTTTAAACTATTTATCCGGCAATCTCTGCTATGCTATGATTCATTTTTCCTTCCTCCTCGCAAGCAGCCATGCTGCTCCAAAGAACACCGCTGCGGTCACTGCCAGCACAGCCACGCTCTGCGCCGCACTTACGACATAATCCCCAAAGCTGATATTTACCCCTAGCTCATTTTTAACCCCGTCGAGCATTTCAAGCACCGGCGCAGGCGCACCCTCGCTTGCTTGCTCAAGCGACTTTTCCATAAAAATCTGCCGCAGCAGCACAGCCGAGTGCGAAAGCGGAAAGCATTTTACAACAGTCGCTATCGCGTCGGGCAAGCTCCCCACCGGAAGGTAAAGCCCCATCACAAAGCCGCTCAGAGTTCCTATAACGGTGCAGGCGCTGCCGTAGGCGTTCTGACTTTTAAACAGCATAGCCACGGTAATAATAATTGCGCTCGCCGCCAAAGCATCGAGTAAAATTACCCCGAGAGCCTTTAGCATATTCTCAAGCGAGAGCAGCTCTCCGCCTCTCGAAACTATATAAAGCTGACTCAGTGCAAAGCCGATTACGGTCATAATAAACGCAATCAAAAATACACTCAGGATATAGCCGCCGCTGACGGAGGCTCTGGATATCGGCGAGCAGTAAAAGTCCCTATCAATCTTTTTCGAGCGATCCTCAACAATAATCCCTGCCGCACCCAAGGCGCACGACAAGGGCATTACAGAAACTATCCCCGCCATTATCCACTCATCCGCCATAGTCTTAGCGTGATTTTCAAAGCCGCCGCTGTCAATAGAGCTAACCATCATATCGCCGAGAAACAAAGCATACACGCCTATAAGGATAATTACCGTCAGCAGTGACCCCATTACCGAGCCGCCGTCACGCAAAAACACCTTCATATTTCTCTTTGCAAAACTCAATGTCATCTCATTTCTCTCCCCGTTACCGCGACAAATAGTCCATCCATCGTACCCTTGCGAACTTCAAAGTCCGAAATATGGGACTTGTATTCATCTATAAAGCTTAAAGCCTCAAAGGTCGAGTCAAGCGGTATCACAGCCACTTCATTTTTAACAGTCAGTCCGACTGTATTGTCCAGTTTATCGTACAACACTTTTTCTGCGCCTTTTTGGGGGTACAGATACAACTCATCCTTGACAAACCTTCTTTTCAGATCCACTGGAGTTCCCTTTGCAGCTATTTTTCCCTTGTCGATAATCACCACATAGCCTGCACTCTCCGCTTCCTCGAGATAGTGAGTGGTCAGAAACACGGTAATTCCCTGCTCGGATTGCAGTTTTTTTACCGTCTCCCAAATGCTCAGTCTTGTCTGAGGGTCAAGCCCCGTGCTCGGCTCGTCAAGGAACAGTATCTTTGGGGTGTTTAATAAGGCTCTGGCTATGTCCGCCCTGCGGCGCTGCCCTCCCGAGAGCTTTCCGTAGGGTCGGTTTAAAAACTCCGTTGCACCCACTATTTCCGCCGCGGCCTCTGCGGCTTTTTTTAGCGCCCTGCCCCTGAGCTTATAAAAACTCCCCCTAATCATCAGATTATCCCAGACCGTAAGCCTCTGATCCAGCACGCCCTCCTGAAACACCACTCCTATTCGACTTCTTATCTCGCTGTCGTCCCTGCCGAGCGTGAGTCCCGCAATATTTACACTGCCGCTGTCGGGCTTCAGGTAGGTATTGAGTATGCTGATGGTAGTGGATTTACCCGCTCCATTAGGCCCCAAAAATGCAAACAAACTGCCCTGCTGTACATAAAAGCTTATGTCATCCACAGCCTTGACCTCTCCGTAGGATTTTTTCAGGTTCTCTATCTCAATTATCCTCCCCATCTTTATCCTCCCTCATCTCCATAATTTTTCGGTTTATCTTGTCTGAATCTATCCTAAGCCTGAGCGTCATCATAGCGAACACAATAATGTAAACTGCAGCAATCACGCCAATAACAATCAGCATATCTAACGGGTGAAAAATATTAAACCACCCCAAAACAAAATCCCCCAGCCCGACTACGGCAGCAAAGATAACAAGCAAATCAACTATTATCTTCACAGCCTTACTCGATTGAAAGGTCAGCCTGTCTGTGATCGTCATTGCCGCTGTGATAATCACTGCCAGCAAAAAGCATATAAGCACCGCTGTAGAATTAAACACCTCGGGATTTCCGGCAAGCTGATATATTATCGCTAAAATCAAGCACTCACTGCTGAATGTTCCGGCAAGCTGCAAAATGTAATATCCCATCTTAACCATTGTTATGTCCTCCCAATCCGAATTTCTCTTTAAAACCCTTGAGGTAATGTCGGTTTATAACCTGCTTTTCTCCGTTGATAAGGCTTGCCTCCATCTTCCCGTTTAAAAGCGGGCGCACGCACTCAAGCTTTCTGATATTCAAAATACAGCTTTTGCTTATCCTCACAAAGTCTCCCCTAGCAAGCCGCGACTCCAGCTTATAAAGCCTTTGCTCACACTCGTAAACCGAGTCTTTACAATAAACAAAGGTGCGCTCGTCAACGCTTTCGATGTAATAGACGTCTTTGACACTCACCATGTATTTTCCGCCCTCACGTCTGCACTCAAGGCGGTGGCTTTTAAGCTCAAGCTTATCTACCACGGCTTTAAGCTCGCTGTCGAGCTTTTTGCATTTTATCAAAATCTCGGGCTCGCTCACCGCACAGCCCTCAATTACAGAGATTTTCATCCTAACCCCTCCTGTCAATGCTATTTTATCAGCTCAAAGAAAAAAACTGAACCCCTAAAACGGTAAGCTGCATAATTTGGGGGACAAACTGCAAGCGGCTTTGCCGCTTGCATCCTACGTTCTTCTGCACTGTTTCTGTTCTATACCAATTAAGGACAATTATACTTTTTGACTTTTCTCACGTTAAAACTCCTCCGCCTTTTGTGAGCGGAGTAATTCTTTTTGCTTTCTCTCGGTTTAAGCTTTGTTTCGGGACGCGAGGGCGGGCGAGCGCCGCTGTAAGCAATCCTTGCTTACAGCGCCTTTCAAGGGCGGACACCCGCCCTTGAAAAATTCCCTCGGCTTTGCAAAGCCGAGGAAATGCGCTCGCCCGCCCTCGCTGCAACTTGACATTTGAGGATAAGGCATCTATAATATAGTTTGAGTTAAAACTAATTTAAGGATGTGGGAAATTTTGAATAACGACGAACTGCACTATCTACTGCTGATAGCGAACAACTATGCTACTAAATCCATAGTAAAACGCACAAATAAACTCGGACTAATGCCCGGACAACCTAAGATACTTGAATTTTTATCAGCGCACAACGGATGCACTCAAAAGGAAATCGGGCTGGGCTGCGCATTGGACAAATCAACGATAACCTTTCTTTTATCGGGAATGGAAAAGCAGGATTTAATACGCAAGGTATCGCACGCAAGCGATAAACGCAGTTACTTAATACATCTGACAGAAAAGGGAGAAAAAACCGCCGCTGAAGTTAAGGACATATTTCACGCCGTAGATAATGCAGCTTGGAAAAATACAGACGCTTCGGATAAAGCGGCTTTTATCAAAATGTTGAAGAGAATTATTGAAAATTTGAAAACGGAGAGTGAAAGATGATGAATGTTTATTTTAAAAAATATTTTTGGTTTATTGCAGGTGTTATAATAAACTCCTTTGGAATCGCCTTAATAACCAAGGCGAACATGGGTACCTCTCCCATTACCAGCGTAGCCTATGTACTAAGCCTGAAGTTTCCTCTTACTCTCGGGCAGTTTTCCTTTTTAATGAATCTGGTTTTTATTCTCCTTCAAATTATTCTGCTGAGAAGGAACTTTAAGCCGCTCCAGCTACTTCAACTCGTAGTAAATATTATATTTAGCTACTGTATTGACCTGAGCATGAGTTTATTAAGCGTGTTCCACTTCGACAACCTTATTTCACAAATAATCGCGCTGCTTCTCGGCTGTATAGTCCTGGGCTTGGGAATTTCCATCGAGGTAGCCCCCGATGTACTGATGGTTCCGGGAGAAGGTCTTGTACGGGCTATATCAACCGTGGCAAACAAGAGATTCGGAACCGTCAAGGTTGTTTTCGACACAACCTTGGTTATAATAGCAGTGATTATGTCGTTCATTTTCTGGGGAAGGCTGAACGGGCTGGGGCTGGGTACGATAGTGTCAGCGCTGTTCGTGGGACATGTAGTTAATTTTATTAATCGAAGATTCCCCCTGCTCCCCCATATTCGCAGCATAGCTTAAACTTTCTGCCGTCAACCGCTCATCCTGTTAATCACAGTGATAGCCACTGCCATTTCATATAACAAAAGGAATCCGCTGTAAACTGTTGTAATCAGACCGCAGTCGACGAAATCCTCTTGCGTTCAAGCGGGTAGTAAAGCTATGAATTTTTAGGCAAAGTCGAAAAAATGAACAATCCCTCTTTTTTTACACATTAAAAAGGACTCCCGAAATCAATCGGAAGTCCTTTAAGTTTATATTCAAGACGTTTTATTACTTGTTAAGTCCCTCGTATACAGCAACTGCGCAGGCAACTGTAGCACCAACCATCGGGTTGTTGCCCATGCCCATCAGTCCCATCATCTCAACGTGAGCCGGAACTGAGGACGAACCTGCAAACTGAGCGTCGCCGTGCATACGACCCATAGAGTCTGTAAGACCATAGGAAGCAGGACCTGCGCCCATGTTGTCCGGGTGGAGAGTACGTCCTGTGCCGCCGCCGCTGGCAACCGAGAAGTACTTCTTGCCGTTTTCAATCGCCCACTTCTTGTAGGTTCCTGCTACCAGGTGCTGGAAACGGGTCGGGTTTGTTGAGTTACCTGTGATGGAAACGTCTACGCCCTCGTGAACCATGATTGCAACGCCCTCACGAACGTCGTTAGCACCGTAGCATTTTACAGCGGCTCTCTCGCCGTCTGAGAAAGCTCTCTCCTCAACTATCTTCAGCTCGCCTGTGAAGAAGTCGTAGTCTGTCTTCACATAGGTAAAGCCGTTGATACGGGAGATGATGTAGGCTGCGTCCTTGCCGAGACCGTTGAGGATAACTCTCAGCGGCTCTTTACGAGCCTTGTTTGCGCTTCTTGCAATACCGATAGCACCCTCAGCTGCTGCAAAGCTCTCATGACCAGCCAAAAATGCAAAGCACTTAGTCTCATCTCTTAAAAGCATTGCGCCAAGGTTTCCGTGGCCGAGACCTACGTTTCTCTGCTCTGCAACAGAGCCGGGAATACAGAAAGCCTCAAGTCCGATTCCAATTGCAGCCGCTGCGTCTGCGGCTGTCTTTACCTGCTTCTTGATAGCTACTGCACAGCCAAGTGTGTATGCCCATGAAGCATTCTCAAAAGCGATGGGCTGAACGCCCTTTACAATCTTATCCGGGTCGAATCCGGTGTCAAGACATAGCTGTCTGGCCTCTTCAAGACTTGCAATACCATACTCGGCAAGGCACTTCTCGATTTTAGGCATTCTGCGGTCTTTGCTCTCAAAAGTTACATCATTTGCCATATTCGCTTACCTCCCCGATTATTCTTCTCTTGGGTCTATGTACTTAGCCGCTCCGTCGAAGCGTCCGTACTGACCGATGTTGTTCTTGTAAGCCTCGTCAGGAGATACGCCGTGGCGGATATCCTCCATCATCTTTCCGAGCTTAACAAACTGATATCCGATAACCTCGTCGTTCTCGTCCAGAGCGGTCTTGAGCACATAGCCCTCTGCCATTTCCATGTAGCGAACGCCCTTGGCTTTTGTGCTGAACATTGTTCCTACCTGAGAACGCAGACCCTTACCCAAATCCTCAAGTCCTGCGCCTACCGGCAAGCCGTTTTCGGAAAATGCGGTCTGGCTTCTGCCATATACGAGCTGCTCAAAGATGTTCTTCATAGCAGTGTTGATAGCGTCGCATACGAGGTCTGTATTAAGACATTCAAGCAATGTCTTGCCCGGCAGAATTTCAGCTGCCATAGCTGCCGAGTGGGTCATGCCGGAGCAACCGATTGTCTCAACCAGCGCCTCCTCAACAATTCCGTCCTTTACATTCAATGTGAGCTTACAAGCACCCTGCTGAGGTGCGCACCAGCCGATACCGTGAGACAGACCGGCGATGTCCTTAATGTCATAAGCCTTTACCCACTTGCCCTCTTCGGGAATGGGAGCAGGACCGTGATGAGGTCCCTTAGTAACCGTACACATATTTTCAACTTCGTGAGAATAGTTCATACAGGTACTCCTTTCATCTTGGTATGGTATAAAGAGCATTTATACCCTTTAATTATAAGCAATCCACCTCGTATTATCAAGTGGTTTGATAAGACTAACCGCAAAAAATTTGCCATATCCGCCCAATATTGCTCTAAGTATTGCGAATTATGTCGAGACTGTGATAGTATAGTAAATAATGAGTAAACACTGATTTGGAAGGACGGTAAACATGGAAATAGCAATCAAAAAAATGAACTCAAACAACGCCCCGGAACTTGCAACGACGGCACGAGAGATATGGAACGAGCATTTTCTCCCGATAATAGGTCAAGCGCAGGTGGACTATATGCTCGATAAATTTCAAAGCGAGCAGGCAATAAGACAGCAGATGGCAGAGGGCGTTCAGTACATAGGGCCTTATGTTGACTCCAAGCTCGTAGGCTACAGCTGCTACAAGCTCGAAAGCGAAAGGCTGTTTATCAGCAAGCTCTATGTTAAAAAAGAATATCGAGGACTTGGCGTTGGCAGGGCTATGTTTGATCAAGAGGTAAAGTTCGCCAAAGAAAACGGTAAATCGGCCGTTTACCTCACTGTAAACAAGCACAACGAGCTTGCCATTAATGTGTATAAGCATCTGGGCTTTTATGAAGAAAAGAGCATTGTGACCGATATTGGTAACGGCTTCGTGATGGATGATTATATAATGGTGAAAGCTGTTTGAGATTTTCCCGAACGCAACTGCCGATTTACCCATATAGGGTACGTCAACTTTAAAATCACGAGCATATTTCGTCGGATGCAAATCCGTTTCCATAACTCTTCATTTATTCAACACAACCTGTGTTAAAAGCTGCGGAAAGCCCCGCAGCTTTTGTTGTCGCATAATTTATTTTTATCAAGGCATACACTTCGACAATTTCCGATTAGCACATATAATATAATGATATGTGCTCGGTTAAATCCGAGTATCTGTGTATGCAACAGTTATCCGCCTAATCAGCAAGCTTTGACAGCTATCCCCACTCCTTCTTTTGCACACACAAACCGCAGGTAAAACCGGCTTCACCTGCAAATTTAGCTCTATATACAATCACCCGGCAAAGGCTTGAAAAGCCTGAAATAGTATGGAAGTAACATTTTTTAAGAAATGTTCACGAATTATCTTTATATCAACTCTATAATTTGGTATAATGAATGCTGGAAAAAGGAGGTGAAAACAAATAAAATGAACATCATCATGCTGTTAAAGCCAAAATGTGACGTTGCCTATATATACGAAGACAATACAATCAGACAGGGTCTTGAAAAAATGCGCTACCACGGCTACACAGCTATACCGGTTATAGCCCAAAACGGAGAGTACGTCGGCACGGTAAACGAAGGAGACTTTCTGTGGCATATTCTTGACTGCAACAACCGCTCCATTAAAAAGCAGGAGGAATACACTGTTAAGGACATCCTTCGCAAGGGATTTAATCCCCCTGTAACCATCACAACTCCGATAGAAACCCTTCTTATGAGGGTAATGGATCAAAACTTCGTGCCTGTAATCGACGACAGAGGGGTATTTATGGGGATTGTTACCAGGAGTGACATAATTAAGTATTATTACAACAAAAAGGCCGTAGACGAAGCAATAGCCTCGCTTATAGAGGTTAGCGTCTGAGTCGTAAATATATAGACAATATACACGGGCTTCCCCATTTGGGGAAGCCCTTTTGTGCGCCTGCATTTTATTTAAATCGAAGCAAAGCAACTTTGATATAGTAGATATATTATCATACATTTTAAAAAGATCATTGAAAAAAAGCGCTGCACAGGCAACGCTTTTTTTGGTGAAGACGAGTGGACTTGAACCACCGACCCCTTGCATGTCAAGCAAGTACTCTAACCAACTGAGCTACGCCTTCATATTTAAGCTGACTTTGGTATTATACCATAACCGCATCATCAGCGCAAGTCCCTTTGCATAAAAATCGGCTTGCGGCTGCAAGACAAGCTTTAATAAATACTCGTGATTTCTCCTAAAGCCTAAACATTAAGCTGCGCCAGGTCAACCTTTCAAAAAAATTATCCGTTCCGACTATTTCATAAATAACAAGAAAAGCCCGATGAGTTTTACCTCCACGGGACTTTTCTTGTTATGTGAATTAAAAAGGATAGGGCTAAATTAACTGTCGCCACCAAGCGCTACACAGAGCTATTCACTCTCATTATCAAACGCTGAAGAGCAAATCGCCGTATGTCGGATAAGGCCAGTATTCAGACGATACGCTGGTCTCCATCTCATCGCCTACAGCTCTCAGCTCCTGCATTGCAGCGAATACCTCCTGCTGATAGAAGTCTGCGATTTCCTGATCTCCCTCTACATCTTTAGCCTTGATCAAGACCTCCTCAAGGGCTGCAATCTTCTTTGCAAAGCAGGAGAGAAGCTTAGAAAGCTTATCAACAATTTCAGTCTCAGCATCGCAGGGAATTGAATCACTCAAAGCCTTCTTGGCAAGTGCTGTATCTGTAAGCTCTCTTACATATCCTGATACAGCCGGGAGAATATCTCTCTTAGCCATATCGAGCATTGTCTCCGCCTCTATATTAATAATTTTAGCATAGTTTTCAAGCAGGATCTCGCATCTTGAGTTAAGCTCAACCTCGGTGTAAACCCTGTGCTTAACAAACAGCTCTACATTCTTCGGTGTGAGATATCTCTTGAATGCCTCCGGTGTTGTGCGAAGGTTTGAAAGTCCTCTTCTCTCTGCCTCTGCTACCCACTCTTCGGAATAGTTGTTGCCGTTGAAAATGATTCTCTGATGCTCAGAAATAGCCTTTTTGATAACATCCATTACGGCTGTATCAAAGTCATCTGCCTTCTCAAGCTCATCAGCAAACTGAGCAAGCTCCTCAGCAACTATTGTGTTGAGCATGATATTCGGGCAGGCAATGTTCAGAGCTGAACCGAGCATACGGAACTCAAACTTGTTGCCTGTAAATGCAAACGGAGAAGTACGGTTTCTGTCGGTTGTATCTCTGATAAAGTCAGGCAATACATTAGAACCGAGCTGCAACTTCTTTGAGCTGTCGTTTGAATACTCCTTGCCGCCGATAATAGAATCAACTACGGCCTGCAAATCGTCACCGATAAACATGGAGATGATTGCCGGAGGAGCCTCGTTAGCTCCGAGACGGTGGTCGTTTCCTGCAGACGCAACGGAAACCCTGAGTAAATCCTGATACTCGTCTACGCCCTTGATAACTGCGGCGAGGAAGAGCAGGAACTGCTTGTTTTCAGCAGGCGATTTGCCGGGGTCGAGGAGGTTTTTGCCTGTGTTGGTCGAAATTGACCAGTTGTTGTGCTTACCGCTTCCGTTTACTCCTGCAAACGGCTTTTCATGAAGCAGGCAAACCATGCCGTGCTTCTCGGCGGTTTTCTTCATTATCTCCATTGTCAACTGGTTGTGATCAGTAGCAATGTTTGATGTTGAGAATATAGGAGCAAGCTCGTGCTGAGCCGGAGCAACCTCGTTATGCTTTGTTTTTGCCAAAATGCCGAGCTTCCAAAGCTCCTGGTCGAGGTCAGCCATGTACTCAACTACTCTCGGCCTGATAGCTCCGAAGTAATGATCCTCAAGCTCCTGCCCCTTCGGTGCCTTAGCTCCAAAAAGTGTTCTTCCGGTAAAGATGAGGTCTTTTCTCTGCTCGTAAAGATCCTTGTCAATGAGGAAGTACTCCTGCTCACAGCCAACGGTGGTAACTACTCTTGTAGTCTCTGTATCGCCGAAAAGTCTCAGTACTCTTATTGCCTCAGCGCTGATTCTCTCCATCGAACGGAGGAGGGGAGTTTTCTTGTCAAGAACCTCGCCTGTGTATGAACAGAAAGCGGTAGGTATGCACAGTGTTCCGTCTTTAATAAATGCGTATGAGGTCGGATCCCATGCTGTGTAACCTCTGGCCTCAAAAGTAGCTCTTATTCCGCCTGAAGGGAAAGATGATGCGTCAGGCTCGCCCTTAATAAGCTCCTTACCCGAAAACTCCATTATTACCCTGCCGTCATCGGTCGGATTAATAAAGCTGTCGTGCTTCTCGGCGGTGATACCTGTCATCGGCTGGAACCAGTGAGTGTAGTGGGTAGCGCCCTTCTCTACAGCCCAGTCCTTCATAGCGTTAGCAACTATTGTTGCAACATTCGGGTCAAGGGCATCGCCGTCCTGAATAGTCTTTTTCAGGGCTTTATAGGTCTGCTTGGGAAGACGCTCCTTCATGGTTACATCGTCGAAAACCATGCTTCCGAAAATTTCGGGAACGTTGATTACTTTTGACATTTTAAAACTCTCCTATCCTGTTTAAAAATTGTCTGATTAACAAAAATGGCGCAAGGACCTAAGTCCCAGCGCCGTTGCTGTGTTTACGACTAAAGTATATATCATCTCTTTTGATTTGTCAACTCTTTTTTAAGGGTTTTGCAGGATTTTTATTTAAACTTGCATACTCGCCCCAGTTTTTCCAATATAAGCAGGAAAACTGTGCTAATTTAACAAGTTTCTATTTTTATATTGCAAAATCAACTCTTAGCTTTACAATACCGGCATATTTAATATATTTTCCGCGACTTAAAAATAGAATCAGCTAATTTGACCGAAGATATATTTTTTATACTCAGCCGCTTTAGCAAAATCGGCGCACGTCTGTTGCGTAGATACACCCTTACATTACAACTTCCGAAAAAATGTTGAAACGGGTTTTGACTTACCACGACAGAACTTATACAGTCGAGGGTCAAATATAAATTTATCAGCCTAAGCCCCTGATGAAAACCCAAAACGATTTTCTCTCCAGACTTATATAAAAAGGTGCGCTCAAACGCCGCCGCCCTAAACAAAAGCCACAAAAGACAAAGCGGGGTCACTGCCGTGAGCACGACTGAAACGGCAATCTCCTTACCGGTTGATCTTAGGTAAAACGCCGCTGTGACAGCACCCAGAGTCAGAACAAGTGGAAGCCAGACAAAGGAGAACAGACTGCCTTTTCCCGGCTGGATACAATCCCAATCGGAAAATTTCTTGACAGCGCCCCTTTCAAAATTTAAAAGTTCCCTCTCCGAGCTGACTTTTCTCGCTGTACTCAGAAGTACGACGTCTTTTTTCACGTTAAAAATAAGGCCTACCAGCCCCTGCTCACAGCATAAACCGGAGATTTCATCGAGCCGCTGTTCAATTCTTACCCTCCATATAATGCCTCTTGAAACCTTAAGCTCTCCTCCGCCAAGAGATATTTTTGCTCCCCAGTGCCTCAAAAATTCATAGGTAAAGGCGACGATATAACCAAAGACAATCAAGCCCGTCACCGAAGCGACTATAGGAGGCAAAAGCTGTGAAGCTATCTGCGACCACAGGCTCAGCCCCGTATATAGCCCCGAGTTTAAAGTATCGCCTGCAACAACAGCGGCTCGTCTCAAAAACGGCACTGCCAAAAGTATCCCGGAAAATGCACTGGTGGCGTCAGCAGCGGCGGCAAGGCAGTGCACTGTCCCGCATTTTTTTACAACATCGCTCTCACTCCGGTTCTGAATCACCGCCCCGTGCTTTCGCTTCAAATACTCTTTGACCGCGAATCTGCCCGTATCTGCGTCGCAGCAGTATAAAACCGCACCGAAAACGCCCGCCGCACCTCCGCTTTTTACGGCAGTTCCGTTTATTTTCCCGCCGAAAATTACCCTTTTTCTCCGAAACAGCATACCTTTGCCATATATCAGCCTTGAGCCGTCGCAATCCAAATAGGTGAATTTATACTTCAATATAATATATGTGACTACAACGGTGGCTGTGATTACGTTTACACTTCCACTTGCGACCATACCCCAAAAATCCTCAGGTCGAAATAATAAAAATTGCACAAGCGGTATCAAGAGCAAAAAGGCGTTTTTGTACAGGGATATCACAATAGAGAACAAATGTACCCTGCGCCCCTTATCAATCCTTAATCTCTTCATAAATCGCCGCCTCCACCACTGCTGTGAGGCTCAACGCCTCATCTATATCAAGTCCGCAGGCTCTCACCCTGCCTGACGCAGTGTAAAAAACCACACTGCACACTCCAAAAAGCCCTGACAACAAGCTATGGCGAATATCAAAAAATCTTACACAGCTCAGCGGCAGCGAACAAACTCTAACAAAGATAACTCCCTTTCGCAATCTAAAAAGCTCGTCGTCTATGTGAAGTTGTATCGACTTTGTAAAACGGGATATATAAAAGAAAATAATAAACAAATAAGCAATAATGCTAAGCGCCCCAAGTATATACGCCACTGTAAATGAAAACGCCGCTACCGCTCCGCACAAAAAACCCGTTACCACTATGCCAACCGCAGCTCTGACAAAAAGCAATCCAGAGTATTTATTTGCCGCCGTAAGCTTCACAAAAATCACCCTATATAGTTTGCTCAATATAAGTCCTTATAACCAGGCCGCCGATATTCCCCGCCTCTGTAGGCGGCGGGGAACATTCAGTCTTTCGGTGGGGTTATAATCCCCCGCCGAAAGACTGAGGAGCAAAGCTCCCCAGCGACGGTTGCAATCGTCGCTGGCGTGATCAAACGAGCTTGTCACGCGGGCGAAGATTTAAAGATTTAAAAATTTGAAAACAGCCGCCTCGTTTCCGAAGCGGCTGCACCTATAATTAAATTATTATTCGTATGTTCTCATGGAGTAGCTGTAAGGGATATATCTTCCCGTAGAACTCAGATATGTCTCAAGATTTGACAAAGTTCCGCCCCACGGATTTGCAATCAGAAAATCCGATGTTTTTAAAGCGTTTGGATTCGCCGTGGACTTAATACCTATGATAGTCACCCAATGATCTGAATAGTTCAGAGTGTTTATAATGCTCGGATTGCCCTTTTTCAACTGGTTGTAGGCTATCGTAAGCTTTGAATCAACACTCATATTGCTATATCTTACGTCGGCAAGCCAAAAAGTCGCCCCTACGCCATATATCCAGCCGATTTCGGAGCTGTCCGGAGTAATCGTTCTTCCATAATACATGGAAGCGCCGATTGCCTCAGCCGTAGCGCTGCATCCCGCGTTTGAACCGCCGGAAACAAACTTGCTGTAATCTGTTTGATCATACAGATATTTACTTGAATAATTATCACAAGTATTATATTTAACCCCGCTGACCGTGATCGTATTTGAGGTCTCCGCAGCTTTTACAGTGACTTTCACACTGTCTTTAGCACCGGTATTAACCTCTGTCACGGTTACTGTAGCCGAGCCGGATTTCAACGCCTTCAGCTTTACGGTAGAGCCATAGCGCGAGGCGGAAACCACTGCGCTGTTGCTGGTTTTAACAGTGTAATTATCAAAAGGCGCCGCAGATTTGCTCATATAGCTTACGCTTTGAGTCTGACCAATATCCAGCGAAACGCTGCTCTGCGTAATGCTCGGCTTGACTACGCTCACCGTAAGCGAGCACGAAGCCTTGTACCCTCCGTCAACCGTAGTAGCCGTAATAGTCGCTTTGCCGACTCCCTTAGCTGTAACCTTGCCATTTGCATCAACAACAGCGACAGAGGAATTTGATGAGGAATAAGCCAAATTTTTATTAGCTGCATTTGACGGAGTAACGCTGGCTCCCAGCGAAAAGCTTTCGCCCACATTTACCGTCTTGCTGCTTGCGCCGAGCTTTACCCCATTAACACGGACAATTTTTCCGTTGCTGGCTATTTTCATAACCTCAAGAGCATCCTTGAGCTGTATATTGCTGCTCATTCCCGCAGCCGTCAAATTATCATTGGAAATCTTGCTCTGACCGATTGCGTGCTGCATAAGCTTTATGGCGTCGGCAAGTGAAACATAACCGTCGTGATTTACATCACCGTAAACAGTTTTTGTTAATGCTGATGACGAAAGCTCCTCAGTCTGCACCGCTGAAGCTCCGACAGTACAGCTAATCGCCAAAGCAGATGCAGTAATAATCGAAAGTATCTTCTTTGATTGCTTCATTACACGATTCTCCTGTAATTAAATTTACCACATACAGAATTGTAACAAAATAATTACAGTTTGTCAACAACAATTACAATCAAGTTACTCCTGTCCCATCCAAGCTTGCAACGATACTATTGTAAGATTTTATTTACCTTGCACGGAAATTTTAAATTTCTTCCATTACCGGAGCTTTCGCCAAAGAAAAGTTTCGATAGCGTTTATCATAGGTTATTTCTTTAATAACCTCAATGAAATTCGGCAACCTCAGTTGCTCATCCTCAGAACTCAGTTCAACCTCAGCTGTGGCTCTATCGCTCCAAAATTCATAGATATCCACCTCTACCAGCTTTTCATCAAATTCAAAACTGTGGCGCACCTTAATTATCGGCGTTGTCCCTTCCATAATATATCCCGACAAGCGCTGAAATTCCTCCTGGGTTATCTCTCGCTCTATCTCAATTCGTTTCAATGCTGTAATATCTCTCTTATACGTTTTAAAATACACAGTTCTATCCTTATAAACGCTCTTTCTTATTCTCCCACCTTTGGATTTTCCGTCAGGGGAGCTTATATACAGCTGAGTAAATTTCGTCTCAAAATACCCCGGCTGGGAGCGCAGGGTATTAATATCCGGTATTTTAATCAAAAATTTTCTCTCGATTTCAATCGGCTGATTGTTCATGTCCGCCTCCTTAATGCGATTAAAACTCTATTTGTAATTTTTTATAACCAAGTCGCCGATGTCCCCCGCCGCTGTAGGCGTGTTCAAACGAGCTTGTCACACAGGCGAACATCTAAACAGACGAAGGGACACTTTCGTGCCCCTTCGGATAAATATATTATTTTAAGCTGTACTGATTTTATGCACGCGTCAGCTAATTATGATAAGGTAATGGTCTGCTGCCGACCTACATAGCCGGAAACAATTATACCC